>JAQCKI010000108.1 GCA_027592645.1 Chloroflexota bacterium | reverse complement strand
TCGGCGCGGCGGCGCGCCGAGTGGGCGTCGCCCGACGAGCTATTTGAGCGGTTGAGCGGCCAGCCGCCGTTCTCCACCTGGGACGAGGCGGCGCTGCGCGCGTACACCACGCACGGCCTGACGCGGGACGCCTCGACCGGTCGCTATCACCTCGCGTGCCCGCCGCTGTTCGAGGCGTCCGTGTACGCGAACCGCCACACCGCCAGCCTCGACGACGTGCTGGGCGATGTGCGGGCACGGGTCAGTGTGGTGCGCGCCCGCGACCGGCAGCCGAGTGACCCGCCGGGCCTCGGCCCGTCCGCGACGCGCATCGAGAGCGTGGCGGCGTTCCCGGTGGTGCGCGACCGGCAGTTGCCGAACGCCTCGCACTTCTTCCCGCTGGAGACGCCGGCGCTGGCGGCGGGACTGGTGATGGAGGCGCTGGCGTGGTGATCGGTCGCCCCGGCCACTGAGGGGGCGGCTCTGGACTGGGGCGGGTAGGCTCGAACGGACACGCTGAAAGCAGGCCGCGCCCCTTGTCAGACGCTCCCCAGGTCACCACACCACCCACCGGCATGCTCGCTTCGTTCCGCGTCCCCGGCTTTGCCAGGCTCTGGATCGGCGCCGTGCTGTTCTCCATGGGGCAGTGGATGGAGCGCGTGGCGATCGGCTGGTTCGTCTTCGACGTGACCGACTCGATCCTGCTGACGGCCGTCTCGTTCTCGGTGCGCTCGGCACCGGCGATCATCCTCGGCCCCATCGCGGGCGCGGTCTCGGATCGCTATCCGCGCGGGCGCGTGCTGGCAATGACGGCGGCGGCACTCGGGTCGGTGGTGCTGCTGGTGGCGGCGATGGTGTTCCTGGACCGGGTCACGCTCGTGGCGCTGTTCCTGCTGATCGCAATGAGTGGCTCCGGCATGAGCTTCAGCACCACCGCGCTGCAAGCCCTCGCGGGCGACCTCGTCGGGCGCGAGGGCATCGCAAACGCGATCAGCCTCACCTCCGTTGGCCAGCGGGCCGTCGGGGTGGCCGGCGCGTTGAGCGGTGGAGCGCTCGTCGGCCTGATCGGCCCGGGGCCCACGTTCCTGCTCGCGACGCTTCCGTTTGCGGCAGCGGCGTTCACCTACGCGGGCATCCCTATTCCCGTACGCGCCGCCGGCAGCCGATCGGCCTCGTTCTTCTCAGATGTGGTCGACGGCCTGCGCACGGTGCTGCGCATCCCGGTGGTGGCGCTCCTGCTGGCAATGATGGTGCTCGTGGAGATCGTCGGCTTCTCGTACCAGTCGATGCTCCCGGTGGTCGCCGAGCGCGTGCTGAACGTGGGACCGAGCGGCCTCGGCGGGCTGTTCGCAGCGTCGGCCGTGGGTTCCATGTTGGGGACGATGCTGCTGACGGCGATCAGCGGGCGGCGCCGGCAAGGGATGGTGCTGGTGGCGGCGTGCGGGGCGTTCGGCGTGGCGCTGATCTCGCTCGGCGTGTCGACGTTCTATGCCGTTTCGATCGTCGCCGCGCTCTGCGTCGGTGCCGCCGCGGCGATGGTGGACGCGCTGGAGTGGATCTTGCTCCAGAAGAGCGTCCCGGATGAACTGCGCGGGCGCGTGCTGGGGGCGTGGGCGGTCGCGATCGGCTTCGGCTGGGTGGGGCCGGTCATCCTCGGCGGGATCGCGGAAGTCGCCGGGCCACAAGCGGCGCTGGTGGCAGCGGGCGTGGTGCTGGTCGCCGCGGCGGGCGTGATCGGCGCGGGCGCGCGGAGCCTCAGGGCGCTGTAGGCGCCCTCGGCCGGTGCTACTGCAGCCGGCGGATCGAGGGCACGAAGAGCGTGAACAGCAGCGTGGTGGCGATCAGGCCGCCGCCCAGGATGCCGATGGCCATCTGGATGCCAATCGCGTCGCCGAGCATGCCGACGAAGAACGTACTGAGTTGCATCATGCTCATCTGCATCATGAAGACGGACATCACGCGGCCGCGGTAGGCGTTCTCCACGTGGGCGTGCAGGAGTCCCTGGCTGAGCGCCTGGCGGAACGAGGAACCGACCCCCACGATCATCAGGAAGCCGGCGGCGACCCAGAAGTTCTGCGTCTGCACGAACGCCAGCAGGCCAATGCCCAGCACGGTGGTGCCGGCGAGGAGCATCCAGCCGCGGTTCCTCGAAGGCAACGAGGCCAGCACGAGCGCCCCGGCCAGTGCGCCCACGGCGCTGAGGCCCAGCAGCAGGCCCACGTCGCTACCGGTGCCGTCGAAGATGTCCGCGGTGTAGCCCGGGAGCAGGAACTGGTACGGCATCCCGAAGATCGAAGAGATGAACGAGATGCTGAGCAGCGCGAGCATCAGGCGCGTACGGGTGATGTACTTCACGCCTTCACCGATGTCGCGGAAGCTACTGACCGCCACGGCCATGATGCCGTCGCCGGCCTTGCCCGGGGCAATCGCCGCCTGGTGGGTCACCTGCGCGAGCGCGAGGATCGCGAAGCCGAACATCATCGCCATCGCCGCAAAGGCCCAGCCGAACCCGAAGATGTCGATGATGAAACCGCCGGCGGCCGGCGCGAAGAGGCGCATGGTGTTCATGCCGGCCATGTTCAGTGACACGGCATTCTGCATGCGATCCATCCCGACGATGTCCGGGATCATCGCCTGACGGGTTGGCATGGTGAGCGCCATGACAATGCCCTGGGCCAGTGCGGAGACGAGCAACCACTCGAGTGTCATCCCGCCGGCCCACGTGAGGACTGCCAGCGCGGCCGCGTTCAGGAGGCTGGCGACCTGCCCGACCTGAAGCACCGTCTTCTTGGGAAGTCGGTCCGCCATGACCCCGCCGAACGGTGCCAGCACGAGCATGGCGAGGCCGCCCATGAGCCCGACGAGGCCCAGCGCCGCGTATGAGCCGGTGAGCACGTACGCGAGGTACGCCCGCACCACGAGTTGCATGTTCATGGAGGCCATCTGGCCAAGCATCGAGAGGTAGAACCAGCGGAACTCGCGGTCCCGGAACGACTCGAAAGTGCGGGGAAGGCCGAAGCGGGTGCCCCGCTTGCCGCCGTCGCCACCGCTGCCGCCGGTGTCTGCCTGCGGGCGCCGAGGGGGTGCCTCCGCCGTGGGAGCGGACGTGCGCGCGTCGGTTCGAGGCCGATCGGTCAGCCGAGCCATGCAGCATTCCCTCGCACCCGGCGTAGCACCGGTGCCCACCCCGTACCTTTACGTACAGGGAATAGTGAGATCGCGAAGATTATCACGAGCGCCGTTATGCGGCGAAATCGGTTCGGCTAACCCACCCGCCGCCACCAATGGGCGGGACGAGGTAGATCTCGGTGTCCGGATCGACGGTCTGCACCAGCTCGCCACCCTCGAGGATGGAGCCATCGATCGCGACCGCGATGTCCGAACGGATGTCATCGCCATCGAGGATCCGCGGCACGAGATCCGGCGCGACCTGGCGCAGCGCCTCGAACACCTCGCGCAGGGTGGTCCCGGCCACTTCATAGCGCCGCTGGCCGCCGGTGAACTGCTCCAGCGACGCGGGGACGTGCACCACGGCCACGGCGGGCTACTGCTCTGCGGGCAGCAACTGGTCCAGGAGCCACTGCGGCGAGGCGGGCAGGCGGGTGACCCGCACGCCCACCGCGTCGTAGATGGCGTTCGCGATGGCACCGAGCGGGGGCACAATCGGCACCTCGCCCACGCCTCGGACACCGTACGGGTGGCCCGGGTTCGGAACCTCCACGAGCACGGTCTCGATCATCGGAAGGTCGTTCGCGACAGGCATCCGGTAGTCCAGGAAGGAGGAGTTCATCATGCGACCGTCCGAGTCGTACACGTACTCCTCGTTCAGGGCCATGCCGATGCCCTGCACCACGCCGCCTTCGATCTGGCCCTCCACATAGGCGGGGTGGATCGCCTTGCCCACGTCCTGCACGGCCGTGTAGCGCAGGATCTTCACCTTGCCGGTCTCCCGGTCCACCTCCAGGTCCACGATGTTGGCGCCGTAGCAGGCACCCACCTTGCCCACGTTGGTGGAGACGATGTCCGCCTGGCCCTGGATGCCGCCGCCGGTGGCGGCGAGGCGCTTCGCGGCCTCCTTGAACGTCATCACGTTGTCATCCGGGCCGCGGAGCGTGGCATCGGCCGGGTCGTAATGGACCATGCCTGGATCCACGTTCCAGATCTTGGCGGCGCGGCGCTCCAGTTGCTCGCGCACGTCGTTCGCGGCCTGGATCACCGCCAGGCCTGTCGCGAACGTGGTGCGGCTGCCGCCGGTGTTCCCGGTGAAGCCGATGGTGTCCGTGTCGCCGACGAGCGAGTTCACGTCCTCGTACGGAATGCCCATCGTCTCGGCGAACTGCATCGCCAGCGAGGCGCGCTGCCCGCCGATGTCGACCGACCCGGTGACCAGGGTCACCCGGCCGTCCGAGTGGACGTTGGCGTAGGCGGAGGACTCACCACCGCCGTTCTGCCAGAAGCCCATCGCCACGCCTCGGCCCTGGTCCTTGCCCAGCGCCTCGGAGCGGTAGTGCGGGTGATCCATGACCGCCCGCATCACGTCGCGCGCGCCGATGGAGCCGTGCGTGGCACCGTCGCTGCGCTGTGCGCCCTGCTCTGCGGCGTTCTTCATCCGCAGTTCCATCGGGTCCATCTCGAGCCGCTCCGCGAGTTCGTTCAGGAGCGACTCCACGGCGAACTCGGAGGCGGGGGCGCCGGGGGCGCGGTAAGCGGCCACCTTCGGGCGGTTCACCACGACGTCGTAGCCCACGATGCGCTGGTTCGGGATCACGTACGGGCCGAGGGCGCAGCGTGCGCCGCCGGCGACCGGAGAGCCGGGGTAGGCACCCGCCTCGTACCAGAGCTTGATGTCGGCGGCGACGAGCGTGCCATCCCGCTTCGCGCCGATGCGCACCCAGGAGCGGGTGCCAGAGGTGGGGCCGGTGGCCTCCAGCACCTCCGTGCGGTTCATGGTGAGTTGCACCGGGCGGCCGGTCTTCTTCGAGAGGAGCGCGGCGAGCGGCTCCAGGTAGACCACGTTCTTGGCGCCGAAGCCGCCACCGATCTCCGCGGGGATCACTCGCAACATGCTGACGGGCAGGTTCAACGTGCGCGCCACGTTGCCGCGGATGCCGAAGGCACCCTGGGTGCTGGTCCAGATCGTGACCTTGCCGTCCTGGCTCCACACAGCAGTGGCGTTGTGCGGCTCGATGTAGCCCTGGTGCACCATCGCCGTCTCGTACGTGCGCTCCAGCACCACGTCCGACCCCGCGAACGCCTGGTCCAGGTCGCCGAAGCCGAGGGTGATGACACGTGCGATATTGCTCGGGTGGCCCTCCACCGGCTCGAAGAGGCCGGGAACCAGGTCCGCCTTGCCGTCATCGTGCAGGATCGGCGCGTCCGGGCGGAGCGCGTCGTCGATCGTGACCACGGCCGGCAGCACTTCGTACTCGATATCGATCAGTTCGAGGGCGTCCTCGGCGGTGTGGTGATCGAGCGCGGCGACCGCAGCGATCGGGTGGCCGCGGAACAGCACCTTGCGGCGGGCCAGAATGCGCTCGGAGTCCCACGCGGTCGGCATGGGGCCGCGCACGGTCTCCATCACGGGCTCGGACGGTACCGGCAGGTCATCGAAGGTGATCACCGCCAGCACGCCGGGGAGCGCGGCGGCACGTGAGACATCGATGCGCTTGATGATCGCGTGCGCGTGGGGGCTGCGCTTCACGCGCCCCTGCAGCAACGCGGGGAGGCGGACATCTGCGCCGTAGGTGGCACGACCGGTGACCTTGTCCACGCCGTCCGGCCGGATCGGTCGCGTGCCGATGACGCGCGGCTCTTCGGTCATGGTCATGTGGTCCACCTCTCGGGATCGTGGTCAGTGGTGGCGATGATACAACGCGAGCTGGGCCTCTCACTGAGGCCATCGCTGGTTATGTCGCGCGGTCGGGTTCATCGATGAGCGCGCCGAGGTTCGGCTCGCGCAGCTCGCGCCGCGTGACGCCCACCACGCCGACGAGCACA
>JAQCKI010000010.1 GCA_027592645.1 Chloroflexota bacterium | reverse complement strand
TCCGGAAGTGGAACAGCGGCGTCAGCGGCGGGTCTGTGATCCGCCTCTATCTGCTGGAGCGGCTCGCCACCTCCGATGAGCCGTGGCGGATGAGCGACCTCGCCGCCAGCCTCGGCGTCAGCGGCCGCATGATGACCTCGCTCGTGGACAACCTGGAGGGCGAGGGCCTGGTGCGTCGTCGCGTACACCCGACCGACCGGCGGGCGATGCTCGTTGAACTTCTCGCCCGCCCGGAGGCCGCGCTCTCACCCCTCGTTGCGTATCACCTGGAGGCCGGGTCACTGTTCGACGGCATGGACGTCGCGGACCGCGAGGCATTCCTGCGCGTCGCGGACTACCTCGTGCGACAGGCCCAGCCTCCCGAGGACAGCGCGCCCGAAGCAGGGGAGGACGCGTAGCCGGCGGTACACTCGATGTGGTGGGCGCTGGTTGCCCGCGAGCACAGGGAGTAGCCCGCCGATGCGTGTCGACTTCGCCTTCCTCTGTGATGCCGCGGCGGAGAGCAACGGCAAGATCCACGCCGTGGGTATCGGCATCGAGCAAATCGGTGCGACCAGCATGCCGGCCGTTCATCCCAAGGCCGTTGCCGTGATCCGCTTCTCATTCACCCGCGCCGACGAAGGCAGCCGCAAGTTCGCCGTCCGCGTGCGCGACGCGGACGGCCGCGAGGTGATCCCGCCGGTCGAGGGCGAGATCAACCTCACGGTGCCGGACGAGACCGTCCAGATGCGCGCGAACATGGTGATTGACCTCCAGCAGATGCAGATCCAGTCCTATGGCCCGCACGAGGTCCAGGTGCGCATCGATGGCGACGAGGTCGTCGCGCTGCGCTTCGAGGTCGTGCAGGCGGGTGTCCCTCAACCGTGACCGAGCGCGCCTTCGACCCCGCGTCGGAGGTGCTGCGCACCGAGCGCCTTGACCTGCTACTGCTCCCGCTCGAGTTCTGCGAGGCGATCCTTGCCGGCGAGCGTGAGCGCGCATCGGCCGTCCTCGGCTACCCGCTCGGTGAGTGGCCGTTCGGCGACGAGATTCGGCTCTCCTTCCCCGGTTACGTCGAGCGGCTGCGCGTCGACCCCTTGGTCGCCGTGTGGCAGGGGCGAGCCGTGGTGGTGCGCGAGACGGGCGAAATCGCGGGTGGCATCAACCTCAAGGGGCGCCCGGCGAGGGTTGGCCCGCTGAAGGGACGCGTGGAGATCGGCTACGGCCTCGAACCGCCGTGGCGGCACCGCGGCTACGCGCGCGAGGCGGCCCGGGCGCTGGTCGCCCGCGCCTTCCTCGATCCCGACACGCGCGAGGTGACCGCGGTGATCGACCCATCCAACGCGGCCTCGATCGCCGTCGCGGAGTCGGTGGGGATGCATGGGACCGGGGAACTGTCCTCGCGGCACACCGGTTCGTACGTGTGGGTGGTAACTCGGGAGCGGTTCAAGACGTAACGGCCACGAGGTGCTTTCGAGGGCGTGTAGTATCGCGCCGAAACGCATCCTTCCCCACGTCCTTGGAGGCCTTCCACATGGCGGAGATCGACGGTCAGACCATCATTGCGCGCGCGCTGAAGCAGCAGGGCGTGGAAGCCATGTTCGGCGTGGTGGGTATCCCGGTGACGGGCATTGCCGCCGCCGCCCAGCGCGAGGGCATCAACTACGTGGGCATGCGGCACGAGATGCCGGCCACGTACGCGGCACAGGCCGTCTCCTACCTCGGCGGGTCTGGGCGCCTCGGCGCCGCGCTGGCGGTCTCCGGGCCGGGCGTGCTGAACGCCGTGGCCGCGTTCGCGAACGCGTGGTCCAACCGCTGGCCGATGATCATGATCGGCGGCTCTTACGAGCAGACCGGCCACCTCATGGGCTTCTTCCAGGAGGCCGACCAGCTGACGGCGATGAAGCCGTACGCGAAGTACGCTGAGCGTGTCGAACGCCTTGAGCGGATCCCGATCTACGTGGCGGAGGCCGTGAAAAAGGCGCTGCACGGCGTCCCCGGCCCGGTCTACCTGGAACTGCCGGGTGACATCATCACCGCCCGCGTGGACGAGGACCTGGTGGAGTGGGCGCCGCGCGTCCCGGATCCGAAGCGCGCGCTATCCGACCCGGCGGATGTGGAGGCAGCGATCGCCGCGCTGAAGACCGCGCAGCAGCCGTTGATCATCTTCGGCAAGGGCGTCGCCTCCGCGCGCGCTGAGGTCGAGATCCGCGCGTTCGTCGAGAAGACCGGCATCCCGTACCTGGCAATGCCGATGGCAAAGGGGCTGATCCCGGACGACCACGACCAGTCCGCCGCGGCGGCGCGGTCGTTCGTGTTGCAGAACGCCGACCTGATCTTCCTGGTGGGCGCACGCCTGAACTGGATGCTCCACTTCGGCCTGCCGCCGCGCTTCCGGCCGGACGTGCGCGTCGTCCAACTGGACTTCAACCCGGAGGAGATTGGCGTCAACGTGCCGTCCGAGGTCGGCATGATCGGCGACGCGAAGGCCACGCTGTCGCAACTGCTCGATGTCCTCGACCGCGACGGCTGGTCGTTCCCGGACGACTCCGAGTGGACGCGCGCGGTGAGCGCAGAGGCGCGCCAGAACGCCGAGGCTGTGCAGGGCATGATGCAGGAGGAGACCTCCCCGCTCGGGTACTACCGCGCGCTGCGCTCCATCGATGAGCGGCTGCCGAAGGACGCGATCTTCGTGGCCGAAGGCGCCAGCACCATGGACATCAGCCGCACCGTGATCAACCAGTACCTGCCGCGCACCCGCCTGGACGCCGGCTCGTTCGGCTCGATGGGCCTCGGGCACGGCTTCGCCATCGGCGCGGCCACGGCGTTCCCGGGCAAGCGCGTGATCTGCCTGCAGGGCGATGGCGCGTTCGGCTTCGCGGGCACCGAGTGCGAAGTGGCGGTCCGCTATAACCTGCCGATCACGTGGATCGTCTTCAACAACGGCGGCATTGGCGGCCACAAGCCGGAACTGTTCGAGAAGGACCAGAAGCCGGTGGGCGGCATGAGCCTGGGTGCGCGGTACGACATCATGATGCAGGGCCTCGGTGGGGCCCACTTCAACGCGAACAACTCGGCGGAGCTGGACGCGGCGATCGATGCGGCGCTGAAGATCAACGGCCCGTCGTTGATCAACGTGCCGCTCGATCCGGACGCGCGTCGTAAGCCGCAGAAGTTCGGCTGGCTCACCCGCACCAACGATTAGGCGGCATCGAGGCGGCTCGCCCGACCTCCAGCCGTAGCGCAGGGGAGACGCCCGATGGACCTCGCCGACACGACCGAGCAGGCCGCCTTCCGCGCCCAGGTGCGCGACTTCATCGCCGAGCACGGCGCGAAGGCGAAGGCGGAGGAGACCGAGGGCGAGGCGCTGCTATCTCGCGAGGTGCGGGCGAAGACGAAGGGCTGGCGTGACGCGCTGGTCGCTTCGGGCTGGATCGCGCCGGCGTGGCCGGTGGAGTACGGCGGCGCCGGGCTGACCGCCACCGAGCAGTTCATCCTGAACGAGGAACTGGCAGAGAGCGGCCTGAGCAACGTCGGCGGGTTCGGCGTGATGATGTTCGGCCCCACGCTGATGATCCACGGCACGGACGACCAGAAGCGCGAGCATCTGGGCAAGATCCTCCGTGGCGAGGTGGTGTGGTGCCAGGGCTGGAGCGAGCCGAGCGCCGGCTCTGACCTCGCCTCGCTCCAGACGCGCGCGATTCGCGAGGGCGACGAGTACGTGCTGAACGGCCAGAAGATCTGGACGTCCGGCGCGCAGCACTCGGACTGGATGTACATGCTGGCGCGCACCGACCCGGACGCGCCGAAGCATCGCGGCATCTCGCTGCTGATGTTCCCGATGGACTCATCGGGCGTCAGCGTCCGGCCGCTGATCAACCTCGCCAACAACCACGGCTTCAACGAGGTGTTCTTCGAGGACGTGCGCGTCCCCGTCGCGAACCGCGTCGGCGAGGAGAACCGCGGCTGGTACGTGGGCATGACGCTCACCGACTACGAACGCAGCGGCATCGGCAACGCCGTGGGTACGCAGCGGCGGCTCCGCGGCCTGCTGCGCACCGCGCTCGACGCGCCGCCCGAGCAGACCGTGCTGGGCCGCGCCGGTAGCGGCTGGCGGCTCGCCTTCACCGACCGCTGGATCGAGGCGGAGATCGCGCGGCTGTTCTCCTACCTGAACATCACGATCCGGGCGCGGAACATGGTGCCGAACCACGAGGCGTCGATGTCGAAGTTGTTCACGTCCGAACTGAACCAGCGCATCGCTGCCACCACGCTGCGCCTGTACGGCCTCTACGGGTCGATGTGGGACAGCCGCCGCTCAGAGGCGCAGTCCGGCAAAGCCGCCGGCGGCTACCTCGGTGCCGTCAGCAGCACTATCGCCGGCGGCACCTCCGAGGTCCAGCGCAACATCATCGCCACGCGCGGCCTGGGCCTACCGCGGGGGTAGTGACGGGGGCAAACTCAGGATCTGTCGGGCCGCACTGTCCTTTCCAGTGCTCGTCCCATCGCGATGGCACGCCTGACATCGTGGTCGTCGATCGGAATCCCGTGCGCGACGTTGTTTCGTGCCCTGCGGACGACATCGACGATCCCCTGAAAATCTGCCAGGATCCAATCCTCGGGAAGGCGAACGTCACCTGCGCGAACTGCGCCTGCCAGACGGGTGAGTCGCTCATTCAACTCAATAAGTGCGAGCTTTCGTTCCTCGACGCTATGGCTTGCGAGGTTCTGCGCGACATTCGGGAGAAAACTGGGCGGTAGTTGGGCCTCAACCTTCTGAGGTTCCCCTGGCTGAAGAAATCCGATGTTGTTGACCACGGACGCATTGCTGGAATTCGTCATAGCGAACAGTTGGGCGAGGCGCGCCTCTTGCGAATCCAATCGCTGCTCCTGACTCGCGACTCGTCTTCGCACTGAAAACACTTGGGCAACCGTTGCTTCTGAAAGGTCGGGGAAAAGCAGCAGAGCGACGAGCAGCAGTCCCGCGAGCGCCGGTACCGAAGTCGGGGACATAAGAGCGCACACGGGTGTCGCGCCTCGACTGTCGCAAATCTCCAGACCGCCGAACCACCAGATCACCAGGGCCGCGATGGGTACGCTTAACGCGAGGAGATACCGGGCCGTTCCCCGGACTCCGATCCACTTGGATCTAGAGGCGGGGGAGACATCGTTCTCTGCCATCTTCACTCCCGTCGAGCCGAGACGAGCGGCTGTAGCCGCTCCAGCGCGCCCGCTACCGCGAGATTCCCATCACCGGCGTCAGCCGGATGACCTCGATGCCGCCGTCCGCGTGTTCGCGTACGGCGGTGATGAGGGTAGCGAGGTGGGGCGAGGAGCGGTGCGCGGCGACGGCCGCGTCATCGGCGTACTGCTCGTAGAACCAGAACGTCCCCGGCTCCCCGACTACGGTGTGCATCGTGTACGCCAGCATGCCCGGCTCCGCCACGTCCACGGCGCGGACGGCCGCTTCGAGGGCGGCGTGCAGGTCGGCCTCGTGGCCGGGCTTCGCGGTCAACTTCGCCAGTAGCGTGGGGATGGGCATGGTCGGTGTCCGTTCGTCGATGTGTCCAATGTCTTGGTGCGCGTGGCGTGATGCGGCGCATTGTACGGGCGGCGCCCCGCGTCCTCGTACACTGGTGATGCACCACGGAGGGCCGCGCGATGAACCCACACCCGACGACGACGATTGGTCTGCTGAACCCGGGTGCGATGGGCGCGGCGGTTGGTGCCTCGGCGGTCGCGGCGGGCGCACAGGTGCTGTGGGTGTCCGAGGACCGGAGCGACGCGACCTACGAGCGCGCGAAGGCGGCCGGACTGCAGGATGTCGCGTGGCTGAACGCACTGGTGAACCAGTCCCGCATCATCCTCTCGATCTGCCCGCCGCACGCGGCGATGGACGTGGCCGAGTCGGTGCGGATGCTGGGCTACGAGCGCATCTTCGTGGACTGCAACGCGGTGAGCCCGGAGACGGCCCGCAAGGTGGGCGAGATGGTGGGCCAGGTGGGTGCCGACTTCGTCGATGGCGGCATCATCGGCGGGCCGCCCTCGGCCGACCGGCCGGGTGCGACGCGGCTCTACCTCTCCGGCGAAGAGGCGCCGCGTGTGGCGCGCTACCTCTCCGGCGGGCCGCTGGACGTGATCGTGCTGGACGCGCCGGTGGGCGCTGCCTCCGCGCTGAAGATGGCGTACGCCGGTTGGACGAAGGGCACGAGCGCTCTGCTCGCCGCCATCGAGGCCCTGGCGATCCGCGAGGGCGTGATGGACGCGCTGGAGCAGGAGTGGTCGAAGTCACAGCCACGGCTCATGGCGCAGTCGGAGGGCCTCGGTGGTGCCGCCGCGAAGGCGTGGCGGTGGGTGGGCGAGATGGAAGAGATCGCCGCGACGTTCGAGTCCAATGGCCTGCCGGGCGGCTTCCACGAGGCCGCCGCCGAGGTCTACCGCCGCATGGAGCAATTCAAGGACGACCCGAACGCTCCCGGTGGCCCCGAACTGGCGAAGCACCTGCTCCGCGACTAGATGTCGGCCGGCGTCGGCGTCGGGCGCTGGGGCCGGTTGAGCACGCGCGGCAGGATGATCGCCGCTGCGACCACGGCCATGCCGAGCAGCAGCCAGACGGTGGCGCGCCACGTCATCGCCGCCGCGATGCCGTGCACGACGCTCTCGACCACGTCGTACGCCGGGTCGCGCAGTGCCGCCGTCGCACTGCCGGCGTAGCCCGCGCGCTCGTCCGCGATCCAGCGGTCGAAGCGCCCGCCCACCGTGGCGGTGTACATCGCGGTGGACGCGAGCAGCGCGAACAACGCCGCGACGACGACTGTGACCCCGGCCCACGCGCCGCGCGAGGTCCATGTGCGCCCGCCGAGGAACCCGATCGCCGTGGCGAGCAGCAGGATCAGCCCAATCGGGACCCATGAGGCGGCGAGCCGGCCCCATGACATCGCCCTCCGCACTTCCTCTACGGTGGGGCCGTCCACGGGATCACCGGCGAGGCGTTGCTCTTCGCGCTGCTCCTCCATGCGCTGCACGAAGTCGGCGGAGGTGAACCGGGCGCCCTCCGGCCGGAACACGGCGATGAAGCGGTTGGAGTCGGACAGGACGGGATTGCCGGCGTCCTCCAGGTGACCTCGGAAGTCGGCGCTGTTGAACCGCCAGCCCTCGGTCAGCAGCGTCTCCTCGTCACTGTTGAGTATCTCCGCGAGCGGGTCAGCGAGTTCCGGGTAGGGCGTGAAGTCGAGGTGGATCGCGAAGTCCTCCGCCTCCCCGGCGAGGAATGGGACGATCGCGTCGATCACCTCGAATAGCGCGTCGTCCAGCCATCGCTCGGCGGCATCGCGGTTCGGGCCGAGGCGGTCGAGCACGCTCGGCGTCTCGGGCGCCACCTCGCCGGACTCGCGTCGCGCCTCCGCCTGGCGTGTGGCCAGGCCGTCCATCACGCGGCGACTCATGTCCAGGTCGAGCCACGCCGCTTCGAAGAGCGAAGGGTCACCACCGCGCGGTGCGAACGTCGCGAGCAGGGGCTCGTGGAGACTGACGCGCGCCTCGAACGAATCCTGGCGACCGGTGATCCACGGGACGAACTCGCGGAGGACCACATCGGTCTGCTCGTGGATGAACGCCTCCGGGAGCAGCGCCTGGATCACCTCGGTGAGGCGGGCGGTGGACTGCGCGTCGGTCGGGAAGTTGACGCCGCGCAGGTTGTCAGGCGCGTGCTCGTCCTGGTCCTCGACGTATGCCCGCACCATCGCCGGGAGGCCTTCGGCGTGGACACGCTGGTGGAACTCGGCATCGTCGAGGGCGTCCGCGAGGTAGTCGCCGGAGAGCACCGTCGCCGCAACGGCACCGACGGAGGTGGAGGTGACGAGGAGGGTGAACAGGACGACGCCGAGCATGCTCGCGAGGAAACGGCGGAGCACGATCACTCGGGGGCCTCCAGGTAGTGAAGCGGTCTGCCGGGCGCTGGTATCCTACCGGCATGAAGCGCGTCGTGCTGATCGCCCTGACGTTCGCGTTCGGCCTCGTCGCCGTCGCCTGTTCGACGCCGGACGCGGGGCCGGTGACGACGGCGAGCGACCCTGTCGTACCCGCCGGAGCCTCCTCGGAGCCCACGTTTCCCACGGGCCCCGCCGTGATCGTCGAGGCCGGCTACGTGCCGCCCGAGGATCGCGTCGACTCGACCGGCGCGTTCCTCCCCGCGAACGGCAAGCCCACGTTGGTCTACGTGGACGCGATCTGGTGACCGTTCTGCGCGATCGCGCGGCCCGTCGTGAACGGGCTTCGGACGGAATACCAGGAGCACGTGAACTTCGTGCTGCTCGACTACGACCGGAACGATGACCGGTCGCTGGCGCAGCGCCTCGGCGTCGGGCAGCACCCGGCGTTCGCCGTCGTTGCGCCGGACAGCGACAACGTCACGCAGCGCCTCTTTGGCCCTCAGACCGACGCGAACCTGCGCGAAGTGCTGGACGGCGCCGCCGCGGGCGGGTCGTAGGACGCGGAGGGCGTAGGGTGGATGTGCGGGCACCCGAGAGGGGAGGCCACACACATGCGCCGAGCACTCCTCGTGCTGCTCGCGATCAGCGCGAGCGCCGCGCTGATCGCCATCACCGCTGGTTTCGTGTGGTCAGGTATGACCGACGGCCGCACGGTGAACCTCGGCCGGATCAGCGACTTCCCATCGGGCTCGGTGACCACGTTCACGCCGCTCGATGGTGACGGAGCGCCGGTGCTCGGGTGGTCACGCCGGAGTTACCTCGGCGACGTGCCGGGAGCACCGCTGCAGGTACACATCGTCCACCTGGACGATGGTGAACTCGTCGCGTTCATCGGCATCAGCCCGCACCTCGGATGCCGCGTGGACTGGCGGCCGGACGCGGTGTGGGAAGGCATGACGGGCGTGTTCTTGGATCCGTGCTACTCGTCCCGGTGGGCGCGCGACGGTACGCGTATCTTTGGTCCCACGCCGCGCGACCTGGGCCGGGTTGCCATCGAAGTCACCGAGGACGGCCGGGTGCTGCTGCACGCCGACAAGGTTGGCGAGGGTGAGTGGCGTGCCGGGCGCATCCGCTCCGCGCCATCGAGGGATCATGGCCCCGTCGAGCCCACCGCCCTCGCGACCGCGCCGGCACAGCCGGCCCCGTAGTCCTGCCCGTGGCGGCGGACACGTCCCGGGACGATCGAGGCGGCCCGCAGGCCGCCTCGATGTGTTCACGGTGCGCTGGTGGGCGCTACCACTGCTTCCCGATGCCGCCTCGGCCCTGGTAGAAGCCGACCGGCCAGTTGCGGCCGTAGATCATCGCCTTGTCGATGTCTTCCTTCGTGGCGATGCCTTCCTCGACCAGCTTGTCGCCCTCGCGTCGGGCGGCGGCGAAGATGCGGTTGAAGATGAAGCCGTACGAGCCGGGGGTGTCCTTCACGAGGACGGTGACGCGCTGAGCGCGGTCCGAGATGCCCACGGCGGTGTCCACGGTTTCCTGCGTGCTCTGCGGCGTGTGGATCACCTCGCAGATCTTCATCACCGGCACCGGATTCGAGAAGTGCATCCCCACGAACTTGGTCTTGCGGTCGTCCGAGACGTCGCGCGCGATCTCCTGGATGACGAAGCCCGAGGTGTTGGAGGCGAAGATCGCCTCCTTCTTCACGATGCCATCGAGTTCCTTGAAGACCTGCTGCTTCAGGTCCAGCTTCTCCGGGATCGCCTCGATCACGAAGTCCGCGTCCTTCAGGCCGGTGAGTTCAGTGGTGAAGGAGACGCGGGCCATGGCGGCCTCGCAGTCCTCGGCGGACAGTTTGCCGCGCACCACGGCGTTCTTCATGCCCCACTTGCCTTCGAACATCTCGCCGCGCGTGTTCTCCACGAGTTCATCGTTGAGGTCGCGCACGATGACGTTGAACCCGGCGATGGACATCACCTGGGCGATGCCGCCACCCATGACGCCGCCGCCGAGCATTCCGATGGTCTTAACTTGATCCAACCGCATGATGGCCTCCTCCGGCTCCTGTGGCCGGGATTCTACTCGGTTCGGCTAGCCGCAGATGCCCCGGACCGTATGGTGCAGGATCTGCATCCCCAGCCGCAGATTCTCGATGGATAGACGCTCGTCGTTGCCGTGGACGCGGCCCTGGTCCGCGGCGGCGGTCAAAGCCGGGACGAAGCCGTACGAGGTGATGCCGCGACGCCGGAAGACGCGCGAGTCGGTGAACCCGGTGCCCACGCTGGGGACGACCACGGCGTCCTCGATCGCTCGCTTCGCCTCGCGGGTCATGACCGCGTACAACTCCGTGTCCAGCGGCGAGGCGGGCGAGGACGAGCCGAAGACACGCTCGATGTCGATCTTCGGGTCGTCGATGACCTCGGACAGCTCGCGGATGAACTCGTCCGGGTCGTAGCCGGGGACGAGGCGGATATCGAGCGTGGCCTCCGCCTGCGCCGGGATGACGTTGTGCTTCACGCCCGCGGTCAGGGTGGTGAGGGAGATCGAGTTCATCTGGACGGACTTGATGCGCGGGTTGGTCTCCGCGAACTCCGCCAGCACTTCCGCGGTGGGATCACGGTCCAGGATCCCCGCCTCGTGCAGGTGGCGGAAGTACTCCTTCACCTCCGGGGAGGGGATCAGGGGGCGGTTCCAGTCCTGGATCTTCTGCAGCGCCCGCACCAGCCGGTCGGCGGCGTTGTCATCGTGCGGGACAGAGCCGTGGCCGGGGCGGCCGTGCGCCCGCAACAGGAGCCACAGCGGCCCCTTCTCCGCCACGCCGATGTTGAACGTATTGCGCTCCACGCCCAGCACCTCGGTGGAGCCTCCGCCGCCCTCGTTGATGACGTAGTCGCAATCCAGCAGTTCTGGATGCGAGCGGTCAAAGAACTCCACGCCGAAGGCCGACCCGGCCTCTTCGTCCGCTACGGCCATGAAGACGAGGTCGCGGGTGAGGGGCAGGCCCTGCCGCTTGTGGATCAGGAAGGTGATGAGCTCCATGATGCCCATCCCCTTCATGTCCATGGCACCGCGGCCCCAGATGTAGCCATCGTGGATTTCGCCGCCCAGCGGCTCCACCGTCCAGTGGTCGCGCTCGAAGGGGACCACGTCGGTATGGTTCAGTAGGATCACGCCCTTGCCCCGGGTACCGGTGCCGGGGAGGCGTGCGACGAGCGACTTGCGCGACTCGTCGCCGTCCGGCGTGTAGAGGTCGTATGGGATGCCCTCGGCCTCCAGGATGCGGCCGAGGAAGTCGCAGGCGCGGGTCTCATTGCCCGGCGGGTTCACCGTGTCCACCTGGATGTAGGCGGAGAGCCACTCCGTGGCCTGTTCCGTCCAGGCGTCCCAGTTGATGTTGGGTTCTGCCATAGCCGTCCCCCGTCCGTGCAGTCCGTATGCTGCGCTGCATCTTTCGCGGGCAGGGGATCGCCTGTCAAACCGAAGAGAGGCCGGATGACCGCTCGCCACGTGATTGTCCTCACGATCGGCGTCTTCGCCGTGGCCTGGGCCGCCCCGCTGATCCGCGCGGCGTCCGAGGGCGGGACGCCTGTGCTGGTGATCGCCGCGCTCCGCCTCACCATCGCCGCGCCGCCGATGATGGCGCTCGCCGCCTGGCGCGGCGTGGACGATCTCCGCGCGCTGACACGTCGAGACTGGGCCGTGCTGCTCTTCTCCGGGGTGATGCTCGCGGCGCATTTTGCGCTCTGGGTCGCCGCGATCCAGCGCACCTCCGTCCTCTCAGGCGTCGTGCTCGTCACGATGCAGCCGATCTTCGTGGCGCTCGGTGCGTGGCTCGTGCTGCGCGAGCGGCCCTCGCGCGCGGTGCTGCTGGGCGTCGGCATCGCGGCGGGCGGCGCGTTGCTGCTGATGACGGACGACCTCGATGATCGCGGGTCGCTGCTGGGGAACCTGCTGGCGCTCTCCGGTGGCATGGCGTCCAGCGCGTACATCGTGGCCGGACGCGGCGCGCGCAGGAAGTTGTCGACCGCCTCGTACACTGCGGTCGTGTACGGGCTGACCGCGGGGCTGCTGCTGCTGGCGCTCCTCGCGACGACGACGCCGGCGTGGGGACACAGCAACGACGCGTATCTCTACATCCTGCTGATGGCGCTCGTCCCACAACTCATCGGACATAACGCGTTCAACTGGGCGCTCGGGTCGATCCCGGCGGCGATTGTCGCGGTCGCGATCCTCGGCGAGCCAGTGGTGGCATCGGCGATTGCGGCGGTGTGGCTGGATGAGATTCCCACCCTCATCGAGGTGTTCGGTGGCGTGATCATCCTGATCGGCGTCACCGTGGCGCTGCGCCCGGGGCGTGAAGGCGCGCCCGCCGCCGCGTAATCTGGCCCGTGCGCTGTTCGTATCGACCGCCCGAGGAGGGACCCCATGCCACCACTGCCGACGACCGGACCGCTGGCCGGGGTGCGCGTGCTGGATCTCACGTGGGTGCTCTCCGGCCCGTTCTGCACCGCCACGCTCGCGGACCTCGGCGCCGACGTGATCAAACTCGAGCGCCCGCCCTACGGCGACGTCTCCCGCACCACCGGGCCAATCATCGATGGCGAGTCGGGGTACTTCTTCTCGATCAACCGCGGCAAGCGCTCGATCTCGCTCGACCTGTCATCGGAGGAAGGGAAGGCGATCTTCCTGCGGCTGGTACGCCAGGTGGACGTGGTTGTGGAGAACTTCACGCCCGGCAAGATGGACACGCTGGGCCTTGGCTATGCCGCGCTGTCCGAGGTGAACCCGGCGCTCATCTACGCGGCGATCTCCGGCTATGGCCAGACCGGGCCGATGCGCGAGAAGCCGGCGCTGGACGTGATCGTGCAGGGCGCTGGGGGAGTGATGTCCGTCACCGGCCACCCGGACGGCCCGCCCGCGCGGCCCGGCCTCTCCCTCGGTGACATCGCGGCCGGCCTCTACTGCGCCGTCGGGATCCTCGCCGCGCTCCACGAGCGACGCGACTCGGGCAAGGGCCAGTTGCTGGACATCTCCATGCTCGACTGTCAGATCGCCATCCAGGAGAACGCGTACATGCGCTACTTCCTGACGGGTGAGACTCCGGTCCGGCTCGGGACCCGCCACCCCTCGGCGGTGCCGTTCCAGGCGTTCCCGACGGCGGACGGGTGGATGGTGCTGGCGCTAGCGTGGGGTGTCCCGAACCAGTGGGCGCTGATGTGCTCCGAACTCGACATCCCCGAACTGATCGATGACGAGCGCTTCCACTCGGCGGCCGCGCGCTCTCGCAACCACGCCGCGCTGGAGCCGCTGCTGAACGACGCGTTCAAGCGCCGGACCACCACCGAGTGGGTGACGGCGCTCGAGCGCTTCGGCATCCCGTGCGGGCCGCTCAACAGCATCCCGGACACCGCCTCGATGCCGCAGGTCGAGGAGCGCGGGATGCTGCCGGAGGTGCCACACCGCGCCTTCGGGAAGGTGCGCCTGGCGAACTCGCCGGTACGCCTGTCCCGCACGCCCGCCGGCATCCGCGGCACGTCGCCGGACATGGGCCAGCACAGCCGCGAGGTGCTGGCAGAGCTGCTCGACCTCGATGCCGCCGCCCTCGAGGACCTCGTGTCGCGCCAGGTGGTGTGGGAGGAGCGGCCCGAGGTCGAACTCGGGTAGGGCCCCCGTCGCCCGTCGCCCGTGGCGGTGGGTTGCATGTATCGGGTATAGTCCGGGGTACTTTGTGAGGGAATGCGCAAAGTCATGACCGGCCGCGAGCCACCGGGACGCGTACCGACCTTCCCTCTTGCATTATGATCGCGAATCCTCCTCGCTCACGGCGAGGAGGAGCGGATGGGGATTTCGATCGATGACGTCAAGCGCCCACTGTCGCATCGCGACCGCCGTGACGACCGATGGAATCGTCGGGAGGGCCGCGCAGTGAACGCCTCAGGTCTCCCGTCCGCACAGGGGCTCTACGACCCCGCCTTTGAACACGACGCATGTGGCGTCGGCTTCCTCGTACACCTCAAGGGGCAACGCTCCCACCAGATCGTTCAGGACGGCATCCTGGCGCTGGAGAACCTGGACCACCGCGGTGCGTCCGGGTCTGAGCCGAACACCGGCGACGGTGCCGGGCTGCTCATTCAGGTGCCGGACGCGTTCTTCCGTCACGAGTGCGCCGCACTGAACATCCACCTGCCCGAGGCCGGTCACTACGGCGTCGGTCTCCTCTTCGCGCCGAAGCCGAAGGACCTGCGTGCGCAAGTGCAGCAGATCTTCGCGACGATCGTGCAGGAGGAAGGCCTTCAACTCCTCGGCTGGCGCGATGTGCCCACTGACGCTGTGACCGCAGACGTGGGCAAGTCGGCGCTCGCTGGTGAGCCGCACATGCTCCACGTCTTCGTGGGACGCGGTGCCGAGATCGCGGACGACGACGCCTTCGAGCGCCGCCTGTACGTGGTGCGGAAGCGCTTCGAGAAGGCGATCGACCGCTCCAGCATTCGGCAGCGGGAACTCTGTTACTTCCCGAGCCTGTCGTCGCGCACCCTCGTCTACAAGGGCATGCTCACCACGAAGCAGCTCCGCGCGTACTTCCCGGACCTCTCCGACCCGCGCGTGGTCAGCGCGATGGCGATGTTCCACTCGCGGTTCAGCACGAACACATTCCCATCGTGGAAGCTCGCGCACCCGTACCGGATGATCGCGCACAACGGCGAGATCAACACGCTGCGCGGCAACATCAACTGGATGACGGCCCGCGAGGCACTGTTCGCCTCGCCGCACTTCGATGACATCAGCAAAATCGTCCCCGTGGTCGACGAAGTCGGCAGCGACACGGCGATCCTGGACAACGCCCTGGAGTTGCTGGTGCAGGCCGGATGGTCCGTGCCGCACGCGATGATGCTGCTGATCCCGGAGGCGTGGAGCGGCCACACCACCATGCCGGCGGAGAAGCTGGCGTTTTATGAGTACTACAGCACCGTGATGGAGCCGTGGGACGGCCCCGCTTCCGTGGCGTTCACGGACGGCCGCAACATCGGCGCGGTGCTGGACCGCAACGGCCTGCGCCCGTCGCGCTACATCGTCACCAAGGACGACCTCGTGCTGATGGCGTCCGAGGTCGGCGTGCTGCCATTCGCCCCGGAGCGGATCCTGCGCAAGGGACGCCTCGAGCCCGGCAAGATGTTCCTCGTCAACCTAGACGAGGGCCGCATCATCGATGACGCGGAACTGAAGATGGGACTCGCGACCTCGCGGCCGTACGCCGAATGGCTCGCGGAGCACGTCCGACCGCTGGACTCGCTTCCCGCTGCGGAGCCAGAGCCGTGCCTGGACGACGAAGCGTTGCGCCGCGCGCAGATGGCCTTTGGGTACTCGATGGAGGACCTGAAGTACATCCTGGGTCCGATGATGACGAACTCCGAGGAGTCGATCGGCTCGATGGGCACAGACACGCCCATCGCCGTGCTCTCCAACCGCGCGCAGCCGCTCTACAACTACTTCCAGCAACTCTTCGCGCAGGTGACCAACCCGCCGCTCGACGCGATCCGCGAGGAACTCGTCACGTCCGTGAACACCGTGATCGGGCCGGAGGGGAACCTCCTCGACCAGTCGCTGGCGGACATCCACGTCGTGAAGCTGGACAACCCGTTCATCGACAATGAGGAAGTGGCGCGCCTCAAGGCGCTTCGCGACGACCCGTACTTCCGCACCGCAGTCCTCCCGATGCTCTTCGAGGCCGCCGAGGGCGAGCGCGGCCTGGAGGCGGCGCTCGAAGCGCTGTTCGCAAGCGCCGATCAGGCGATCAAGGGTGGCTCGAAGATCCTTTTGATCTCCGACCGCGGCGTGACCGCGGAGCAGGCCGCGATCCCCGCGCTGCTGGCGGTGGCCGGGCTGCACAACCACCTGGTGCGTGGCCGCAAGCGCACGCAGGTGGGCCTGGTGCTGGAGACCGGCGAAGCGCGCGAGGTGCATCACTTCGCGCTGCTGGTCGGGTACGGCGCGGGAGCGGTGAACCCGTACCTGGCGCTGGACGGCGTCTCCCGGCTGAAGGAAGACGGCTACCTGGACGCCGCGATGGACGAGCACGAGGCGCAGAAGCACTACCTGAAGGCGCTCAAGAAGGGCGTCGTCAAGGTGATGTCCAAGATGGGCATCTCCACGGTGCAGTCCTACCGCGGCGCGCAGATCTTCGAAGCGATCGGCCTGGCGCCGGACTTCGTGGATCGCTACTTCACCAAGACCGTGTCACGCATTGGTGGCATCGGCCTGCAGGACGTGGCCATGGAGGCGCTGACGAACCACCGGCGCGCCTTCCCGACCCGCGAGGGCGGCGTGTACGACCTCGACTGGGGAGGGCAGTACCAGTGGCGTCGCGATGGCGAGTACCACCTCTTCAATCCGGACACGGTGTTCCGGCTGCAGCACGCCACCCGTACCGGGCAGGCGACGATCTTCGGCGAGTACACGACCCTGGTGAACGACCAGAGCCGCAACCTGGCGACGCTCCGTGGCCTCTTCGACCTGAAGCCCGCCGGCCCGCCTGTGCCGATCGAGGAAGTTGAGCCGGCCGAGGAGCTCTTCAAGCGTTTCAAGACCGGCGCCATGTCGTTCGGCTCGATCAGTGCGGAGGCGCACGAGACGCTCGCGATCGCGATGAACCGCATCGGCGGCAAGAGCAACACGGGCGAAGGTGGTGAAGACCGCCGCCGCTACACGCCTGACGCGAACGGCGACTCGCGCCGCTCCTCGATCAAGCAGGTCGCCTCTGGCCGCTTCGGCGTGACCAGCGAGTACCTGGTGAACTCCGACGAGATCCAGATCAAGATGGCGCAGGGCGCGAAGCCCGGCGAGGGCGGCCAGTTGCCCGGCCACAAGGTGTACCCATGGGTCGCCGAGGTACGCCACGCGACGCCGGGCGTGCCGCTGATCAGCCCACCGCCGCATCACGACATCTATTCCATCGAAGACCTTGCGCAGTTGATCCACGACCTCAAGAACGCGAACACCGGCGCGCGCATCAGCGTGAAACTGGTCGCCGAGGTGGGCGTGGGCACTGTGGCGGCCGGCGTGGCGAAGGCCAAGTCAGACGTGGTGCTCATCAGTGGTCACGATGGCGGCACCGGCGCCAGCCCGCTCACCTCGCTGAAGCACGCCGGTGCTCCGTGGGAGCTTGGTCTCGCCGAGACGCAGCAGACGCTGGTGCTCAACGGCCTGCGCGACCGCATCCGCGTCGAGGTGGACGGCCAGTTGAAGACCGGCCGCGACGTGGTCATCGGCGCGTTGCTCGGCGCGGAGGAGTTCGGCTTCGCGACGGCGCCGCTGGTGGTCATGGGCTGCATCATGATGCGCGTCTGCCACCTGGACACCTGCCCGGTGGGTATCGCCACGCAGAACCCGGTGCTCCGCGAGAAGTTCGAGGGCCAGGCGGACCACGTGGTCAACTTCTTCCGCTTCATCGCGGAGGAAGTGCGGGAGTACATGGCCCAACTCGGCTTCCGCACCCTCGAAGAGATGGTGGGGCGCAGCGACCTGCTCGACATGCACCAGGCGGTGGGCCACTGGAAGGCGCAGGGCCTGGACCTGTCGGCGATCCTCTACCGCCCCGAGGTGGGGCCGGAGGTCGCGACGCACCAGGTGAACCTGCAGGATCACGGCATCGACCGTGCGCTCGACCAGCAATTGCTGCCGCTGGCCGCCGCTGCGCTCGAGCGTGGCGAGCCCGTGAAGATCGACATGCCCATCCGAAACGTGAACCGCACCGTCGGCACGATCCTCGGCTCAGAAGTGACCCGTCGCCACGGCAACACCGGCCTGCCGGACGACACCATCGACATTCAGTTCCACGGCTCTGCCGGTCAGAGCTTCGGTGCGTTCATCCCCTCCGGCCTGACGCTGCGTCTGGAGGGTGACACCAACGACTACGTCGGCAAGGGGCTCTCCGGTGGCAAGTTGATCGTGTACCCCTCGAAGGCCGCGACGTTTGTCCCGGAAGAGAACATCGTGATCGGCAACGTCGCGCTGTACGGCGCGACCAGCGGATCCGCGTTCTTCCGCGGCATCGCAGGCGAGCGGTTCGCCGTCCGCAACAGCGGCGCGATGGCCGTGGTGGAGGGCACCGGCGACCACGGCTGCGAGTACATGACCGGCGGACGCGTGGTGATCATCGGCCGCACCGGGCGCAACTTCGGCGCCGGGATGAGCGGCGGCATTGCCTACGTCTGGGACCCGAACGGCGACTTCGCGATCCGCTGCAACATGGAGATGATCGCGCTGGAGCCGCTGGACGAGGTCGAAGACCTCGGGCTGGTGCAGGGCCTGCTGGAGCGCCACGTGGAGTACACCGGCAGCACCGTCGCGGAGACGCTGCTGGCGGACTGGCCGAAGGCGGCCGCCGAGTTTGTGAAGGTCATGCCGTTGGAGTACCGCCGAGTGCTGACCGAGCGACGCGTCGCTGAAGAGGCGCGCGCCACGGCAGAGGCGGTCGCTCGTGGCTAAGCCCACTGGCTTCATGGAGTTCGGGCGGGTCACCCCCACCCGGCGACCGGTCACGGATCGCGTGCACGACTGGCTGGAGGTCTACGAAGACTTCCCGAACATTGCCCTGCGTCAGCAGGCGGCGCGCTGCATGGATTGCGGCATCCCGTTCTGCCACCAGGGTTGCCCGCTGGGGAACATCATCCCGGACTGGAACGACCTCGTGTACCGCGACAAGTGGCACGAGGCGATCGAGCGGCTGCACGCCACCAACAACTTCCCGGAGTTCACCGGCCGGCTCTGCCCGGCCCCGTGCGAGGCGGCCTGCGTCCTGGGCATCAATAGCGACCCGGTGACCATCAAGCAGGTCGAACTCACGATCATCGAGCACGCCTTCCGCGAGGGCTGGGTCAAGCCCGAGCCGGCTGAGGTCGCCACCGGCAAGCGTGTGGCCGTCGTGGGCTCCGGCCCGGCCGGTCTCGCTGCGGCGCAGCAACTGGCGCGCGCCGGGCACGCGGTGACGCTGTTCGAGCGCGACGACCGCATCGGCGGCCTGCTGCGCTACGGCATCCCCGACTTCAAGATGCAGAAGGAATTCATTGACCGCCGCCTGGAGCAGATGCAGGCGGAGGGTGTGGAGTTCCGTACCTCCGTGAACGTGGGCGTCGACATCTCCGCCGAGGAACTCCTCGGACAGTTCGACGCGGTGTGCCTCACCGGTGGCTCCACCATCGCGCGCGACCTGGAGGTCACCGGGCGGGAACTCACGGGCGTCTACCCTGCGATGACGTACCTTCCGATGCAGAACCGGCGCAACGCCGGCGACGAGATCCCGGACGAGGAATTCATCTCCGCCGCCGGAAAGCGCGTGATCATCCTCGGCGGTGGCGACACCGGTGCGGACTGCCTGGGCACCGCGCTGCGTCAGGGCGCGACCGAGGTCCTGCAGTACGAGTTGCTGCCACGCCCGGCCGACAGTCGCCCCGATGAGAACCCGTGGCCCACGTGGCCGAACATCTACCGCGTCTCCTCCGCCCACGAAGAGGGCGGCGTCCGCGACTACAGCATCCTCACGAAGCACCTCTCCGGTGAGAACGGCGTCCTGAAGAAGCTGCACGCCGTTCGCGTGGAGTTCGTCCAGAAGGATGGACGCGCCGCGATGCAGGAGGTTCCCGGCTCTGAGTTCGAAGAAGACGTGGATCTGCTGCTGCTGGCGATGGGCTTTCTGGGGCCGCAGCGCACCGGCCTGCTCGATCAGCTCGGCGTCGAACTGACCGAACGCGGTAACGTGAAGGCGGACGAGCACAAGATGACCAGCGTGCCGGGTGTGTTCACCGCCGGTGACATGACCCGCGGCCAGTCGCTCATCGTCTGGGCGATTGCTGAGGGCCGCGCGGCAGCGCACCACATCGACGCCTTCCTGATGGGCGAGACGGTGTTGCAGACGCCGCTCTAGGGCGCATGCTTTGGAAGCCAACCAAAACGGGCCGCCCACATGGGCGGCCCGTCTGATTGTGTCCGGTCGCCCGGGCTAGCCGTTGTAGCGGAGCGCCTCCGCCACCACCACGCGCGAGGCCGACCGCGCCGGGATTAGCCTCGCCCGGGCTAGCCGTTGTAGCGGAGCGCCTCCGCCACCACCACGCGCGAGGCCGACCGCGCCGGGATCAGCGTCATCAGTGCACTCGCGCCGTAGGCGATGCCAACCATGATGAACAGCCGCATCCATGGGAAGGCGAAGTCGATCTCGTTCCCGTTGGTGAACTCGGGTGAGGTCATCAGGTTGTACGACAGCGCCCCGCCGAGGATGACCCCCATCCCGATGCCCGTGATCGCGATGAACGAGGACTCCAGGAAGAAGGAGGCCGCGATCAGCCGTCGCGAGTACCCGATCGCCCGGAGCATGCCGATCTGCTGGCGGCGTTCCGCCACCGTGCGGAAGGCGATGACGCCGAGCGCCGCGATGCCCACCACTAGGCCGAGGCCCATGAATGCCTCGAACAGCACCTGGAAGGCGGTCGACGCGGCCGCGGCATCGTCGATCATCTCCTGGATGGCAGTCGCCTGGACGCCACGCTCGATGAGCGTCGACTCGATCTGGCGGGAGGCCTCGATCGCGCCGTCCTTGCTCGCATCGGCGGTCTGGATGAAGAACCGCTCGAACTCGCCGCCGCGGAACGACTCGGTCATCACTGTGGGGCCGACGATGAACGCCGCCCAGTCGATGATGACGCCCGTCACGGGGCCGCGCAGGATGCCGATGATCTTCAGGTCGACGGTGTTGCCGCTGACCGGGTCCTGCACCGTGACCGCGATTGGCTCCCAGGGGGCATCCTGCAAGTCCGCAGCGGTCTGCGGCAGCAGGAATGCCGCGCCTGGCTCGCCGAACGAACCCGGGATCGTCAACCGCGACTCATCCACCACGGCCACGGTCGGGTCGGCGAGGAGGGCTTGAAGCACCGCCTCGTCCGAGTCGTAGCCGGCAGCGCGGGTGAGCATCGGGAACGCCGCGATGTTCGCGAACTCCTCGTCGATGCTGCGGATCCGGTAGAACGGCAGATCCTCCGGATCCTTCACCGGTGAGATCACCCGCGCCGCGCCACCGAGCATGGTACCCACACCGGTGATGTTCCCGTCCACGTCGTAGCCCGCCTCGGTGAGTGCGACGCGGAGATCGGGGATGCGGTTGTTCGGGCTGCCCTTCACCGCCACCTGGAACCCGCCGGTGGCGTCCTGACCCAGGAACAGCTGCGTGAAGTTGGAGTTCAGCGTGGCCATCACCACCAGCGAGAAGACCACCAGGCCGAACATCGCGATCGCCATGCCGGTGCGGAACTTGGAAGCCAGCGGGTAGGCGACGGCCGTCCGGATCGCCGGCATCAGGCCGCCGAAGAGGAAGCGCAGCGCGCTGACCCCCTTCAGTAGCAGGTCCGCGTTGAACAGCACGAACAGCGTCGCCGACGCGGTGATCGAAATGCCCGAGACGAAGAACATCTCGATGTTGCCCTGGATCGGCGGCGGCTCGAGGCCGAACAGCGAGAAGAACCCGCTGATCGGGTCGATCCAGCCCTTGCCCGCCTCGAACATCAGGGAGAACGGCAGTGGCAGCAGCCAGTACCAGATCAACAGACCGCTTGCGAGCGTGAATGCCGGCCGTGCGCGGCCACCGAAGTAGACCCACAGCATCGCCAGCGACAGCAGCATCAGCGTGAAGCCGGCGGTGTAGGCGAACGCCTGCTGGGCGACCCAGCCGCCCCACCACACACCGGCCACACCGATGATCAACATCCACACGGCCCAGCCGCCGGCGTTGCGACGGGTGTGGCGCACGCGGCCTCGGCGGAACACGGCATTGAAGAGCGACAGGCCGAGGGGTGCCAGTGTCAGCGGCGGCACGAACCACAGCAGGAACCACCCCACCGCGAGCGAGGCGAGCAGCAGGCGCTTGATCGATCGATCGTCGCCGCGGAGCGGCTGAGGCTCGTCGATGTCACGGATCGCGCGAACGATGTTGAGGTTCGCCGCACGCCAGGAGGAGATCGCCACCGTCAGGAACGTGATCACCACGCCCAGGCAGTAGGCGATCCCGAAGCCCACGAAGTTCACATGGAAGGTGATGTTGAAGCCGAAGTCCTCGAACACTCGGCCCATCACAAAGATCAGCATGTAGGAAACGCCGAGGCCGAGCAGCGCGCCGACGAGTGCCGAGCCGACGTTGTACGCCATGCCTTCTGCGATGAACGACTGCGTCAGGTGCAGCCGCTTCATGCCGATGGCGCGCGCCATTCCCATTTCAGCACGGCGCTCCGCCGCGAGCATGATGAACGTCAGGAAGATGAGCATCACCCCGGCAGCGATGGAGAACAGACCGAACACCAGGAAGAAGGTGACGAACACTGAGCCAATGAGGTTCGCGAAGGCGACGGCCTCCTCCTTGTTCACCACTTCGCGGATCGGCAGTGCGAGTGCCTCGATGGCGTCTTCGATCTGCACTGAGATCGGGCCGACCAAGTCCAGCGTGTCGCGCACGCCTCCGCGGGCGGACACCACGATCAGCGAGAGCGAATCGGGCTCACCAGTGATCGCACGGACAAGGTCCATCTGGCCAACCACGCCGCCAGCGGGCAGCGCGCCACTCGCGTCAGCCGGCCGAGCGGTGAGCGCGTTGTCGCGGACGATGCCGGCGACACGAAGCGTGTGACTCACGCCGTCGTAGACGACGACGATCTCGTCACCCGCGCCGGCGAGGATGTCACTCGCCAGCCGGTCGGTGATGTAGACCTCGCCGTCGCCCAGGTCAGCGGCGCGCAGGAGGTCGCCGGCGGGCGTGATCAGCGCGTTGAACGCGTCGCCGGTCGCCGGGTCGACACCCACGAGTTGTGCGCGCGGTTCGGAGAGCCGTTCGCCCTGGTTGATTGCGGGGACCGATTCCTGCACGAGCCCGCTGACGCCATCGACGTCCGGGTTGGCGGCCAGCGCCTCCTGGATGTGCGCCAGGTCAGCGTCGGTCAGCGCTTCCACGCCGGGCGGCGCGTTCTGCGCGTCGAAGGCGAGCACCACGTCGGCCTCGCCCAGGTCGTTGTAGACGGCGTTGGTGATGGAGTAGCCGACGGTGTCGCCGGTCGCGAACGCGGCGCTGATGATCAGCGTTGAGAGCATCAGGCCGATCACGATCAGGATCGTCTGCGCCTTGCGCCGGACCACGTTGCGCAGGCCCATGCGGACGAGCAAAGGGTTGCGGAACGCGACCCAGCCGAGCGTGGCGAAGGCGATGCCCACCATCACGGCGAGCACCGCGAGGATGTTGGTCAGGGGGATGCCAAACAGGCTATCCATGCTGGCCGACCCGTTCCTCGCGCTCGATCTCGCCGTCACGCATGTAGACGATGCGGTGGCAGCGTGCCGCGATGCTCGGGTCGTGGGTCACAATCACGAACGTCTGCTGGTGCTCGCGGTTGAGCGACTGCATCAGTTCCATGATCTCGTCGGCGGTGTGGGAGTCCAGGTCACCCGTGGGCTCATCCGCCCACACGATCGCCGGGTCATTCACCAGGGCGCGTGCGATGGTGACGCGCTGGCGCTGGCCGCCCGAGAGCTGACCCGGCCGGTGCGTGGCCCACGGGCCGAGGCCGACGCGCTCCAGCGCCTGCTCGGCCTTGGTGCGCGCCTCGGACGGTCGGGTACCGGAGACCAGCAACGGCAGTTCCACGTTCTCCGCGGCGGAGAGCACCGGGAGCAGGTTGTAGAACTGGAAGATGAAGCCCATGCGCCGGGCGCGGTACTCCGTCTTCCGGTCGTCGTTCATCGTGGCGAGGCCAACGCCTTCGATGGAGATCGCACCTGAGGTCGGGTCATCGATGCCCGACATGCAGTTGAGCAGGGTGGTCTTGCCACACCCCGAAGGGCCCATCACGGCGAGCATTTCGCCCTTGGGGACGTCCAGGTTGACCCCTCGTAGGGCCTGCACCTTGACTTCGCTCGCCTCATACGTTTTGACCAGGTCACGCACCTGGATGATTGCGTCCGCCATCAGAGCCGCCCATCTCGTCGAATGTTGCAAAGACTATGCAAATCTGAACAGTTATCCAGTCGATACCCAGTGGACCTTGCGATCAAGCGGGCGTGGCGCACCGCCAGAATGCCGTCAGGTACGGGGGTGCCCCGGGTCTCGCGAGCACAGGACGCGGCCTGCGTACAATCGAGGTCGAGATAAGGAGGCCGCCGTGGCCCTGGGCGTCCTGCTAGTCCTGATCGGCGCACTGTTCCTGCTGGATTCGCTCGACATCATCGAGGGGATCGGGTTTGGCGAACTCTGGCCGGTCATCCTGATCGCGATTGGCGTGGCGATCATTTATGACCGCGTCCGCCGCTCCTGGCGGCGCCGGTGAGTTCTCGCCTGCGCGATGTACTGGGGCTGACCGTCGGGCTCTACCTCGTCGCCGTCGGCGGTCTGCTCGCGCTGGACTCCACCGGCCTGCTCCCGATCGGCACCTCCTCGCTCGTCGAGGGCGCCGTGGGGCTGTTCCTGATCGCCCTCGGCGTCCTCTCAATGCTCGCATCGTGGCGTGCGCACCGCTTTGCCCGCCAGTTAAGCCGTGCCTTCGGTCACGTTCGCTCCGGCGAGGACTGGCGACTCGAAGAAGGCGTGATCCGTGCGGCGATTGGCGACATCCACCTGGACCTGCGCCAGGCCACGCTCCCCGAAGGCGAGGTCGAGGTGAACCTGCTCTGCTGGGTGGGGACGATCCACGTGCAGGCGCCGGCCTCGGTCGGTCTGGACGTGGAGGCGCAGGCGTTCATCGGCAGCGTAGACGTGCTGGGCGTGCGTGAGGATGGCTTCATCCGCGACATCCACGTCCGCACCGAGGCGTACGACGAGGCGCCGCACCGGCTCCGTCTGCGCATCTCCACGGTCGTGGGCGAGATACTGGTGGTCCGCGCTACCCCGTAGCCGCTTCGCGTCTGTGAGGCGCCTTACGTGCGCTTACGAGCACCATTGGCACGAGGCCGCCACCCGAGGTCGCCTCGATGACGATGTCATCGAACCCGGCCGCGTGCAGCGCCGCGACCGGATCGCGGTCGAGGTGGCAGCCGTCCGCGACGACCGACCACGCCGGCGAGAGCCACCGCTGCAGCCGAGCGAATGCGGGTCGGTGCGAGCGGACGTGCTCGAAGAGTCGCAACTGACCGCCGGGCCGCAGCACCCGCCGCGCCTCGCGCAGCGCCGCCTCCACGTCCGCCACCGAGCACAGTACCAGCGCGGTGACGTAGGCATCCGCCGAGGCATCGCCGACCGGTAACCGGAGGGCATCCGCCTCCAGCACCGTGATCTCCGCCTCGGCGCGCTCGGCGGCACGCCTGGCCGCGGCGAGCATGTGCGGGTTGCTGTCCACCGCGGTCACCCGTGCCGCAGCCCGGTAATGCGCGAAGTTGGAGCCGGGCCCGCATCCGACCTCGATCACGTCGCCCACGAGGTCGCCGACCAGCGCATCGCGCACGGCAGCCAACGGCCGGCGCTGCAGGCGGTCGAAGGGGAGGTAGATGAGGGCGAAGAGGCGTTGGCGCATGTCCTCAGCCTAGCGGGCGGTCTAGCGGGCCGTGTGCCCTGCTAGCGGGCAGCCAGCGCACCGCTCGATGTCTGGCGGGGACGCCTCGATGCCTGCCGCCGCCAACAGCGTGCGTAGCGTCCACAGCGGGAGGCCAATCACGCCGCACTCGCAGCCATCGAACGCGGCGACCGGGGCGAAGGCGGGGTCCTGGATGGCGTAGCCGCCGGCCTTGTCGAATGGAGAGCCGGTCGCGATGAACGCCTCGACCTCCGCGCCTGTGTACGGACGCATCGTGACGGTCGTGGTCGAGTGGCTGACGTGCGCCAGGCCGTCTCGGACGACGGCGACCCCGGTCACCACCTCGTGTGCCTGGTCGCGCAGCGCCGCCAGCATCGCGCGCGCCTCGGTGGCGCCGGCAGGCTTGCCGAGCAGTCGCCCGTCCAGCGCGACGACGGTGTCGCTACCGATGACCACGTCCGAAGGCCGCCGAGAGGCAACCGCGCGCCCCTTGCGCTCGGCGAGCGTCTCCGCGAGGCGAATCGGGTCGGTCTCGTCACTCGTCTCGTCGACATCGGAGACGTCGACCTCGAACGGGACGGCGAGGGCAGCGAGTAGTTCGCGGCGACGCGGGGAGCCGGAGGCGAGGACCAGCCGGGGCGCGCCGTCCATCAGGCCTGCGGCCGCGGTCCGGTCCGGTCGATCGTCGTCACGCACTCGATGTGCTGGGTGTGCGGGAACATGTCGACCGGTTGCACCTCGCGGACGGTGAAGCCGCCTTCCTCGAACAGGCGGAGGTCGCGGGCGAGCGTGCCCGGGTCGCAGGAGACGTACACCACGCGGCGCGCAGCGGAGACGATGATCGCCTCGATGACGCCGGGGAACAGCCCGGTGCGCGGCGGGTCGATGACCACCACGTCCGGTTCCGGGGTCATGCCGGGCAGGACGTCCTCCACCTTGCCGACGACGCGCGTGACGTTGTCGAACTCCGACAGGTTGTGCCCGGCATCCACACCGGCGGCCGCGGACTCCTCGATCGTGATGACCTGCGAGACCCAGGGCGCGAGTTGCGCCGCGAATGTGCCGACGCCGGCGTAGGCGTCCACGACGATGTGCGGGCGGGCCGCCTGCACGCGCTCGACCACCATCGAGACGAGGTGCTCGGCCTGGCGTGTATTCACCTGGAAGAACGCCGGGCCGGAGATCCGGTAGGGCGTGCCCAGCAGATTCTCTACATAACGAAGTTGACCCGAGGCCAGCTTCGGTGCGCGCTTGCCGGGCCGCCACTGGAGGTGCGGCTGGAGGATCTCGTCACCCGTGTGCTCGCCGACGCGTACCGAGAGCTGCTGTGTCTGCATCGTGTTGTCCTGCGCCAGCCGCAGCACCTCGTTCACGCGGGGCAGGGCGATGGCGCACTCATCGATGCGCATGAAGTGGTGGGTGCCACGCTGCATGAAGCCGATCTGGCCATCGCGTCGTACGGTGAAGCGGACGTGGTTGCGGTAGCCCCACGGGTTGTCCATGCCCAGCATCGGCCGGAGGACTTCCGCCACGCGTTCCGGGCTGAAGCGCGCGATGCGTGCCAACTGGTCGCCGACGATGCCCGTCTTCAGGCGCAGTTGCTCCTCGTAGTCCACGTGCTGCAACTGGCAGCCACCGCAGCGACCGAAGTACTGGCACGGCGGGGCGATGCGGTGCTCCGACGCCTCGAGCACGAGGACGGCGGTTGCCTCCAGGTAATCGGCGCGGTCGGTCGTGATCTCGGCGATCACGCGCTCGCCGGGCAGGGCGAACTCCACGAACACCACGCGGCCGTCCGGGTGGTGCCCCACGGCCTTGCCGCCGGCAGCGAAGCCGGTGAGCGTGAGCTCGATCGGCACCAGCGGGCGGTTGTGGGCGCGTCGATCTTTCCGGTTGCGCGGGTTCGGCACCGGTTCCGGCACAATTGCCGTGGGAATGATGGGAAGCGTGAGCGGTTGGGGCATCGATCCATCGTACCCCGGCGATCCGGGAGGCGCTGAGGGCGCTCTGTGCGCCTCCGCCTGCCCCTGAGCCGACCGAGTACCATGCGGGCTTGCCGCCGACCCGGCGCCTCCCTGTATGGCCGGCTGATGACTCATTGGAGAGGACGCCCTGGATGTCGCCCCGCGTCTCCACCGCCGCATTGAAGCCGCTCGCCGCACTGACGCGGTCGATCGTCTCGATCCCGACCGGCTCCTTCAATGAGCAGCGCGTCCATTCGGCCCTCGCCGAGTTCGCCGCCGAGCGCGGCCTGACCTACCGCGAGGACGCCAGCGGCAACGGACTGATCGAGTACCGCCGCGGCCGCAAGACGCGCCCCCTCGTGCTCGGCGCCCACACCGACCACCCCGGCTTCGTGGTGACCGAGGTGAAGGGACGCCGGCTCGCGCTGGAGTTCCGCGGCGGCGTCTCCGCGGCCTACGGTCGAGGCGAACCGGTCCGCATCTACGGCGCGGACGGCACCACAGGCACGGCACGCATCACCTCGATCAGCACGAACCTGGCCGCGGCTCGCTGGGCGCGGCGGGTCGCGGGTGCGCACGCGACGCTCGACGCGGGATCGCAGGCGCAGGTGGGCGACCTCGCGCTGTGGGACGTGCCCGAGTGCCGGATTCGCGGCGCGCTCGTCGAGGCGCGCCAGTGTGACGACCTGATCGGCGTCGTCAGCATCCTCTGGACGCTGGATATGCTGGTGCGCGAGCAGGTGGACGCGCACGTAATCGGCCTGTTCACCCGCGCCGAGGAGGTCGGCCTGCTGGGTGCTGCTGCCGTCGCTGCCTCGGGCGTGCTGCCGAAGGACGGCCTGGTGGTCGCCGTCGAGTGTTCCTCGGCCGCCGGGGGGCGCGCGGAGCAGGGCGGCGGCCCGGTGATCCGTGTCGGCGACATCGGCCACATCTTTTCCCCGCGGATGTCGATGTGGATGACGCAGGTGGCGCGCGAGATGCAGGCCGCCGACCCGGCGTTCCGTTTCCAGCGGAAGTTGATGGATGGCGGCACCACCGAGGCGACGGCGTACGACCTGATGGGGTACGAGACGGGCGCCGCGTGCGTGGCGCTGGGGAATTACCACAACATGGGCGAGGACAACCGGATCGCGCCGGAGACCGTTCACCTCGGCGATATCGATGGCCTCGCACGGCTCTTCGTCGGCATGGCGCAGCGCACACGGCGAATCGACGAGGTGTACGAGGCGGCGCAGACTCGCTGGGCGGGCATCGGACGCGACTCGGCGGCCCGCCTGCAGGCCGGACGGTAGGTCATGGCCGCCGGCCCGTCGCCGGGGCTGCTTGACCTCGTCCGCAACGGGACGATGTCGCCCGAGATCGCCTCGACGCTCGCGGTCGCTGCCTCGGAGCGGCGGTCGATTCTCGCCATCGCCGTGCCCAGGCTGGCCGGTAAGACCACCGTCCTCAACGCCGCGTTGGCGTACCGGCGGAAGCGCACACCGATCCACACGCTGGAGCGTCGCAGTGACGGTGGCCTCGGGATCCCGGGGAAGGCGGACGGTGGCTACCTGTTCCTGTCCGAGATCTCGGACGCGGGCTTCACCGATTACTTCTGGGGCGACGAGGTGCAGCGAGTCTTTGCAGCCCTCGATGGCTTCTCACTGGCGACAGCACTGCACGCGCCCGGGGTCGATGCCGCGTTCGAGGTGATCTGCGCGTGGAACGGCGTGCCGGATGAGCAGGCGGCACGCATCGACGTGGCGGTGTACATCGAGGTCTCTGGCCCGATGCGACGTCCGGTGCGGCGCATTGCCGAGGTGCGAGAGATCGAGGCGGTGCGCCGTGGCCGGCCACAGGGCCGATCGCTGCACCGGTGGCTGCCGGACGTTGACCAGTTCGAGGTCGTCGCAGCGCCCGTGCTGATCGGCTCAGACACAGCGGGAGGCGCGATGTCGCGCCTCCCGGAGTTCTCAATCGAGGACTGACACCACGCTAGACCGTCGGGCTTGCCTTCTCGGCGGCGGCGATGGTTTCGAGGATCGCCGGGGCAACCTGCTCCACTGCCTCGGCGGCGCCGGCGTGGTCCTTGCCCTCCAGCGGCAGGAAGCGGACGCGCGGGTTCAATGACTGCGCACGCTTCGCGCCGTCGTGGGGCGCGTCGTTCGTGCCCGCGAAGATCAGGATCGGCACCTGCGCCATCCGCACGGCCTGCTCCGCACCACCCCAGCGCGCGCTCTCGTCGCGGCACGCCTTCAGCGCTGCCACGTCGTGCTTGCCGGCCTCAAAGGCGGCCTTCACGGCGGCGTTCCGCTTCAGCGCGCCCTGGTAATACGCATCGAAGTCGGCGTTGAGGCCGGCGGCACGCTTCGGGTCACGCATCGGCGATGCGCCACCGACGGAGACGGAGGCGAACCGCTGCGGCGCGTAGATGAGCGTGGAGAAGCCCACCATGCCGCCCATCGAGTAGCCGACGTAGTGCGCCCGCTGGACGCCCTCTGCCTGCAACACCGCGACGACATCGAGCACGCGGGTGCGCGTGTCATACGCCTCGGGGTCGGTGGGCTTGTCAGACAGGCCGTGACCGCGCGAATCCATCAGCAGGACGCGGTACTGGTCCCGCATTCGGTCGACGTAACCACGCGACCGCCACGACTCCAGGTCGGCGAGGAAGCCGTGATGCATCAGCACCGTAGGAGCGCCCGCGGTGCCATCGGTTTCGTAGTGGATGCGGACGCCTTCGTTCTCGGCGTAGGGCATCGTGCACCTCCCTCGATCGTCTCTGACGTGTGATCGCGTCGTGTGCGGCGGAGGTCGCTAGACCTCGCCGACGGTCGGGATCTTCTTCAGTTCGCCAATGATGTCCGCGATCTGCGCCTCTTCGTCCGGGTTCTTCGGCTCGGCGGAGAAGGAGATCGTGGTGTTGATGCCGGCGTACTTCTCGCGCATCCGGCCGGGCAGTTCGTCCCACGTCCCAATGACGCAGAACTCCTCCATCATGTCGTCCGTGATCAGGCCGACCATGTCGTCCCACTTGCCTTCGACGGACATGCGGTGCAGCTGCGCCGCTTCGTCCGCCCAGCCGTGAATCTTCATCACGTTGGAGTAGGAGCGGGTGGACGCGTAGAAGGAGATCTGGCGGCGGGAGCGTTCCTTGGCCCGCGCGACCTCTTCCTCCGTCTTGCCGGTGACAATGAAGCCGCCGCCGCGCACCTGGACCTGCGAGACATCCTTGCCGGCGCGCCGAGCACCCTCATGCACCGCGGGGATGAGGACCTCGCGGATGTACTTGAAGGTGCTGAAGCCGTGGATCGCGATGCCGTCGCACACCTCGCCGGCGAGGCGGGCGTTGAACGGGTTCACCGCGGAGACCAGCACGGGGATGTTCGGGTGCTCGATCGGGCCCGGGTTGAAGAACGGGCTGGTCAACTTGTACTGGTAGAACTCGCCCTCGTAGTTCGGCTTGGTGCCGTTCTGCCAGGAGTCCCAGATCGCGCGCATGCAGTTGATGTAATCGCGCAGGTGTGGCCCCGGCGGCTGCCACGGCACGGAGAAGCGGCGCTCGTTGTGGCCCTTCACCTGCGTGCCCAGCCCGAGGAAGAACCGTCCGCCCGAGTAGCGCGCGAGATCCCAGGCGATGTTCGCCGAGATGTGGGGCACGCGCGGGAACGCGATCGCCACGGAGGTGCCGAATTGCAGGCGCTCCGTGTGCTCGGCGACCAGCGCGAGCGGCAGGAAGGGGTTATGCTGGGTCTCGCCGCAGGCGACGGCGTCGTAGCCCAGGCGCTCGTACAGCCGCGCCTTCTCCGGTACCTCGCGCAGGTCGGTCCCGATTCCGGTGCTGACGCTCATCGGCATGGGTGTGGCTCCTCGATGTTCGCGTGCGATCAGGCCCGCGACCGTGAGCGGCCAGCAGGGCGGGCGCATCGTAGCACCGGGGCACAGGCGGGCGGAGGGGTCGGGTTGGCCTACCCGTCGCGCTCCAGGACGGCCCACACGGCCTCCTCCGTCGCGGGCTGCACATGGCCCTCGCGGAGTAGTCGCACGACGAGGCGGCTGTCATAGCCGGTCTCGCGCAGACGTTCGCGGATGGCATCGATGCGGGCGTTGTAGCCGAGGCAGACCGCAAGGATCAGTTCCCACTCGAGGGGCGTGCACAGCACCGCGGCCGGGGGCATCTCCGGATTCGATGCGCGCACCTCGACGCGTACTCGTGCGTCCCATAGCGAAGGGATGTCACGCGGCACGAGCGACTCATACGGGCCGTGGAAGACGGGGTCGGCGAATACGAAGACGGGAACCCCGTGGCGCATGAAGTGGAGGCGGTTCGCCGCCAGGTGTGCGCCCTGCCCCCAGTCGCAGGGCACGCCCAGCATCTGGCTCAGTTCGGAGAGCGCCGGATCGGTGGTCAGGAACTCCAGGTTGGGAGAGGTCGCCTCGACGCCTTGCAGGCGGACGGCGTTCGCGCCGATGAGGGCCCACGGGGCGTCAGAGCATGCTTCTTCGATGACGCGCACGAGCGGGCCGAGCACCATGTCATGGTGAGACTCGGGGACTGGGCCCGGGTCGAAGGCCACACGCTCGCTCCGTTGCCTGGGGAGGGTCAGGATGCCGCCGAATGCCCGAGGTGGCCCGACGGAAGCAGATCATAACGGACGAGCCCGTTAGACGCTCCCACGATGATCCTCTCGTCTGCCACGCCACTGATTATGTCAGTTTGAGTGTCATGGCAAACGGATCTGAAGGCAGGCCGTTTCAGTAGGTGGACGGGGCCCTGACATGAACGAGGGATCGAGCCCCCGTCCAAACAGACTGAAGTGATCGAAGGAGACAACCATGCGACTACGAACAGCCGGCTGGCACCTGGTTCCCGCCGCGTTTGCGGCGGCAGTGCTGACCTTCGGCCTGGCCGGAGTAGCCTCCGCGCAGGCCGTCAATCAGACGCCCACCCCACAGAGCGACACGGTCACCGTGAAGTCGGGCCACGCCACGACGATCGACGTCCTCAGCAATGACACTGACCCGGACGGCAACACGCTGACCGTCATCTCGGTCTCTACCCCGGCTCACGGCGCGGTCGCCATCAGCCACGAGGGCAAGAAGGTCACCTACACGCCGACCAACGGCTACCTGGGGGCTGACACCTTCACCTACGTCGTCTCTGACGGCGCACTCACCGCGGCGGCAGCGGTCAACGTGACGGTCATTCAGAAGACCGTCGAGACCACCGGCACCTCGGCGAAGGTCCAGGCGGCCTGCCAGGCGTACTCGGGCGCGGACAACGGTGTGAACGCCCTCTGTGGCCTCTACCTCGGGGCACAGCTCCCGGCGTGGGCGCAGGAGAACATCGGCCAGATCATCCTGAAGCGCGCCACGCAGATGAACAAGGCCGAGATCATCTGTGCCGCGACCACCACGGACGCCACGTTGACCGCGCTCTGCGGCATCTACAAGGACCCGACTGCGCCGGCCTGGCTGAAGAAGAGCCTCGGCGGCATGGTGGAGCACTACGTGAAGGCGTCCACGTCCTCCTCGATTGAGATCGAGAAGAACAAGAGCAAGGACCACAACAAAAACAAGGACCACGGCAAGAAGAAGGACTAGCCCAGCGCTAGCGCTGGTCCGGGGCACCAGCGGCGTCCCCGCGCCGCCGCCCCCTTCTCTGCACAGGATCGAGGTTGACGTCCCTCCGGCAACCTCTGTCCGCACCAGCAGGGCGTCTCGCAAGAGGCGCCCTTGCTGCGTGTCCGGAGATCCGCCAGCACCATAGACAATCACTGTTCCGCGCGCTCGCTGATCCGACGCGGCGACGGGTGGTGGAGCGGCTGAGCCTGGCACCGGCCTCCGTCACCCAACTCGCCGAGCCGTTCGCGATGGTGCTGCCATCGTTCATCCAGCATCTCCGCGTACTGGAGGGGTGCGGGTTGGTGAGGTCGGACAAGGCGGGGCGGGTACGGACTTACCGGTTGAACCAGGACCGGCTGCAGGTCGTGGATGGCTGGCTGGCCGAGCAACGCGCGATCTGGGAACGCCGGCTCGATCAACTGGATGCTACCTGGGCCAGATGCCGGACTGACGGCCCGGCATGCGAACGATGCAGGAGTCCGCAC
>JAQCKI010000009.1 GCA_027592645.1 Chloroflexota bacterium | reverse complement strand
TCGCCATCCGAGAGGGTGGCCGGACGGTGGGCGCGGGCGTCGTCACCAAGATCGTCGAATAGCCACAACCGCACGAGCGGTGGCGAGCATGCCCAGGCAGGAACTGTAGATGGCTCAGCAACGGATCCGGATCAAGTTGAAGGCGTTCGACCACCGTGTCCTGGACGCCTCGGCGAAGCAAATCGTCGAATCGGCCCAGCGGACCGGTGCGGTCGTGGCCGGCCCGGTCCCGCTGCCGACCCGCATTCGGCGGTTCACGGTGATGCGCTCGCCGTTCATTGACAAGGACTCACGCGACCAGTTCGAGACGCGGACGCACAAGCGTCTGATCGACATTCTCGAACCGACCTCGCGCACGGTGGACACGCTGATGCGGCTGCAATTGCCGTCCGGTGTGGACATCGAGATCAAGCTGTAAGGACGCCGGTATGACGACCGGGATGATTGGCCGCAAGGTCGGCATGATGCGCCTCTACGACGGCTCCGGCCGTTCCCGTGGCGTGTCCGTGATCGAACTGGGCCCGAACTACGTCACGCAGCTGCGGACGCCCGAGCGCGACGGTTACACCGCCGTGCAGCTGGGCTTCCCCGGCGCCAGGAAGCGGCTCAACCGGCCGCAGCGTGGTCACCTGAAGACATCCGGGATGGACAACCGCCCGGCCGCGCTCACGCGCCTGCGCGAGTACCGCGTGGATGACCTGTCCGACCTCACCGTGGGGCAGGAACTGCGCGTCGATCGCTTCACGCCGGGCACGTTTGTGGATGTGACCGCCACCTCCAAGGGCAAGGGCTTCGCCGGTGGCGTGAAGCGCCACCACTTCGCGGGTGGCCCCAAGACCCACGGACAGTCTGACCGTCACCGCGCCCCCGGTTCCATTGGCTCCGGCACCACGCCGGGTCGTGTGTACAAGGGCCTGCGGATGGCCGGGCACATGGGTTCGGTGACCTCCACGGTGCTGAACCTGCTGGTGGTGGCCGTTGACCCGTCCCGCAACCTGATCTTTGTGGAGGGCTCCGTTCCGGGCCCGCGCACGGGGATCGTTTCGGTGCAGGGCGCTCGCCGCCCGGCGCTGAAGTCCTACTCCCCGCCGGAGATCCCCGCCGCCGCGGTGGAGGCCGAACTGGCCGCCGCCGAGGCCGTGGAGGAAGAGCCCGAGGCTGTCGAGGCGGTGGAGACCGAAGAGTCGAACGAGACGCCGGAGGCCGTTGAGGCCTCTGCGGACGGCCAGAGCGAGGCCCAGGCATGAAGCTCCAGGTACTCGACCTGACCGGCCAGCCCACCCAGGAGATCGAAGTGGACGACGCAGTGTTCGGCATTGAGCCGAACGAGGCGGTGGTCCACCAGACCCTCCTGGCGCAGCTCGCGGCGCGTCGTGTTGGCACGGCCAATACGAAGAGCCGTGGCGAAGTGCAGGGCTCCAGCCGCAAGATCCGCCGTCAGAAGGGCCTGGGCATGTCCCGCCAGGGCACCGTCCGCGCGCCGCACCGCCGCGGTGGTGGTGTGGTCTTTGGCCCCAAGACGCGCGACTACACCCAGAAGCTGCCGAAGCGCATGCGCCGGCTGGCGATCCGCTCTGTGCTCTCCGACCGCGCTGCGGACGGCCGCCTGCGCGTGGTGGACGGCCTGGCGCTCGCTTCACCCTCGACGAAGGGCGTGGTCGCGCTGCTGGCGGCGACCGGCGCCGGTTCGTCCTCGCTGATTGTGACCGGGACGACGGACCGCGTGGTCTTCAAGTCCGCCCGCAACATTGAGGGTGCAAGCGCGCTGCCGGCGGACACGCTGAACGTGGCCGACATGCTGGCGCACCGCACGCTGGTGCTGACGGTGGATGCCGTGCGCCGCATCGAGGCGCTGTGGGGTGGCGAGCGAGCCAGTGGCCGGCCGCGCCCGGCCTCATCGATGGTGGAGGCGTAACCGATGCCCAAGGAAATCCACCCGTACGAGGTGCTTCGGCGCCCCGTGGTGACTGAGAAGAGCACGATGCTCTCCGCCTTGCGGAAGTACGTGTTCGAAGTTGCCGAGGCTTCCAACAAGCCGCAGATCAAGGACGCCGTTGAGCGTGCGTTCAATGTCACCGTCGAAGATGTCAACACGACGATGATGCGCGGCCGCCGCCGCCGGGGCCGCGCAGGCAGCCCCTCCGGGCCGGTGCCGACGTGGAAGAAGGCGATTGTGACCCTCAAAGAGGGCGACACGATCGAATTCTTCGAGGGCGTGTAGGGGGTTAGCGATGCCAATTCGGAAGTTCCGCCCCACCTCGCCCGGTCGTCGTGGTGCCAGCGGATTCACGTTCGATGAGATCACGAAGAAGGAGCCGGAGAAGTCTCTCCTGGCGACGAAGAAGCGTGTCTCTGGCCGTGGGCTCGGCAAGATCTCCATCCGCCACCGTGGTGGCGGGGCGAAGCGCCGCATCCGCATCATCGACTTCAAGCGCGACAAGATCGGCGTGCCGGGCACCGTCCGCGCGATTGAGTACGACCCCGGGCGGTCGTCCCGCATCGCGCTGGTGTTCTACGCAGATGGTGAGAAGCGCTACATCCTGGCGCCGGACGGCGTGAAGGTGGGCACGGCGATCCTGAGCGCGCCCGACGCGCCGATTGCACCGGGCAACACCCTGCCGCTGTCTGCCATCCCCACGGGTACGTCTGTCCACAACGTGGAGATGACCCCGGGCAAAGGTGGCCAGCTGGCGCGTTCCGCCGGTGTCGGCATTCAGTTGATGGCGAAGGACAACGGCTACGCACTGCTGCGTATGCCGTCCGGTGAAATGCGCCAGGTGCCGGAAGGCTGCCGGGCGACCATTGGTGTGGTGGGCAACGGCGAGCACGCGCAGCTGAAGCTGGGCAAGGCGGGCCGTAACCGGCACCGTGGCCGGCGTCCGCAGGTCCGTGGTTCGGTGATGAACCCGGTCGATCACCCGCATGGTGGCGGTGAGGGCAAGGCGCCGATTGGTATGCCTGGCCCGAAGACCCCGTGGGGCAAGCCGGCTCTGGGTTACCGCACGCGCAAGAACAAGCAGACGACCAAGTACATCATCCGCCGCCGCGGCGCCGGCCGCCGGTAAGGGAGCGCGGGCATGTCTCGATCCACCAAGAAGGGCCCCTTCGTCCACCCCAAACTGTGGAAGAAGGTCCTGGCGAACCAGTCCGTGGAGCGCCGGGAGATCCTGCGCACCTGGTCCCGCGCCAGCACGATTCTGCCGGAGATGGTCGGTATGACCATCGCAGTACACGACGGTCGCCGGCACGTGCCGGTGCTCTGCACGGAAAACATGGTCGGCCACAAGCTGGGCGAGTTCTCGTTCACGCGCACCTTCCGCGGTCACCGCGGCAAGAGTGAGTCCACCTCGAGGAAGCGGTAATGGAAGTACGCGCGCTCGCAGCGAACCAGCCGGTCTCACCCCAGAAGGTGCGGCTGGTGCTGGACGTCATCAAGGGCCGTCGCGTCGATGAGGCGCTGACGTTGCTGGAGTTCATGCCGCAATCATCCGCGCGCATGGTTTGGAAAGTGCTGAAGTCCGCGGCTGCGAACGCGGAGAACAACTTCGACCTGAACCCGGACGGGTTGCGCGTGAAGCGCGTCTCGGCCGGCGATGGCCGCACGCTGAAGCGCTGGCGCGCCCGCTCGCGTGGCCGTGTTGCTCCGATCCGGAAGCGATACGCCCACATCGAGGTCGTGGTCGAGGGCGAGGAGTTCTAATGGGACGAAAGATCCACCCGTACGGGTTCCGGGTCGGCGTGACCAAGGACTGGCAGTCCCGCTGGTACGCCCGCCACGACCAGTACGCGGAACTGGCGCTGGAAGACGTGCGACTGCGGAAGCTGATCCAGCGGACGCTGCCGGACGCCGGCGTGTCGCGGATCACCATCGAGCGGAATGCCAACCAGCTGACCATGACGTTGAACACGGCGAAGCCGGGCATCGTTATCGGGCGCGGCGGGCAGAACGCGGAGATGCTGCGTCAGTTGCTGCAGAACGCCACGGACAAGCGCGTGCGGTTGAACATCGAAGAGATCCGCGTGCCGGAGATGGACGCTTTCCTGGTCGCCCGTTCCGTTGCGGATCAGCTGGAGCGCCGCGTGGCGTTCCGGCGGGCGATGAAGCAGTCCGTGCAGCGCACGATGGGTCGCGGGGCCCTGGGTTGCCGCGTCAAGATCGGCGGCCGCCTGGGCGGCTCTGAGATGTCGCGCGTGGAGCAGGAGATGCAGGGCCGCGTGCCACTGCACACCCTGCGTGCGGACATCGACTACGGCCATGCAGAAGCGAACACCACGTTTGGCGTCATTGGCGTCAAGTGCTGGATCTACAAGGGCGATGTGACGCCGGAGACCAACCCGCTCACCGCCTCTATCGTCGAGGGAAGCGAGTAGCGCGATGCTGATGCCGCGCCGCACCAAGTATCGAAAGCAGATGCGCGGGAACAACCGCGGTCTTGCCACGCGCGGCGAATCGGTCGTGTTCGGCGAGTGGGGCCTGCAGGCGCAGACCCACGGCTGGGTCGATTCCCGTCAGATCGAGTCCGCCCGGCGCGCGATCACGGGCAGCCTGCGCCGTGGCGGTAAGGTGTGGATCCGCATCTTCCCGGACAAGCCGGTGTCCAAGAAGCCGGTGGAAGTCCGGATGGGTGGCGGTAAGGGTGCGACGGACCGCTGGGTCGCCGTGGTGAAGCCCGGCACCGTCCTGTTCGAGGTCGCCGGCGTGCCGGAAGACCGCGTCCGGGAGGCGTTCCGCAAGGCGCACCACAAGCTCCCGCTCGACACGAAGGTGATCGCGCGCGAGGAGGTCTACCAGTGACCCAGAAGGCACGAGCCCTGCGCCAGCAGAGCACGGAGGCGCTGAAGCAGGAGCTGGAGCAGGCCCACCAGGGCATGTTCAACCTCCGCTTCCAGGCATCCACCCGCCAGCTGGCGGACAACTCGCAGATCGCGAAGGCGCGAAAGCAGATCGCACGGATCAAGACGCTGCTGGTTGAACGCCAGGCAGCGGAGAGCGGCAAGTAGGACAACATGGCGGAGAACCAGACGGCGACGGCGGTCAACCGCAAGTCTCGCACCGGCACCGTGGTGTCGGGCAAGAACGACAAGACCATCGTCGTGAAGGTGGAGCGCGCTTCGCGTCACCCGATCTACCGCAAGGTGATCCGGCGCACGAAGAAGTACCACGCCCACGACGAGGCGAACACGGCGACCGTGGGCGACCTGGTCCGCATCGAAGAGTGCCGGCCGATGAGCCGCCTCAAGCGGTGGCGGCTGGTCGAAGTGCTCACGGAGCGCGAGGTCGCCGAGGTGTCGCCGGAGCGACTGGACCGCGGGCTGGTGGAGTCCGTGGAGCACCCGAGTGCCCAGGTCGACGAGCCGGCAGATGCCAGCGAGGAGGCGGTCTAGATGATTCAGCAGGAATCACGCCTGAAGGTGGCCGATAACTCCGGTGCCCGGGAAATCCTCTGCATCCGCGTGCTCGGTGGCTCCAAGCGCCGATACGCCACCGTGGGCGACATCATCGTCGCCACGGTGAAGGAGGCGCAGCCGAACGGCAACGTGAAGTCCGGGGATGTGGTCCGGGCTGTGGTGGTGCGCACGGCGATGCCGGTGCAGCGCGCCGATGGCTCCGTGATCCGCTTCGACGAGAACGCGGCCGTGCTGGTGAACGACAAGCAGGGGAACCCGAAGGGCACGCGCATCTTCGGCCCCGTGGCGCGCGAACTGCGCGACCGGCGTTTCATGCGGATCATTTCGCTGGCCCCGGAGGTGCTCTAGTGGCAGCGAAGATCAAGCGAAACGACCAGGTGCAGGTGACGGCCGGCAAGGATCGCGGTCGCCGCGGCCAGGTGCGCACTGTGCTGCCCGAAGCGGGTCGTGCGGTGGTCACCGGCATCAACATGATCAAGAAGCACCAGCGCTCCACCGGGCCTCAGCAGCCCGGCGGCATCATCGAGCGGGAAGCGCCGATCTCCCTGGCCAACCTGGCCGTGATCTGCGCCTCCTGTGGTGAGGCGGCGCGCGTGGGCTTCCGGTTGCTGGAAGACGGCCGCAAGGTCCGCTTCTGCAAGAAGTGCAACGAGGCGATCGACTAATGCCGGTAGCAGTAGCCAAGGTCACGCCGCGCCTCCTGCAGCGGTACCGGGACGAGATCGCCCCGGCGCTGCGCAGCGAGTTCGGCTACGACAACACGATGCAGGTACCCACGATCACCAAGATCGCGATCAACATCGGCCTCGGCGAGGCGGTGGAGAACGCGAACTCGGTGGAAGGGGCAATGAAGGACATCGCCGCCATCACCGGTCAGCGCCCCTACGTGCGCCGGTCGCGGAAGGCGATTTCCAACTTCAAGTTGCGGGCCGGTATGCCCATTGGCGTCTCCGTCACCCTGCGTGGCGCGCGCATGTGGGAGTTCCTGGACCGCACGTTGAACACCGCGCTCCCGCGCGTCCGCGACTTCCGTGGACTCTCGGACGAGGCGTTCGACGGACACGGGAACTACTCGCTCGGCCTGTCCGAGCAGGTGATCTTCCCGGAACTGAGTTTCGACGATGTGGACCGCGTCCGCGGTCTCCAGGTGAACATCGTGACGTCCGCCCAGACGGACGCCGAAGGCAAGCGGCTCCTGGCTCTGCTGGGCATGCCGTTCGTGAAGAAGTAGGTCATACATGGCGAAAGAGTCCATGGTCGTCAAGAACCAGCGTCGCGCCCGATTGCAGGGTGTGCACGCTGCTCGTCGCAAGGAACTGGTCGCCGTCCTGAAGGATCCCGCGGCCACGGACGATGCGAAGGCAGAGGCGTACCGGCGTCTGTACAAGATGCCGCGTGACGCCAGCGCGACGCGATTCCGGAACCGGTGCAACGTCACCGGCCGGCCGCGCGGGTTCATGCGCCAGTTTGGTGTTTCACGAATTGTGTTCCGGGAGCTCGCCCGCGAGGGCATGCTGCCGGGAGTGAAGAAGGCTTCGTGGTAGTCGGACGCGGCTGTCGCGTACCGAAACACACGGAAGAAGGCAGGCGACCCGGATGACGACATCCGATCCGCTGGCGGACATGTTCACCCGCATTCGCAATGCGGCGACGGCTCGGCACGAGGACGTGAAAGTACCGTCCTCTAAGGTCAAGCGCGCAGTCGCCGAAGTGCTGAAGAGCGAGGGGTTCATCCGCGGCATTTCAGAGATGGAAGATGGTCCTCGGCGGTATCTCCGCCTGGACCTGACCTACAGCGATGACCGGCGCGCGGTGCTTTCGGGCATCCGGCGGGTCTCCCGCCCCGGTCTGCGTGTCTACGTCAGCAAGAGTGAGATCCCGCGGGTCTTCGGTGGCCTCGGGATCGCCATCATGAGCACGTCGCAGGGCGTCATGTCAGGCCGCGAAGCCTGGCGACGCAAGGTCGGCGGCGAGCTGCTCTGTTACGTCTGGTAGGACGGCCATGTCGCGAATCGGAAAGCAACCAATCGCGATCCCGTCTGGCGTGGACATCACGCTGGATGGGAACGTGTGCCGCGTAAAGGGCCCCAAGGGGACTCTCCTTCAGGAGATTCACCCGGATATCCACGTGGGCGTCGAAGACGGCCAGGTGGTGGTCACGCGCCCGAACGACCGTCCGGGCACCCGTGCTCTGCACGGCCTGACCCGCTCGCTCATCTGGAACATGGTGGCGGGCGTGACGGAGGGGTACCGGAAGTCGCTGGAACTCCAGGGCACCGGTTACCGCGCGCAGGTCCAGGGCACGAACCTGGTGCTGAGCGTGGGTTACTCCCACCCCGTGGAGCTGCACCCCATTGAGGGTGCAGCGTTCGTCGCGGAGACGAACACGCTGATCCACGTGGATGGCATCGACAAGCAGGTGGTGGGCCAGCAGGCGGCGTTGATCCGCCGGGTCCGCCCGCCGGAGCCGTACCACGGCAAGGGCATCCGCTACCGCGGTGAGGTCATCAAGTTGAAGGCCGGAAAGACGAAGGGCCGATAATGTCGGGCACCAGCACCAGGCAGGCGGCCCGCATTCGGCGGCACACGCGCGTGCGGCGTCGGGTGGCCGGCACGCAGGAGCGTCCGCGTCTCGCGGTCTTCCGTTCCAATCAGCACATCTACGTGCAGGTCATTGATGACGCCGCCGGCCGCACCGTGGCCGCCGCGTCCGACATGGAAGTTGACCTGCGCGCGGCCACCGAGTCCAAGAGCGACCGGGCCCGCAAGGTCGGGGCGCTCATCGCGCAGCGCGCGAAGGCAGCGGGCGTGGACGCCGTGGTCTTTGACCGCGGTGGCTTCCGCTTCGCAGGGCGCGTGAAGGCGCTTGCGGATGCCGCGCGCGAAGAAGGGCTGGTGTTCTAATGGTTCAGGCGCAACAGGGTCCGCGCCGCGGTGGCGGTGGGCCACGTGGCGGTGGCCCCGGTGGCCCCGGTGGTCCTCGAGGCGACCAGAACCGCGGCCCGCGCCGCGACCGGCGCCGCGGTGAAGAAGACGACACCCCCGAGTTCATCGAGAAGGTCGTCTTCATCAACCGCGTGGCGAAGGTCGTGAAGGGCGGTCGCCGCTTCTCCTTCACCGCGATCGTGGTCGTAGGCGACGGCGCTGGCCGCGTGGGCTTCGGCATGGGCCGCGCCAACGAGGTGCCGGAGGCGATCCGCAAGGGCGGCGTCATCGCTCGACGCTCGATGTTCAAGGTCGAAATGAAGAACGGGACGATCGCGCACGACGTGGTCTCCAAGTTCAAGGCGACCAGCGTGCTGATGCGCCCGGCCTCTCCCGGTACCGGGATGATCGCGGGTGGCGCGGTGCGCGCTGTGATGGAGGCCGCGGGCGTGACCGACGTGCTGTCCAAGACCTACGGCTCGCGGAACTCCGTGAACGTGGTTCGGGCGACGGTGGATGGCCTGAAGCGTCTGCGCGATCCTCAGCAGGTGCGCGCCGAGCGCCTGGCCCTGGCAGCAGGGGCATAGGAGCGCGTCATGACGAAGAAGATCCGCATCACCTGGACCAAGTCCGCCATTGGCTATGCCAAGGACCAGAAGGCCACCGTGCGTGCGCTGGGGCTGAAGCGCCTGAACCACACCGTGGAGCAGGACGACTCTCCCGCAGTCCGCGGCATGGTGCTGAAGGTTCGGCACCTGATCAACGTTGAGGAGGTCCAGTAATGGACCAGCATCTGCTCCGGCAGGCCGCCGGTGCCAAGAAGAACCGGAAGCGTGTCGGTCGCGGTAACGCGTCCGGCCACGGCACCACCGCGACCCGAGGCCACAAGGGCCAGCTGAAGCGCGGCTCGGTACGTCCCGGGTTCGAGGGTGGCCAGATCCCCATGGTGCGGCGTCTACCGCACCTGCGTGGGTTCAAGAACTTTGCGCGCATTGAGTTCCAGGCGATCAACCTGGAGTTGCTGGCTGACCGCTTCCCCGCCGGCGCGGTGGTGAACGGCGACACGCTGTTCAACGCCCGCCTGCTGGAGTCGCCGAACCAGCCGTTCAAGGTGCTCGCCCGCGGCGAACTGGCTCACGCTCTGACCGTGCAGGCACCGCGCCTGTCCGAGGGCGCCAAGGCCGCGATCACCGCCGCCGGTGGCTCCTTCGAGGAGACCGCCCCGGCCGACCGCACGCCGCGTAACCGCATCCACCGCCGCAAGGCCGAGGGGACGAACTAGCGCATGGCGATCGCTGGTAGCGGTAGCACTCAACGGCGCGAAGACGCCCGGCCACGCCTGCTCCAGGCGGGCATAGAGGCGTTTGGCCAGCCGGAGGTTCGCAAGAAGATCCTCTTCACGCTGGGGATGCTGCTGATCTTCCGCTTCGTCGCGCACGTGCCCGTCCCGGGTGTCGACCGTGACCAGTTGCAGGCGACGTTCGATGCGAACGCGATCCTCGGGTTCCTGAACATCTTCTCGGGTGGCGCGCTGCAGAACCTGTCTGTCGCGGCGCTCGGGGTGTACCCGTACATCACCGCGACGATCGTGATGCAGCTGGCCACGCCCCTGATCCCGCGCCTGCAGGCGCTCTCCCAGGAGGGCGAGGCGGGCCGCAACAAGGTGCAGATGTATTCCATGTGGATGACGGTGCCCCTGGCCGTTTTCCAGGCGTACACGCAGTTGATCCTGATCCAGCGCCTCGGCGGCATCTCTGACATTGGCCTGACCGGTGGAAACGCGCTGCCGACGATCGCGACACTGTTCTCCATGGTTGCCGGGACGATGTTCCTGGTGTGGCTGGGTGAACTGATCTCCGAACAGGGCATCGGCAACGGCATCTCGATCATCATCATGGGCGGCATCGTCGCGGGCATCCCGGGCCTGGTTGGTCGGGGTGTGCTCACGGGTACCGGCGCGGCGGTGGGCGGCTTGCTGCTGCTGACCGCGATTGCCCTAGCGGTGGTGGCGTTCATCGTCCTGTTCCAAGAGGCGCAGCGGCGCATCCCCGTCCAGTACGCGCGCTCGACCTTTAGGGGTGGGCGCATGTACCGGCAGCAGGGTCAGTCTCACATTCCGCTGCGCGTCAACAGCGCGGGCATGATTCCGCTGATCTTCGCGACCTCGATCATGATCTTCCCGCCCGTGTTCTTCCAGTTCATGGCGGAGACGGTGGACGTCGGCTGGATCGCCCGGTTCTCCGGGTGGATGCAGAACCTGCTGTCGCCCACAGCGCCGGCCTACTGGCTGGGTACGTTCATACTGGTGGTCCTGTTCACGTTCTTCTACACGATGGTGGTGTTCTCCCAGCAGAACCTCGCGGACAACCTCCAGCGGCAGGGCGGTTTCATCCCCGGCATCCGTCCGGGCCGGCCAACGCAGGAGTACATCACCCGCGTCCTGGTCCGCATCACGTGGGGTGGTGCACTGTTCCTGGGCTTTGTGGCGGTGCTGCCGTTCCTGGCAACCAGCCTGACCAGCGTGCAGGCCTTGCAGATCAGCGCCACCGGCCTCCTCATCGTCGTCGGTGTGGTGATCGATACGATGCGACAGATCGAAGCGCAGATGATGATGCGCAACTACGAGGGGTTCATTTCGTAATGCGGTTGATTCTTCTTGGGCTCCCCGGCGCCGGTAAGGGCACGCAGGCGAAGGTACTCGCCGCGAAGCAGGGGCTGCTGCATATCTCCACGGGCGACATGTTCCGCGAAGCCGCGGCGGAGGGCACGGCCCTGGGCAAGCAGGCGCAGGAGTTCATGTCCGCCGGCAAACTCGTCCCGGACGAGGTGACCATTGGCATGCTGCTGGAGCGCATCGCCAAGCCGGACGCCGCCGTGGGGCTGATGCTGGACGGCTTCCCGCGGACGATCCCGCAGGCGGAGGCGCTGGATCGCGCGCTTGCGGAGCAGGGCTCGAAGATCGATGCGGTGCTCTACATCAAGGTGCCGGAGGCGGACCTCGTGGGGCGGCTGACCGGGCGGTGGTCCTGCAGCGCCTGTGGCGCCATCTACCACATGCTCTCGAAGCCCCCGAAGGCGGCCGGTGTCTGCGACGAGTGCGGCGCGGCGCTGAGCCAGCGGGCGGACGACCAGCCGGAGACCGTGAAGGCCCGCCTGGACACCAACCGCGCATGGACGGAACAACTGGCCGATTTCTATGGGAAACAGGCCAAGTTGCACGATATTGATGGGACCGGCGAGCCGGATCAGATCACGCAGCGGTTGCTTCAGGCAATCGGTCGCGTGACGGCAGCGGGTCGATAGGCGTAGACTGGAATGTCTGTCGAGTTGAAGTCAGCCGCCGAACTGGAGTTGATGCGCCAATCCGGCCGCATCAACGCACAAGTTCGCGCGCTGTTGATGGAAGCAATCCGTCCCGGCGTGGATGGCTTTGAACTCGACCGGCTGGCGAAGGCCGCCATTGCGGAGCGCGGCGCGGAGCCCACGTTTGTGGGGTACGCGCCCGGGGGAAAGCCGCCCTACCCGGGGGCCATCTGCTACTCGGTCAACGAGGAGCTGGTGCACGGCATCCCGGGCGAGCGCGTTCTGCAGGAGGGCGACATCGTCAGCGTTGACCTGGGCGTCACGTACCGCGGGTACGTCTCGGACGCGGCCTTCACGGCCGCCGTCGGGACCACCGTCGCGGAGGCGGACGCATTGATGGACGCAACGCGACGCGCGTTGTGGGCGGGGATCGAGGCTGCACGGGTGGGTAACCGCCTGGGCGATGTCTCGTCCGCCATCGGCGCGGTTGCGGAGGGAAAGTACGGCATCGTCCGGGGCTACGGCGGACACGGCGTGGGCCGGAAGATGCACATGGAGCCGCACATCCCGAACCACGGGCGACCGGGGACAGGGTTGCGGCTGATGGCCGGAATGGTGCTGGCGCTGGAGCCGATGTTCAGCATCGGCGGTGCCGAGACGGAAGAGACGGACGATCACTGGACCGTGGTGATGTCTGACGGCAGCCTCTCGGCTCACTTCGAGGAGACGGTGGCGATCACCGAGAACGGTCCGGAGGTACTGACCCGTACCGATTAGATCGGGGACCCATGGCCAGAGGACAACGACCAGCCCCACGCGGCCCGCGTGAGCCGAAAAAGGAAGTCATCGAGGTAGAGGGCGTCATTCGCGAGGCGCGACCGAACGCCATGTTCGATGTCGAGTTGGCGAACGGACACCACGTCCTTGCCGGGATCTCAGGAAAGATGCGGATGAACTACATCCGAATCCTGCTGGGAGACCGGGTACTAGTAGAACTCAGCCCGTACGACCTGACGCGCGGGCGTATCACTTACCGGTTCCGGTAGGGACTCGAAGAGCAGGAGCGGCCGATGAAAGTATCGGCATCAGTCAAGCGACGGTGCGACAAGTGTCAGATCATCCGCCGGCACGGCCAGTTGCGGGTGATCTGCGCGACGAAGAAGCACAAGCAGCGGCAGGGCTAGGAGCGCGCGATGGCACGCATCGCCGGGGTAGACATTCCGCGGGAGAAGCAACTGGCGTTTTCGCTGCCGTACATCTACGGCATCGGGCGCCCGACTGCGGGCAAGATTTGCCTGCAGACGAACATCGATCCGACACGCATGGTGCGTGACCTGACGGACGATGAAGTCGCGCGACTGCGGTCGCTGATCGAGGGCGAGATGGTGGTGGAGGGTGACCTCCGCCGCGTCGTGCGGTCCAACATCCAGCGGCTGATCGAGATCAACTGCTACCGGGGTCAGCGGCACCGCCGCGGGCTTCCGGTTCGTGGGCAGCGGACGAAGACCAACGCCCGTACCCGACGCGGCACCAAGAAAGCCGTGGCCGGGAAGAAGAAGGCAGCGAAGAAGTAGCGAGGGCGGTTCCGTATGGGCCGAGCACGACAGCAGGGCGCAGCGACTCGTACTCGCCGCCGCGAACGCAAGAACGTTCCGCGCGGCCGGGTTTACGTGTCGTCCACGTTCAACAACACGATCATCACGATCACCGACCCCAATGGGAACACCATCTCGTGGGGGAGCGCGGGCATCGTGGGCTTCAAGGGCTCTCGGAAGAGCACCCCGTACGCCGCTCAGCTGGCCGGCGAACGCGCCGCCCAGGTGGCAATGGAGCACGGGATGCGAGAGGTGGAAGTCGTGGTGAAGGGCCCCGGCCCTGGCCGCGAGGCTGCCGTCCGCGCTCTGGCTGCCGCTGGCCTGCGGGTCAGCAGCATCCGTGATGTGACCCCCATCCCGCACAACGGCTGCCGGGCTCGTCGCCGGCCGCGCACCTAGGAGCCCGGAGGACACATGGCTCGCTATATCGGGCCCAAGTGCCGCAAGTGTCGCCGTTACGGGGTTTCCCTGTGCGGTACCGCGAAGTGTGCCCTGACGCGCCGGCCCAACCCGCCGGGACCGCGTCCGTTGCGCCGTCGCAAGATTTCTGACCGCGGCCTGCAGCTCATCGAGAAGCAGAAGGTGCGCTACGCCTACGGGCTCATGGAAGGTCAGTTCCGCCGCTACCTGGAGCGCGCCACGGCGCGTGAGGGCGTGGCGGGCCACAACCTGATGCGCCTGCTGGAAGAGCGCCTGGACAACGTGGTCTACCGCATGGGCTTTGGCGCGACGCGCTCCCAGGCGCGGCAGATCGTCACGCACGGCCTGATCGCGGTGGAGGGCAAGAAGCTCTCCATCCCCAGCGCCCGCGTGAAGGTGGGCCAGGCGATCTCCTTCACGGATCGGGGCCGCAAGAGCGGCTTCTACAAGATCCTTCAGGAAGACATCGCAGCCCGGGACATCCCGGCGTGGATCGAACTGGATCGCCAGAACCTGACGGGCCGCGTCATTGCGGAACCGGGTCCGGGTGACTGGGAATCCTTCTTCAACCCGAACGCGGTGATCGAGTACTACTCGCGCTAATTGCGCGATGCATGCTCGTCGTCCCCCGGCTCGGCCGCGGGACAGGAGACGAGAGAGGTGCTGTTTGGCAGACCTGTTGCACCCTGAAATCCGCATTGAGGCGGAGGACGAATCGTACGTCCACATCGTTGCTGAGCCGCTGGAACGCGGTTACGGCACGACGATTGGCAACGCGCTTCGGCGCGTGCTCCTGGCGTCCCTGCCGGGCGCTGCGATCACGTCTGTCCGCATCGAGGGCGTCGAACACGAGTTCACGACCGTTCCGGGAATGAAGGAAGACGTCACTGAGTTCCTGCTGAACCTGAAGGAAGTCCGGCTGCGTGCCTACGCCGACCGTCCCGCACGCCTCTTCCTGGAGGCGTCTGGCGAGGGTCCGGTGACCGCCGGCCAGATCCAGGCGACCGCGGACTACGACATCGTCAACCCGGACCTGCGGTTGGCGACGCTGGACTCCAAGGACGCTTCGCTGGTGGTGGACCTGAACGTGGAGAGCGGCCGCGGCTATTCCGCGGCGACCGTGTCCGAGGGGCTCGCCATTGGCGTGATCCCCGTGGACGCGCTGTTTTCCCCGGTCCGCCGCGTGAACTACAAGGTCTCCAACACCCGCGTGGGCCAGGAGACCAACTACGACAAACTGGACCTGGAGATCTGGACGGACGGCACCGTCAGCGGTCAGTCCGCCGTGGCCCTGGCCGCGGAGATCCTGCGATCGCAGTTCCTGCCGTTCCAGCTGCTGGGCCGCCCGGAAGCCGTGGCGGAGCCCGCCGGCCGCGCCGAGGAAGCGCCGTTCGAGGGGCACGACATGCCCATCGAGGCGTTGGACCTCTCGGTCCGTGCGTACAACTGCCTGAAGCGCTCCGGCCTGACCACCGTGGGGGTGGTGCTGGAGAAGTCTGAGGAAGAACTGTTGGCGCTCCGGAACTTCGGCGAGAAGTCGTACCTGGAACTGCGCGACAAGTTGATCGCGCACGGCTTCCCGGCCCCGCGGACGGACTCGCGCCGCCCGGGTGACGCTCCGGCCGCCGCCGCTGCGGTGGCTAACGTGGACGACGACGACGAGGCAGTGGACGCCGATGGTCAGGTAGGCGCGCTGGGCGCCGCGCTGATGGAAGCGCTGAAGGAAGCCGGGCGCGGCAAGGACGCGTAGCGTCCCCGCCGGCCTGGATACGAGAGAAGGACTGAGCAATGCGACACGGTAAAGCCGGCCGCAGGTTCGATATGCCCACGTCGCAGCGCATGGCGATGTTCCGCACGATCACGTCTGCGGTTATCCGCGATGGTGGCGTGCAGACCACGGAGGCGCGCGCCAAGGAGGCGAAGCGGCTCGTGGACAAGCTCATCACCCTGGGCAAGAAGAACACGGTCCACTCTCGCCGCCTGGCCCTGGCGACGATGGAAGACCGCGACGTGGTGCAGCACCTGTTCGACAACGTGGCGCCCCGTTACACGGAGCGCCCGGGTGGTTACACGCGGGTGATCAAACTGGGTGTCCGCAAGGGCGACGCGGCGCGCATCGCGCGACTGGAGCTCGTCTAACCTCGGTGGAAACACACGGGGCGCGGCGGCTGGCGCTGCTCCTCGAGTACGACGGGACGGAGTTCGCGGGCAGCCAGTTCCAGCCCGCGAAGCGGACGGTCCAGGGAACGGTGGAAGCCGCCCTGGAGCGGTTCACCGGTGAACACCAACGATTGGCGTTTGCCGGGCGGACGGATGCCGGGGTCCACGCCTCCGGGCAGGTGGCGGCGCTGACGACGGAGACGTCGTACGCGCTGGAAGCCTTCCGGGACGCGCTCAATCACTTCCTCCCGGAGGACGTGGCGGTGCGGGCGGCGGCAGCGGTACCGGACGGGTTCGACCCTCGGCGGCACGCCCGGTCACGGGTGTATCGATACCGGGTGGAGGACGGCCAGCGTCGGACGCCGCTCACGCGGCGTCGGGCCTGGCAGGTGGAGCGTCCACTGGACGTGGCCGCCATGGCAGAGGCGCTTGCGCTGCTGCCACGGGATTCCCGGGACTGGGCTGCCTTCGGTGGCGCCGTCGCAGCGGGATATCCCACGGTGAGGACGCTGCTCGACGCGCGCGTCGAGCGGGTCGGTCCGCACACGCTGGAGGTGACGCTGGAGGCCGATGGCTTCCTGCCCCACCAGGTGAGACGGATGGTGGGAGCGCTGGAGCGGGTAGGCAGCGGCAGGCTGACCCCGGTCCAGTTTGCAGAGATGGTGGATGGCCCTCCGGCTAGCGCCGGTCCGGTTGCTCCACCGCAGGGACTGACGCTGATCGCCGTGCACTATGCGCCCGGCGTGGTCGACTGGGGAACATGATGACGACGAAGACCTATCGCCTGAGCGCGAATGACCTGGACCGACGCTGGCACGTGCTGGACGCCGCCGGGCGTCCGCTGGGCCGCGTGGCCAGCGAGGCCGCGCGCCTGCTCCAGGGCAAGCACAAGCCCACGTTTGAGCCGCACCTGGCGATGGGTGACTTTGTCATCATCATCAACGCCGGCAAGGTAGACGTGACCGGTGCCAAGCGTGAGCAGAAGATCTACTACCGCCACACGCTGTACCCGGGTGGGCTGCGCCAGCGCACGTTCACGGAGCAGATGAACCGTGACGCCACCCGTGTGATTGAGAAGGCCGTGAAGGGCATGCTCCCGAGCGGCGTCCGAGGTCGAGCGATGCTGCGGATGCTGAAGGTCTACTCCGATCAGACGCACCCGCACCAGGCACAGCTGGCCGCCGGCACGGGTGCCCGCGTTCGTAAGAACGCGGAGCAGCAGTAACAGGGCACCCAGAAGGGGCACATGCGATGACTACCGAGCACTACTACTACGGCCTGGGCCGTCGCAAGACCTCCGTCGCCCGGGTGCGCCTGTACCCCGGCACCGGCACGGTCGTGATCAACGGCAAGCCGGCCGAGGCGGTCATCCCGCGCGAGTCGCTGCGCATGGACATGCTCAGCCCGCTGGCGTTGACCGAGAACCTCCGCGCGTTCAACGTCCAGGTGGTGGTCGCCGGCGGCGGCGTCTCCGGCTGGGCCGGTGCCATCCGTCACGGCATCGCCCGGGCGCTCACCGTCGCGGACGAGGGCAACCGTCGCGCCCTCCGCACCGAGGGCCTGCTGACGCGCGACTCCCGCGTGAAGGAACGCAAGAAGCCGGGCCTGAAGCGCGCCCGTAAGGCCGCGCAGTACACGAAGCGCTAGACCGCTTCATTCGACCGAACACCAGGACGCCCGCCGCAAGGTGGGCGTCTTGCTGATCCGGGACTGGCTGCGGATCACCCCTCGCGGCTGAGTGCGGCTTCGATCTCCGCGAAGTGCTCACGTCGGTGGCTGTATCGGTAGACCACCCAGCGCTGGCGGCGGTCGAGCACTGTTTGCACGGTGGCTGGACTGACGGCGGCGACGATCGCGTCCACCTCAACGGCCGCTTCGAGGGCGAGGCGTACCGCCTCGGCCGGTGGCAAGGCGCGCCACTCGGGCAGGGCGGCGTCGTTCTCCACGTCCGTGACCCAGTGGGGCACGTCCGCCGAGTCCCAGTCGCCCGCGTCGTAGCGCTTCAGCACCAGGCCATAGCGCCGGTCCCAGTACGCCAGGTGGGCAAGGGTCGCGGCGACGGTCCAGCCGGAGTGTGTCTCGCGGCGCAGGTCGGCCTCCGACAGGCACGCGATGAGCGCCGTCAGTTCGGCCCGAGAGGCGTCGTTCTCCTGGAGGTAGGTGGTGTCCACCGCGACTACTGCTCCTGGGCGAGCGTGCGCTTCAGTTGATCCATCACGGTCATCGAGGCCGGGTCGACCTCCCTCAGCAGGCTGAGGTAGTACGACGTCCACGAGCCGAGGGCGCACGAGGCGAGGATCGCCTCCAACGGCGTCTCGCCACCGGCGTCCGCGATCTCCACGTGGCGACCCGCCTGCTGCATCATCTCCGCCGTCTGGGTGACACGCAGGCGGTTCCGAGGGTGTACCGGGGGGGCGTCCAGCAGGACGAACCGCAGCGGCTCGACGCGCGTCTCCGGGCGGGCGACGGCTTCGAACTGGTTGTGGTTGAACTCCGGGATCGCGTACGACGCGGCGGGCTGCTTCGCGTTCTCGCTGATCTCGCCCGCCCAGCGTCGCGCCGCGACCTCCAGCATGTCAGCACCGATGATCGCGGGGACGCTGCCCTCCAGCCACGCGGCGAGGTGGCGAGCGCGGCTGTGTTCGCTGGCGGGGCCGTACTCGGCGGTGCAGCGGTCGAGTGTCTCAAAGGCCGCCTGCACCTCGGCGTCCGAGATGACCATCACGCCCAGGCGGCGGAGCAGGGCAAGCGGGATGAACACGCCGAAGCCCAGGCCAGTACGCGGTGCGCCGTCCCATGCGTAGATGATGAGCGGCATACCGTGGCGTCGCGCTCGCGCGGCCAGGCGACCGCCGGTGGTCACCGCGATCGCCTGCGCGTCCGAGGCCGCGACGGTGTCGAAGGCGGCCAGGGTCTCCTCGGTGTCGCCGGAGAAGGAGGAGAGGATGACGAGCGTCTCTGGGGTCAGCGGCGGCAGATGGTAGTTGCGTACCACGCGCACCGGAATCTCGCACAGGTCAGAGGCCAATGTCGCCGCCACGTCAGCGCCGATGGCGGAGCCGCCGAGCCCGACCAGCAGCACGCGTGACGGCGTGGTGAAACCCTCGAACGGCGCGTCCAGCCCCAGTTGCCACGCGCTACGCGCCTGCGCCGGGAGTCCCTGCAGCAACCGGTCGAACCCCGAGGGATCGACGCGGGCGCGCAGGGCGGCATCGCTCAGGCGGGCGATCGCATCAGGTGTCACAGCGAGATGCCGGCAATCGCCTGGCCAGTGGCAAGGGCGTCCTGCACCTGTTCGGTCGTGGGGAGTTCAGCGTAGATGCGCATGAGCGGCTCCGTGCCGGAGAAGCGCATCAGCAGCCACCAGCCGCCCTCCAGTACGAAGCGATAGCCATCCACCTGGTCGCGACTGATGACGCGCAGGCCCGCGATCATCTCGGGGTTCTGCGCCTGCACGTGCGCCTCGATGGCGGCACGCTCTTCGGTGCGGACCGTGATGTCCACGCGGTCGTATTCGTGCGGCCCCACGATTGCAGAGAGTTCCTCCAGCAGCTCAGACGGTCGCTTGCCGGTGCGGGCGATGTGATCGAGGACGAACAGCGCCGCGAGGAGGCCGTCACGTTCCGGGATGTGGCCGCGGAAGGCGGAGCCGCCGGACTCCTCGCCCGCGATCATCGCGTCCGACTCGCGCATCTTCTCGCCGAGGTGCTTGAAGCCGACCGGGGTCTCAAAGACCGGGCAGCCGTAGATCTCGCCCAGCCGGTCCACCATGCGGGTCATCGTCACGGAGCGGATGATGGGGCCACGCTCGCCTCGGACCTCGAGGAAGTAGTAGACGAGCAGCGCGAACGTCTGCAGTTGCGTGATGAACTGTCCGCGCTCATCGATCAGGCCGAAGCGGTCGCCATCGCCATCGAGCGCGAGTCCGGCATCGAATCCGCCCGCCGCGAGGATCGCCATCGGCTCCTGGAGATTGGAGGCGATCGGTTCGGGGGCGCGGACGTTGGGGAAGGACGGATTCCGTTCGCCGTGAATCTCCTGCACGGTGGTGGCGCCGCCCTCGATCGCGCGGGGGAGCCAACCCATCCCGGAGCCGTACATGGGATCCACGAGGATGTTGAGGTTCGCCGCCTTGATCGCCTCGATGTCCACGAAGCCCGTGATCGTGCGCAGGTAGGCGTTGCGGACGTCGATGCGTTCGACCAGCCCCTGGGCCTCCGCCTCGCCGAGCGGGCGCGCGTGGACCTTGCCACTGGCGAGAATCGCCGGGATCGCGTTCTCAATCGCGGCGGTGACGGAGTCGGGGGCGGAGCCGCCGTAGTCCGGCTTCACCTTGAAGCCGTTCCAGCGGGCGGGGTTGTGGCTGGCGGTGATCATCACGCCGCCGCCTGCCTGCCGGTCTCGGACGGCCCAGGAGAGAGCGGGGGTCGGGAGGAACGTGTTTGTCAGCGCGACATGGATGTCGTTGGCAGCCATGACTTCCGCGACGGCAGCGGCGAACGTGCCCGAGAGGAAGCGCGTGTCGTAGCCGATCACGACGCCCTTGCTGGCCTGCTTCTCGCGCTTCAGCCAGTCAGCCGTGGCCTGTGCGACTGCGCGGACGTTGTCGAAGGTGAAGTCCTCCGCGATGACCGCGCGCCACCCGTCAGTGCCAAAGCGGATCTGCGCCATCAGGCGTTTGCCCCGGTCTGTACGGCCGGCTCCAGAGACTGCTGCGCCAGCCGCGCCCCGGCGGGGACGGCGACGCCATGCGCGATGACCGAGTCTTCGACCGTGGCTCCCGCGCCGACGCGGACCTCGCTCGCGAGGATCGAGGCGTTCACGGTCGCACCCGCTTCGATGCGGACGCCGTCCCAGAGGACGCTGCCACGAACCTCCGCGTCTGCTTCCACCACGCACCCGGCGCCGATGACGGCGGGGCCGATGATGCGGGCAGCGGGGTCGATGCGTGCGCTGGGGTCGATGACCGCACGCGCGCCAGCCAGATCCAGGTTCACGCGGAGGAGGGCGCTCGGGTTGCCGACATCGATCCAGTAGTCCGCATCGTGGAATCCGAACACTGCGCGGCCCTCGGCGCAGAGTTCCGGAAAGAGGCGGTCTTCGACGCGGTTGAAGGTGGTCGGGTTCATGCGCGCGAGCAGCGACGGCTGGAAGATCCACGTGCCGGCGTTGATCAGGCGCGATGGGGCGTCCTCGCGGCGCGGCTTCTCGACGAAGCGGCGGATGCGGCCATCGGTAGCCATGTCGACCACGCCGTAGGGCGAGGGGTCGTCAACCTCGTGCAGTGAGATGGAAAGTTCCGCGCCGCGCTCGCGGTGGGCCTCGAGCATCGCGGACAGGTCGATCGAGGTGATCACGTCGCCGTTGCAGACGATGAACGTCTCGTTCCACTCACCGGCGATGGCGGCAATTGCGCCGCCGGAGCCCAGTGGCGTCTCCTCGTAGGCGTAATCGATGCTGAGGCCGAGTCGTGATCCGTCGCCAAACGCCTCCCGGATCGCCTCGGTGCGGCGGGTGAGGGCGAGCGTGACGTGGGTGACGCCATGGCGGCCGAGGTGCAGGAGCAGGTGATCCAGCAGCGGACGGTTCTGCACCGGGACGAGCGCCTTGGGCGTCCGCCAGGTGAGCGGCCGAAGCCGCGTGCCTTCTCCCCCAACCAGGACGATGGCTCGCATCCGCGGATCGTAGGCCCCGACTGTGCGCCCGTCCAAGCGCTTTTGCTGAGACGGATGATCAGTTGCGCGCTAGAGACCGGCCTCGCTGCGAAGCGCGTCCACGTAGTCCAGCCGTTCCCACGGCAGATCCACATCGGTGCGCCCGAAGTGTCCGTAGGAGGCCGTCGGCAGGTAGATGGGCCGGCGCAGGTCGAAGCGGTCGATGATCGCCGCCGGGCGCATGTCGAAGAGCTTCTCGATCAGCCGGCCGAGCTCCTGCTCGTCGATCCGGGCGGTGCCGAACGTCTCGAAGGCGATGGAGGTCGGCCGCGAGACGCCGATCGCGTACGAAACCTGCACCTCGAACCGTTCGGCGAGGCCGGCGGCGACCACGTTCTTCGCGAGGTGGCGCGCGGCGTAGGCTGCGGAGCGGTCTACCTTCGAGGGGTCCTTGCCACTGAATGCGCCACCGCCGTGGCGGGCGACGCCGCCGTAGGTGTCGACGATGATCTTGCGCCCGGTGAGGCCGGCGTCGCCCATGGGGCCGCCGACGACGAAGCGGCCGGTGGGGTTCACGTAGATCCGCGTCTGCTCGTCCATCAGGTCCACGGGGCAGATCGGGCGGATGACCTCTTCGATGACCGCCTCGCGCAGCGCCGCCTCGGAGATGTCCGGCGAGTGCTGGGTGGAGATCACCACGGCATCGATGCGGCGGGGCGCACCGTAGGCGTACTCCACCGTGACCTGGGACTTGCCATCGGGCCGCAGGAAGTCCAGCGTGCCCGCCTTGCGCACCTCCGCGAGGCGCCGCGTGAGGCGGTGCGATAGGGCGATGGTGAGCGGCATCAGTTCTTCGGTCTCGGTGCAGGCAAAGCCGATCATCATGCCCTGGTCGCCCGCGCCGGTGAGGTCGTACAGGTCGACCTCGCCGAGGCCTTCGCGGGCCTCGATGGCGCGATCCACGCCCCGTGCGATGTCCGGCGACTGCCCCTTGATCGAGGACATCACGCCACAGGTCGCGGCGTCGAAGCCGATGTCGCTGCCGGTGTAGCCGATGTTGGCGACGGTCTCGCGGACGATGTCCTCGATCTCCACGTAGCCGCTGGTCGTGACCTCACCAAAGACCCACACGGTGCCGGTGGTGGTGGCCGTCTCACAGGCGACGCGCGACATCGGATCCTGCGTGAGCAGCGCGTCCAGGATTGCGTCCGAGACCTGGTCACACAATTTGTCCGGGTGGCCTTCGGTCACGGACTCGCTGGTGAAGCGGGTCGAGGGGCTGCTCATGAACGAGGTGGTCATGCGTCCTCCGAGGCCGGCCCATCCGGGCCGCGTCGTGCGTCTATTCGGTGCCGAGTTCCCAGGAGTTCAGGTAGTGCTCCTGCTCCTCCGTCAGGGTATCGATGCGGACGCCCATGCTCTCCAACTTGAGGCGGGCGATCTCGTCGTCGATCTCTTGCGGGACGTCGTACACGTCCGGCTTCAGGTTCTGGTGCTCGTTCGCCATGTACTCGGCGCAGAGTGCCTGGTTGGCGAACGACATGTCCATGACGGAGGCCGGGTGGCCCTCGGCGGCGCCGAGGTTCACCAGGCGGCCCTCCGCCAGCACCACGATCGCGCGGCCGTCTGTGAGGCGGTACTCGTCCACGTAGGGGCGCAGGTTCTGCTTCACCTCGGTCATGGCGTTGAGCGCCTTGAGGTTGATCTCCGCGTCGAAGTGGCCGGAGTTCGCCAGCACCGCGCCGCTCTTCATCTGGTCGAAGGCGGGGGAGTCGATCACGTTGATGTCGCCCGTCACCGTGACAAAGATGTCGCCTAGCGCCGCGGCGTCCACGATCGGCATGACGCGGAAGCCGTCCATCACGGCCTCCAGCGCGCGGAGCGGCTGCACCTCGGTGACAATCACCTGCGCGCCCATGCCCTTGGCACGCATCGCCACACCCTTGCCACACCAGCCGTAGCCGCAGACGACCATGTTCTTGCCGGCCAGCAGGATGTTGGTGGCACGCGTGATGCCGTCCAGCGTGGACTGCCCGGTGCCGTAGCGGTTGTCGAAGAAGTGCTTCGTGTTGGCCTCGTTGACCGCGACGATCGGGTAGGCCAGCGCGCCCTGCTTGGCGAGCGCCTTCAACCGCACCACGCCGGTGGTGGTCTCCTCGGTGCCGCCGACGACCCCCGGGAGGAGGTCGCGCCGCTTCGTGTGCAGCAGTGCCACCACGTCAGCGCCGTCGTCCATGGTCATCTGCGGGCCGTGGGCGATCGCCTCGTCGATGTGTTTGAAGTAGGTCTCGGAGGACTCGCCCTTGATCGCGTAGGTGGGGATGCCGTACTCCACGGCCAGTGCCGCCGCGACCTCGTCCTGCGTCGAAAGCGGGTTGGAGGCGGTCAGGCGCACGTCCGCGCCGCCATCGCGCAGCGCGAGCATCAGGTTGGCCGTCTCGCTGGTGACGTGCAGGCAGGCGGTGATGCGGATGCCCTTCAGCGGCTTCTCCCGCGCGAAGCGCTCGCGGATCTGGGCCATCACCGGCATCTCGCGCGCGGCCCACTCGATGCGCTGAACGCCTTCGCGCGCGAGCGCCGGGTTGGCGATGTCGCCGACGTACTGGATCTGGCCCGTCTGCTGGGTCGTCATCCGTGCTCTCCCTACCGTGCCCCGCGCGCTTCGTTCAGCGCGGTTGGTTCAACGCACCTGGTTCAGGGCGACGAGTTCAATGCCGCCACCCAGCGCGCGCCCTCGTCGCTTTGCGAGGTACCGCCGCCAGGCCGGTGTCATGCCAAATGTGTCAGTTCGTTGCAGGCGTGCTTCGATGACGGCTGCCCCCTGACGGTACCCGAGCCGCGTGTAGGCGACGACTGCCGGGGTGTTGTGCGGGTCCACCGTCAGGACCACCTCGCTACACCCGGCGCGCAGTAGGTCGCGGGTGACGGCTGCCGTGACGCGCGTCGCGAGGCCCTGCCCTCGGTGCAGTGGGTGCGTCAGGACGTTGCCTACGACCGCCAGCGACTGGTGTGGCGAGACGATGTGAGTGCCGGCCACGGCCAGCAGCCGCCCGTCATCGAACGCTCCGTAGTAGACCGCGCGCTCGATCGCGGCCTGGCTGTAGCGGCTCGGGGAGCCGTCCGTGGCGTAGAGCGCATTGATGCGCTGCGCGTCCACTCCGCGGAGCCGCCGCACCTCGCCGGGGAGATCCTGGAACGTGAACGCATTCACGGACATGCGCATCATCCGCAACGTATCCGTGACGAAGTGCGTCCGCTTCAGCACCGGGATGTGGTCGGGCGAGGCCGTCGAGAGGTACGCGGACCGCAGTCCGGGGTGCACGCTCATGATCGCCTCAACGCCCGCCGGGTCGCCGATAGTGACCGTGACTGATCCAAGGGCGCGCGCATGCATCACCGTGGCCTGCCCGCCCGGCCCGTCCGCCGTCCAGAACTGCGCGAGTGCCATCAGTTCCGGTTCCAGGTGACCGAGGGCGTACGCGCTCAGTGCACGGTCGTCCGAGAGGCGCGCCTCCAGCAGGCGCTTGTCGCGCGACTCGCGCACCTGGTACATGGCGCGGGCGACGGCCCGGTCGCGGCGGAGTGCGTCCGTCATCGCGCCGCCCCCCGTTCCGGTGCCCCCCAGTACCGCTCCACGATCAGACCGAGCCGGCGCCGGGTGTCCACGGACACCTGCTCGTGCGATGTGACGAGCGCGGTGGCGAGCGCATCCTGGCAGCCGCAGCCGTCCTCGATGCCGTCGAGCGCCTCGATGACGCCGGCGACGGAGGCACGGGCGCGATCCGCGTTGCGGTGGAGGTTCTGGACGACGAGGTCCGCGGAAACATCCGCCTCCGACTCGTGCCAGACGTCGTAGTCGGTGGCGAAGCAGAGCGAGGCGTAACAAATCTCGGCTTCCCGGGCGAGTTTCGCCTCCGGGACCGCGGTCATGCCGATGATGTCGCCACCCCAGGCGCGGTAGAGCGTGGACTCGGCACGCGTGGAGAACGCGGGGCCCTCGATCACGACGAGCGTGCCACCTCGATGGATGGTGACACCGGCGGCCTCCGCAGACGTGGCGAGCGAGGCCGAGAGGGTCGGGCAGAACGGGTCGGCGAGGCCGACGTGGGCCACCGCGCCGCCGCCGAAGAACGTGGATGGGCGGCCCTGGGTGCGGTCGATCACCTGGTCCGGCACCACGGCGTGCAGCGGTTCGATCTCGAGGCGGAGCGAACCGACGGCGGAGACGGCGACGATGCGGCGGACGCCGAGCATCTTCAGCGCGTAGATGTTGGCGCGCGCGTTCAGCTCGGACGGCAGGAGGCGATGGCCTCGGTCGTGGCGAGGTAGGAAGGCGACCCGCCGGCCGTGCAGCACGCCGGTCGTGATCGCGCCGCTGGGGGCCCCGTAGGGGGTCGCGAGCTGGACGTGTTCCACCTCGGTCAGGCCGGGCATCTCATAGAAGCCCGAGCCGCCGATGACGCCCACTTCGGCCAGGTGGTGTGTGCCGCTCAACGCACGCCTCCGTGCGCCCCGCCACCGTAGGCGCGGCGAGGATTCCCCGTCCGGGTGAGCGTAAAGCGTTCGCGGTGTCCGTGCGAAGCCATCCGCCGCGCCGTCACACGATCGAGTCGCTCTTGCGGCGGTTGCAGTCGCCACACAGCACCTGGATGTTCTCCGCCGCGACGCCTCCACCCTTGACCACCGGGATCACGTGGTCGAACTGGAGGTCGCCCTCCGAGCCACAGCGGACGCACCGACCGTCATCCCGATGCCACACGAAGGCGCGCACCTCGTCCGGGATGCGGGCGCGACGGCCGCCCTCCACCGCCTCCTCCGCGGCGCGGATCTTGCGGAGGCGATCCAGGCGCGCATCGTGGCGGCGCTGACGGTCCCAGAGCAGGAGGCCCACGGCCTCCGCGTCCAGCCCCTCATCCTCCCAATAGAGGCCGTCCGAGGCCCACCAGAGCGTGCGACCGGCCTCCGACGTGATATCGACCGGCTCGCCCCGATCGAGGGCCGCGCGGTGGCGCTCAAACGTGCGGCGATCGAGGCGCACGACCACGTGCCCGGCGCGCACCTCGTGCCGCGCGAAGATGCCGAAGCCGGTGCGCACCACCTCGCCGCCGGTGACACGGCGGAGGCTCATGCGACGCGCCAGGTGGGGGCGTTCATGCGCAATAGAATAGGACGGATGTTCTCAACGGGGGAGGCAACGCGCTAATACTGCAGCAGCGTCCTGACCTCGTGCGTGCCGAGGCGGGCACGGCCGTTGAGCGCGGTGAGTTCGATGACGAACACGAAGCCGGCGATGGTGCCGCCGCACTCCTCGATCAGCCGTGCGGTCGCCCAGGCGGTGCCGCCGGTCGCGAGCAGGTCATCGACGACCACCGCGCGATGCCCGGCCACCGGCGGGGTGCGGTGCATCTGCAGCTCGCCGCTGCCGTACTCCAGTTCGTAGGCGACGGAGGCGAACTCGTCCGGCAACTTGCCGGGCTTCCGCACCGGCACGAACGGGACGTTGAGCCGCTCCGCCACGGGGACGCCGAAGATGAAGCCGCGCGACTCCACGCCGACGATCAGCGTGGCGCCGAGGTCTCGGGCGGCGTCGGTCAGGGCGTCGATCACCTCGCGGCGGGCGTCCGGGTCGTAGAGCAGGGGCGTGATGTCGCGGAACAGGATGCCCGGCTCCGGGAAGTCGGGGATCGTGCGGACGAGGGAGGCGATACGGATGGCGTCGAACGTGGTCACGCGCCGATGCTCCGCGCGCGGCGGGTGCGCGTCAAGCCTCGCCGCCGCACCAGTGCTCGGATAGCATCGATGGTGTGAACAACCGCCCCGCCTCGCCTCGTGACCCCGAACCGCCCGAGGGCGATCCGTTCGATCGAATCGCGCCGTTCTATGACCTCGACTTCGAGGATTTCCACGACGACGCCTCGTTCTACCTGCGGCTGTCAGACATCCACGGCCCGCGTGTGCTGGAACTGGGGTGTGGCACTGGCCGCATCGCGGTGCCACTGGCGGAGGCCGGCGCGAAGGTAACCGGGGTCGACGTCTCCGCCTCGATGCTGGCGGTGGCACGGGAGCGAGCGGGCGACCTGCCCGTGCGCTGGACGGTGGGCGACCTGCGCACGCTGCGGCTACGTGGCCGCTTTGATGTGGTGTGCGCGCCACTGGGCACGCTGCAGCACATGGAGAGCATCGACGACTTCGTGCTGGCGCTGGAGAGCATGGCGCGGCACCTGGCGCCCGGTGGCGTCGCCGTGGTGGACGTGGAGTCGCCCGCGGCCGAGGACTTCGACCCCACGCCGCAGCCGCTGATCGAGCACTGGACGAAGCCGTGGCGCGATGGAACCGTCTCGAAGGTCGTCTCCGTGGCGGCGATCCCGATGCAGGGGACCAAGGAAGTCACGTGGCACTTCGACGTCGCGGACCGCCAGGGGCGGCTCACCCGGCTGACGACGCAGTTCTACCTGCGGACCTACACGCCGAGCGAGATCGACCTGGCAGCGCGGATCGCGGGGCTGCGGGTGGTGGCCCGCTTCGGCGACTACGAGTTCACGCCTCACTACGACGGCGCGGAGCGGCTGGTGGTGCTGCTCCAGCGCGCCGACGATGATGTCGCCTACCAGTACGGGGAGGAGCCCGCGTGAGCGCCGCGAACAGCTCGATTGCACTCGACGCGATGGGTGGCGACTTCGCGCCCGGCGCCACCGTGGACGGCGCGCTGCTCGCGGCCGGTGCCGGTGTGGACGTGGTGCTGGTCGGCGACTCCGAGGTGCTCGGGCGCGAGTTGAACCAGCGGGGCGGTGCGCCTTCCCGCATCCGCATCGTGCACGCGCCGGACCAGGTGGGCATGGGCGACAAGGCGGCGATGGAGGTGCGGCGACAGCGGCAGACCTCGCTGTACGTCGGCACGGAACTCGTGAAGAGCGGTGATGTGGGCGCGCTGGTGACCATGGGGAACACCGGCGCGGCGATGGCGACCGCGCTGGTCGTGCTCGGGCGAATCAAGGGCGTCGACCGTCCCGCACTGGGCGCGGTGCTCCCTGCCGCTGGCGAGCATGTCCTGTTTCTCGACGTGGGCGCGAACGCGGACGCCCGCCCGGCACACCTGGTGCAGTTCGCACACCTCGGTGCTGCGTATATGCGCTCGGTGCATCGCATCGAGTCACCGCGCGTGGCGCTGATGTCGATCGGCGAGGAGCCCTCGAAGGGTTCGATGCTGGTGACGGAAACGCACGAACTGCTGGCGAAGGACGCCCGCCTGAATTTCATCGGGAACATCGAGGGCCGCTCGCTGCTGAGCGGCGAGGCCGACGTGGTGGTGACGGACGGCTTCACCGGCAACGTGTGCCTGAAGATGGCCGAGGGCATGGTGACGGTGGTCTTTGACCAGATGCGCACCGTCGCGCGGTCATCGTTGCGTGCAAAGCTCGGCGGGGCGCTGCTGCTGCCATCGCTGCGCGGCGTGCGCGACCGGCTGGACTACCGCCACTACGGGGCGGTGCCGCTGCTGGGGGTGGATGGCGCGATCTTCATCGGTCACGGGCGCAGCGACGAGCGCGCCGTGGCGAACGCGCTCACCAACGCGCGGCACGCTGTGGAACAGCGGATGCTGGCTGCCCTGACGGGTGCCATCACTGGCCATGAGGCGACGCCTTAGCGGGTCGGGCGAGGCTGGATCGCTTCCCCTATCATCCGCGCCAGTGGGCGGCACACAGAGTTCATCCAACGCGAAGCGTCAGGATCAGTTGTGGTCGCCTTTCCTCCCCTGGACGAACTCGCACGCCGGCTCGCGGACACGAATCCGGTATCGGACGAGTTGCGGGCGATCCTGACAATCGATCCGTTCGACCCCGATCGCGAGGATGCGTTGCGCGCGATCCTCGCGACGACGAAGGAAGCTCGCACTCGGCTCCGCCAGATCGGGCGCAGCCTGGGCGATGCGGAGGCGGTGGCGACTGACACGCTCACTAGCCTGCAGCAGTACGGATACCGCCGCGTACTCTCCGCAGCGGTGATCTCGCTGGTGGTGACTAACCTGAACGGCCCCACAACCACGGTGGACGCGGTGACGTTCTGGCGTCGCGCTGTTTGCACTTCGTTCTGCGCGCAACTGGTGACACCTGACCGCATACCAGAGGTGGGACTGGTACCTGCCACCGGCCTGCTTGCAGAGATCGGGCTGCTCCTGCTCGACATGGAGTACCCGGAGTACACGAAACAACTCGCCGAACAGGCTGGACGGGGTGGCGGACTACACCCCGATCTGGAGCGGGCCACGCTGGGGTTCGCGATCCATGAACTGACCGCGGTGATCCTCACGCACTGGGGCATGCCGGCAGCGATGGTGACCGCCGTCCTGGAACGGGACCGCAGTCCGCTGGAGCGGGGGGCGTTGGGCAGCGCCTTGTGGATCGGCGCCGAGGCTGCGGTAATCCTCGGCTTCGGTGGTCAGCTCTACCGCTCTGATCGGGAGCTGGATCCCAGGTTGCGTCGAGCGAACGAGCGGTTCTACGGCAGCGTTGAGAACCTGATCGAACGGGTCGACCTGGTACTGGCCGGGGTGCTGTTCGACAACGCCTAGGCTCATCGCGCGGGCGCGCCACGAACCGGTCAGGCCTCGGTCGACGCTACTCGGCCACCGGCAGCGGCGACGAAGCGCCACTGGTCGTGGGGTCGGCACCGGTACCGCCGGTGGAAGGCGCCCAGCGCCACCAGAGCCGCATAGCGCCGCGCAGGGCATCCACCTGCTCGCCCGGCGACTTCCCATCGATGCAGGTCTCGAGGTGTCGGTCGAGGACGACCGCGCCGACGGTGTCGATGCTCGAACGCACCGCCATCAGCTGCGTGACTACGTCCTCGCAGGTGCGACCGCTCTCCAGCATGCGGGTGATCCCGCGTACCTGACCCTCGATGCGGCGGAGCCGGGTCAACAGTGCATCGCTCTCGGTAGAATCCATGAGACACGACCTCCGTACGGAAGTGCATGATTGCACGTCCAGCCCGGCACCGGTTGACATACCCGATGGGGGTATGTAGATTGTGACTCAGCGGCGGGACCCGTGTCAATGGATCCCCGCATCAGTGAGGCGCGGCGCTTCGCCGCTTGCATTGCCGGGGTACGACCCCGCACGAAAGGACCCGGCGCGATGGCACATCCCACCGACACCTCCGACGCGACGTTCGAGCAGGACGTCCTGAACAACGACACGCCCGTACTGGTCGACTTCTGGGCGCCGTGGTGTGGCCCCTGCCGCATGGTGGCCCCGGTTGTGGAGGAACTCTCCAACGACTACGACGGTAAGGTGAAGTTCGTAAAGTTGAACACGGATGACAACCCGAAGATCGCCGCGAAGTACCAGATCCGCTCGATCCCGACGCTCTTGATCTTCAAGGGCGGGCAGGCGGTCGGCCAGGTGGTGGGCTTCCGCCCGAAGAGCGACCTGGCGAAGCACCTGGACGCGGCGCTCGCCAACTAGGCTCGCCGTCGTACAGAGCGGACGACACGCATCGGGGCGGCCAACCGGCCGCCCCGATGTTCTTGTCTGGAGCGGGTGAACCGACCGAGGGCTACCCGCCGCCGAGCGGGATCGTCTGCGGCGGAGGATCAACGTCATCGGCTCGACCACCCTTGGCGATGGAGCGGCCCTGCTTCGCTTCGAGGCGGCCCAGTGCGCGACCCTTGTCGGGCGTGGGATCGGGCCTCAGGCCGTAGGCTTCACGGCCCTCGTGGTCCTCTGGCAGGTGTTCGGTGATGGGAAGACCTTCCTCATCGCAGAAGAGCAGTCAGTGGCAGTATTTCCACCGCTGCATCTCCTCGCAGGGACAGATCCAGAACTTCTTTTCGATCTCCTCCTGCTTGTCCTCGAAGAACATGCAGGGGCAGAGCGGCTTGCCCACCTCGTCCACGTTCTTGGCGAGGCCGATCACCAGGAACTCGGTGATCTCTGACTGGGGGTGGAGGAACGTGCCGGACTTCTGGGCGAAGTTTTCGACGAACTTCTGCATCTTGGCGAGTGTCTCCGGCTTCGCGACGGCGCGATCTGCGTCTGACGGCTGGTCGATCGTCACGAGTCCTCCCTTCTCCTCGTTCAGTCTCGCCGCGATACGCGGCCCCCGCAAGCATCCCGCCGCACCCGGAAGGCGCGCCCTGTGACCACCGCCCCGATGACCCCTCGGGAGATTGAGATCGCCATCATTGGTGGCGGTCCCGCCGGGCTTTCGGCGGGCCTCTATGCGGCGCGTGCGCTGCGCTCCACCGTGCTGTTCGAGGGCGGCGTGCTGGGTGGCCAGATCGCCACCACGGACGCCGTGGAAAACTACCCCGGCTTCCCGGACGGTATCAACGGCCTCGATCTCGCGCTCGCGATGCAGCGGCAGTCGGAGCGCTTCGGGATGGAGACCGTGTACGCGGCGGTCACGTCGCTGCAACGGACGGAGGACGGGCGCTTCGCCGTGGGCACGGAGGGCGGCGGCGACTTCATCGCACGATCGGTCATCTACACCGCCGGCGCCGAGTACAACAAACTCGGGATCCCCGGTGAGCGTGAACTGACCGGCAAGGGCGTCTCCTACTGCGCGACCTGCGATGCGGCGTTCTTTGCCGGGCAGGAGGCCGTGGTCGTCGGTGGTGGCGACGCGGCCGTCGAGGAGGCGCTGTTCACCACTCGCTACGCCTCGAAGGTGACGCTGGTGCACCGGCGTGACGAACTGCGGGCACAGAAGGTGCTGCAGGCGCGCGCCTTCGCCGAGCCGAAGATGGCGTTCGCGTGGAACACGGTGGTCGATGAGATCATCGGCACGGAGCAGGTGGCGGCGGTCACCCTGCGCGACGTCCACACAGGTGAGACGCGACGCTTCGACACAAACGCGGCGTTCATCTTCATCGGCCAGACGCCGAACTCCTCGCTCCTGGCTGGCTTCAACGTCCCGCTCGATGCCGGTGGACACGCGATCGTGAACGCGTGGATGGAGACGCCCGTACCGGGCCTGTTCATCGCCGGCGACGTGCGCTCGGAGGCGGCACGGCAGGTGGTCTCCTCCGCCGGCGACGGCGCAACCGCCGCGATCCGCGCCGACCAGTACCTGACGCACCTCGACGGCTAGGGACGGCGGACCCCCGCCGGGAGGCGGGGGTACGATCAGCATTGTGAATCGCGCGTCCGAGGGCGCTCCCCGCATGACCGATGCCGACCATCCGACCGAAACCGCGCCCGCGGAGGGCGATTTAGCCCCGCGCTTCCTCTCGCTCGAGGAGGCGCGGGCGCTGGAATGCAATGGCTGCGGCGACTGCTGCGACTCGCGTCGCTCGGACGGCTACTGGACGTGGGGCGCGTTGCCCGCCGACCAGTACCGGTCCCTGTTCGATGGCCAGCCGCTGATCATCCCGCTGCACCGCACGGACGGCGGATGGGCAGACCGTCCTGCTACGACGGCGGACGAGGCTGACCTGACGCCCACGCGCTTCCGCTGCGGTGCCTTCCAGCCGCAGCCCGACGGGCGTGGCCTGTGCGGTATCCACGACCGCGAGGTGCCCCCGAAGTGCCGCGAGTTCCCCGTCTGGGGCGAACAGGTGGAGGCCGAACTGCGCGAGTTCGGCCGCGTCTGGCTGGCCACGGAGTCGTTCCCCCGCTGCACGTGGTACCGCGTGTGCGTAGTGCAGCCGGTGACCCCGGTATGATGCCTGCCATCCGCTGACGCCAGACCTCGGGGTACGGTGCGCCATCTCACAGACCGCTGATCACGTTGCCCCGGCGCTGACCGAGCAAGCCCGACGCCGCGGCGCGATGCTGGTCGCCGCTTCCACCTTCTGCTTCTGGCTGTCGCTCTACTTCTATGTCCCGTTCCTGCCGCTGAGGGCGCTCGACCTCGGTGCGACCAACACCATGCTCGGGGCGGTGATCGCGGCATACGCGATCGCGCAGGTGGGCCTCCGCATCCCGATGGGGATCGCGGCGGACGCGATCGGACGGCGGAAGCCGTTCGCGGTGGCGGCGCTGGCGGCCTCGGCGCTGGGCGCGCTCGGCCTCGCAGTCTCGCCCGACCCATGGACGTTGTTCGCGGCGCGCGCCGTCACCGGCATCGCCGGCGCCGGGTGGGTGGCGATCACGGTGCTGTACTCCTCGTACTTCGCATCCGGCGACGCGGCCCGCGCGATGTCGCGGATCATGGCCGTGAACGCCATCGCGCTGGTGCTCGCCACGTTCACCGGCGGCATCCTGGCGGACCTGTTCGGCTCCACCAGTACGTTCTATGCCGGCGTGGTCGTTGGGACGGTCGGCGGCGCGCTGATGCTCGCCGCCGACGAACCGCCGATGCAGGAGCGGCAACGCTACTCGGCGCGCGCGTTCCTGGAGATCGCGCGCGTGCCGCTGCTGGTCACGGTCTCGGTCATTGGCATTGCGACGCAGTTCGTCTCGTTCGCCACGAGTTTCGGCTTCGTCCCCGTATACGCCGAGGAGATGGGCGCGGGCGACGCGGCAGTGGGCTACATCACCACGACGATGTTCGCGTTCTCGGTCGTCGGCACGCTCACCGTGCCGTGGATGGTGGCGCGATCCGGCTACGCCGTGACGTTGCTCATCGGCATGCTGGTGATGGCCGTCGCGGCTGCAGTGGTACCCCTGACCGCCGATGTGTTCACGCTCGGCGTGACGCAGGCGCTCAACGGCTTCGGCCGAGGCTCCACCAACGCGCTGTTGATCACGCTGGCGGTGCTGGCCGTGGCGCCGCACCAGCGTGCGACGGCGATGGGTGTCTACCAGGCCGTGTACGCCATTGGGATGCTCGGCGGGCCCGTGGCCGCCGGGATCGTGGCGGACGCGGCCGGTGTGGACGCGGTGTTCTACCTCTGCGCGGCGGTGGCGCTGGCCGGCGGCGCGCTGGTCTTCGCGCGCCCGCTGCCTCGCGCCTGACCTCGGCCGTCCCGGTGCGCCCGAGCGCGCACGACGGCAGCGGGTATCATTCGCGCGGGAGTGGATGGG
>JAQCKI010000107.1 GCA_027592645.1 Chloroflexota bacterium | reverse complement strand
GGGTGGGGAGCAACAGAGCCGCCGCGGAGCGGCGTCGATCACTCCCCCGGCGTCACACCGATCAACACTCGGCCCGCGACGCGCACAGCCGCGACCGCGCCCTGCGCGCGATCACTCCTCGGAAGGCCCCGTCCCCAGCACGTGCCGTTCGAGCATCGACTGCAACTCCGCCTCGGTGAACCCGACCTGCGTCAGCACATCCATCGTGTGCTCCCCTGGCCGAGGCGCCCCACGCTCCGGCCCGCCGGGCGTGCGCGACAACTTCACGGGCGTGTTCGACACCTTGAGCGTCTTCCCGGTCCACGTCGGCAGTTCCACGATCATGTTGCGGTGCAACACCTGCGGGTCCTTCACCACGTCGGCGATCGTGTTCAGCGGCCCGATCAGGAAGTGCTCGCCGAGTTCGTCCAGCCACTCGTTCACGGTGCGCTGCCGGGTCGCCTCGAACAGCAGCGGCTCCAGGATGTCGTAGTTCCTCGTGCGGTCGGCGTTCAGCATGAAGCGCTCGTCCGCGATCAGGTGGTCGAGGCCGATCTTCCCGAGGAACAACTGCCAGTTGTTGTCCTTCACGCCAGCCACCACGATCCAGCCGTCCTTCGCGGGCAGCGCCTGGTGCGGCGTGCTCAGCGGATGACGCAGGCCGGCGCGCTTCTGCACCTCGCCGGTGGCCAGGTGGCGGATGATCGGGTTCTCCATCAACGCCACCTGGCTGTCCAGCATCGCCACGTCCACGTGCTGGCCCTCGCCGCTCTTCCCACGCTCCACCAGTGCGGAGAGCACACCGATCGCCGTGAACATCCCCGCCGACATGTCGCCGATGGAGTACCCCGCACGCGAAGGCAGCGGGTCGGATTCGTGGCCCGTGGTGCTCAGCAGGCCGCCCATCCCCTGCACGATGATGTCCACCGCACCGCGCGAGCGGTACGGCCCGGTCTGGCCGAAACCGGACGTGGACGCGTAGATGATCTTCGGGTTCACCGCCTTCAGGTCTTCGTAGCCGAAGCCAAGGCGATCCATGGAGCCAGGCGAGAAGTTCTCGGTGACGACATCCACTTCCTTCACCAGGCGGTGGATGATCTCCTTCGCCTCCGGCGCCTTCAGGTCGAGCATGATCGACTTCTTGCCGCGGTTCACGGAGAAGAAGTAAGTGCTGACGCCGTGCACATACGGCCCGGCAGCGCGGCGCTTCTCGGTCTGGAACGGTGTTTCGATCTTCCAGACCTCCGCGCCCAGGTCGGCGAGGATCATCACCCCGTACGGCCCCGCCAGCGCCCATGTGAAGTCCAAGACCTTGATGCCGCTCAGCGGTCCGGCCATTGATGTCCTCCTCGCCCGTAGGGGTGCCGCTAGCGACCGGTCACTCGACGTGTAGCGTCACGGAATCGGGCCTTCTGCTCGTCACTGCCGCGCAGCACGCGGTTCGCGTCCACTTCCATCTGTGACGCCTCGGCGGAGAGCGTCGCTGCGTCCATCACCCGCTTCGAGGCCTGCACGGAGGACGCCGAGTGCCCCGCGATGATCTGGGCCATCTCCAGCGCGGCGGGCAGCAGCGCGTCCGCGTCGTGGAGCGAACTCACCAGCCCGGCCTCATACGCCTCCTGCGCATCGAACTTGCGCGCGGTGTAGATCCACTCCTTGGCGCGCGAGACACCCACGAGGCGTGGCAGCGAGGCCGCCGCGACCACGAGCCCGTACTCCGCACCGGGCAGCCGGAAGGTCGCGTGGCGTGCGGCCAGGCGGATGTCGCAGGCGATCGCCAACCGAGCGCCACCGCCGTAGCAATAGCCATTGATCGCGGCCAGCACGGGCAGCGGCGTCTTTGCGATCTCCTCCGTGCCCGTCCTGCGCTCTCGCGGGCGCGGGAGTGGGTTCGCGTCCGCCTCGATGCCGGTCATCTCCAGCATGTCGCCGCCGGCGCAGAAGGCCTGCTCGCCGGCCCCGGTCAGCACGATGACCTTCACGCCGTCCGATTCGGCGCGTGCCACCGCCTCGCCGAGGTAGTGGTTCACGGCGGCGTTCATCGCGTTGTGGCGCGCCGGCCGGTTCAGCGTCAGCAGGAGCACGTCGCCCTGACGCTCTTCGAGCAGGACGGGGGTTGAGTCGGTCACGGGTGTCAGTCCTGTCTGGTACCCGCGCGAACCATGCTGCGCCGCGCGGCGCACGGAAGTTACCACGGACGGAAACACGTCCGCGCCCGCACCCGCGCGGCCGCGCTGACGCAACGAGACGGCCCCGTCGCCGGGGCCGTCTCATGCTGTCGAATCGGAAGAAGCGCGGAAGGTTACTCCGCGTCGTCCTCGGTCGCTGCCGGGTCGTGGACGTAGCACATCAGGCGGTCGTCGCGCTCCACGAACAGCACCAGGCGGCCCGCGGCCTCCTCCTCCCGAACCCACTGAGGCAACTGTGCGCCGTACCCCTTCACCAGGTAGGTGAGGCCGTTGAAGGCGAACCGGCGGCCTTCCACCGTCACATAGAACGGCGGCGGCTCATCCTGCTCGGTCCAGTTGATGGCGAACGCGTCCACCCCGCCGGAGGAGAGGATGTAGAAGTCCTGGAACGTCAGGCCGACCGAGGTCGGGTCTGCGGTTGCCGCGTCAGCCATGCTGCCTCCTCCGAGATGCCGGCACATTCGCCGGGGGCGGCCCGATAATACCGTCCGCCCCGCCGATGGTCACCCGCGGTCGCGGGTCAATCTGAATCGGTACCCTTCAGGCTTGCGAACGCAGCGCCAAATGCCGCGCCAAATGAGAGCCCAAGAGCGACCCCGAGGCCCACATTGCCCCTGGCCGCCCCCAGTGCGGCCCCGCACAGACACCCAGACTGACGCCCGCGGCGATGTATTGCCGTTCATCAATCGCTGTTACTGCGCCTGGATCAGCTCGATCGCGCTACGGAAGCCCTCAATCGGCTGGGCACCGGACAGCATCTGCCCGTTGACCAGGAACGAAGGCGTGGAGCGGATGCCCAGCTGCTCCGCCTGCCGCGTCATCTCCTCCACCACTGACCGCTTCTCGCCCGAATCCACGCAGCGGTCGAACGCCGAGACGTCGAACTCGCTGTGCTCCGCCTGCACCTCGCGCGCGTACTGCTTCAGGTTCGCGACGGAGTAAACGCCGGAGTTCTGCTGACCCTGCCGCAGGAACAGCACGTCCTGGTAGGGCCAGAACATGTTCTGGTCCGCCGCGCACTCCGCACCCTCCGCCGCCCGGACGGAGTCGGGGCCAAGGAAGGCGTAGTAGCGCGCCTCCAGTGTGGCGATCCCAGTGTCCACGAACTCCGCCTCGACCTGCGCCTCGGTCGTGTCGTGGAACGTCTTGCAGTGCGGGCACTGGTAGTCCAGGAACGCGATGATCTTGATCGGCGCGTCCGGAGCGCCCACTACGCGACCGTTCGTCTGCGCACGCTCCACGGGGACGTACGGGTCGCCGCCTGCGCTGGCGCCGGGCCGGCTCACCCACACCATCACCGCCAGCAGCACCACGCCCGCGATCAGCGCACCTGCCACCGGCAGGCCGCCCCACGAGTCCAGCGTCTGCCGCCACTGCGGCTTCGACGACGGTCGAGGCGTGCGCGAAGGGCTCGGCTCACCGCCGCTCGCTGGCGTCGTCTCTCGATTCCGGCGCTCTCGCAGCCGGTCCTGCCTGCGGTTGTTCCCCACAATGCCTCCATTGGGCCGTTCGGCCATGACGTGGTGTCGCGGTGATAACCCGGTCTGTCGATTATCCTGACCGCCCCGCCTGTGGGGCAACCGACGCGCTATCACGCTACACGACCATGGAGCGCGCCGCCGATGCCGCCAGCACCGGGCCCCTACCCCGTCACCCGCAACGTACGGCTCCTCGATGCGCTCTCGTTCGCGTTCGAGTTCAGCCCGCTCATCGCCATCTGGGTCGTCTATCTCACCGATTTCCGCCACCTGACGCTGGTCCAGGTCGGACTGATGGAGGGCCTCTACTGGCTCATCAAACTGGCGCTGGAGGTCCCCTCTGGCGCGTTTGCCGATCGGTACGGGCGGCGGCTTGCGTTCATCATCGGCGCGCTGGCGGAGATCACCGGGCTCCTCATCTTCGCGCTGGCCGACAACTTCACGCTGCTCGCCCTCTCCTACGTGTTCTGGTCGGGCGGCCTCGCATTCCGTTCCGGGAACAACACCGCCTACCTGTACGACGCGCTGGCAGCGGGCGACCGCCAGGCCGAATACGGTGACCGCGCCGGCGTCATGGGCGCTCTCAGCCAGGCCGGCTTCATGGTCGGCGCACTGTACGGAGGCGTCGTCGCTGGCCTGACCACGCTGCAGATCGGTGTGCTCGCCGGCCTGCTCACCTACGTCATCCAGGCGCCGCTGCTCGTGCTGATCAAGGAGCCGCCGAGGGTATCGATCACCACGGCGCCGCTCGGGTATGCGGCCACCCTCACCACCGCCGTCCGAGCGCTACGGGAGCGCGCGGCGCTCCGCAACATCCTGCTGCTGGAGATCGCGCTCACGGCCTTCTTCCCGGCGTACTTCCTGCTCGCGCAGCCGTTCCTGAGCGGCCACGACGTACCGCTGGCGCTGTTCGGTGTCTTGTTCCTGCCAATCCAGGCGGCCGGTGCCGCGGGGATGCTGCTCTCCGGTCGCACCGTCCGATGGCTCGGGTTGCGGCGCCTGCTGCTCGGAGCGCTGCTCGCGATCGTTGCCGGGCTGATGCTCATCGGGATCGTCGACCATGTCGCTGCAATCGGCGGCCTCGCGCTCTCGCAGTTCGCGTTCGGCCTCGCCGCGCCGGCGATCGGCGCGTACGTCAACGACCGCACCGAGTCCGATGTCCGCGCAACGATCCTCTCGGTCGCACCCCTCGGCACGTCGATCACGTTCGCCACGGTCGCGCCGATCGCCGGCATCCTGGGCGATGGCTCCCTGCGCGTCGCCTTCGGCGCGATGGGCGCGGCGATCTTCGTGCTCGCGGGCCTGGCTTACGCCGCGTGGCTCCGGGCCGATGCACGAGCATCCGGTGCGCCTGCCGATCGCTCCGACTAATCTGGACGTCGCAACCACTCAGACGCGCTACACGTGCCTGCCCGGCCACCCGGCGAAGGATCGACCATGCCCCGTGCCACCCGCCGCCCGTCCCAGCGCTGGCTCGCGCCCTTCATCCTGCTCGCTGCGGCTGCCGCCATGCTGCTCGGCGCGTGCGGTGACATCGATGACGGCGACGCCACACCGGACGGTGGCACGCCGGCGGCTACGACAGCAACGGCGGTACCGACGGCCACCAGCGGTGACGCCACACCCACCGCCACCGCTGGCGGCAGCGGGGTCCTGTACGACCCCACGCTCGTCCCGGACGGCGTCGCCTGTTCGCTCGACATCCTCGCCGAGGCCCACGAGACCTACCGCGACGCCTTCCTCACCGCGCACCACGTCATCGGCGACACCCTCGGCGCCCTCTGCTTCGGTGACGAAGACGCGCGGCTGATCCGCGCGTGGGAACTCCTGCGCCTGATCACCCCGCCCGAGGAGTTCGCCTACCTCGTGCTAATCGCCGGCTTCGACCGTGGCGATGAACCCACTGGCCCGCTCGGCGAACTGGTCGCGTGGGTCAACGACGTCGGCGACGCCGACGGCACACAGTTCCAGATGTCGATCAACCTCGTCGCGGCGGAGGAAGACGAAGGCGCGCTGATCCTCACGCTCGCCCACGAGTTCGCGCACGTCTTCACGCAGCGCCCGGACCAACTCGATCGCAGCATGGACCCGTTCGCCTGCCCCACCCTCTACAACGGCACCGGCTGCTTTGAGCGCGGCTCCTACATCGACGAGTGGATCACCCGCTTCTGGCACCCGGATGACATTGCCGCGTACGACCCGTGGGAAGAGGACGTGGAGGGTGCGGAGGACCGCTGCTCCGTGGACGGCGGCTTCCTCGGCGTCTACGCAGCCACCGCCCCGGAAGAAGACTTCGCCGAGGCGTTCTCCGCCTTCGTCCTCGATGTCCCGGTGGACACCGAAGGCCTCGTCGAGCGCATGCTCTTCTTCGAGGGCTACCCGGACCTCGTCGCCTTCCGCACGCTCGCCCGCGCCGCCGGCCTCACCCCGCAGGAGAACATCTTCGAACCCTGCGGCTGAGCCTCGGGCGTCCGTCCATACCTCGTGCGGCGGCGGATCTCGTCGGCGAACCCTCACCCCCGGCCCCTCTCCCAGAGGGCGAGGGGAGCGGAGGGCGCGCACCGACGAAGCCGTGGGAGAGCGGGTTCAGCGCCGCACCAGCCGGCTCTCTCCGCACGATGCCTCAGCTGTGGCGATCCCCGCTCTTCGCCGCCCGCGCCCGCGCCCTGCTCTCCCGCGCTTCCGCCGCTGCCCGCTGTCGCGCCGCCGAAGGCTGGCGCCTTCCGGGGGATGCTCGAAGGGGGCGACGCCCCCT
>JAQCKI010000008.1 GCA_027592645.1 Chloroflexota bacterium | reverse complement strand
GGCCGAGGATGCGCCGGGGGTGCCCGAGACGGCGATGCGGTCGCCCGGTCGCGCGCCGTCGCGTCGGAGCAGCGCCGGCACGCCGTCCGCGCCCGTCTGCGCGACGCCGTAGGCGGCGATGCTGATGGAGGTCACCGCGCCCTGGACGATGTCGCCGCCGGCGATGCGGACGCCGTGCGCGAGGCACGACGCGGCGAATCCGTCCGCGAATCCGTCGACGTCATCGAGGGTGGCGTGTGGAGCCAGTGAGAGGCCGACCAGCAGGTACTCGGGCGTGGCGCCCATCGCGGCCAGGTCGGAGACGTTGGCGGCCACCGCGCGCCACGCGGCGTCCGCTGCGCTCATCGTGTCGGCGCGCCAGTGGGTGCCCTCGGTGAGCAGGTCGATGGTCGCGACGGTCGCGCCGGGGGACGGCAACCACACGGCCGCATCGTCACCCGGGGGAACGGCGATGTCACGCGCGGCCGCCGCGCCGAGGCGGGAGACGATGCGGTCGATCAGGCCGAACTCGCCCAGGTCGTCGAGCGTCTGCATGGGTGCGAGTGTAGGCGGGCGCCTGTGCGCCCGCGCTACGTGTCGCTAGGCCTCAGCCGTCGGTTCGGCCGTCGCTTCGGTTGCCTCGGTGGTCTCGTCGACGGGGCCGTCCGCCAGGTCGCCATCGTCCGGGCCCTCGGCCTGGTCGACGCGAGCGACGGAGGCGACACGGTCGTCCGCGCCCACACCCATCACCTGCACGCCCTGCGTGGAACGCCCCTGCTGGCTGATCGAGCCGGCCGAGGTGCGCATCACGATGCCCTGCTGCGAGACCAGGATCATTTGGTGGTCGGCGCGCACCATGCGCGCCACCGCCAGCGGGCCGCTGCGGGCGGTCACGCGGAACGTCAGCACGCCGTTGCCGCCACGTCCCTTGGTCGGGTACTCATCGACGGGCGTGCGCTTGCCCATGCCGCGCTCGGACACCACCAGCAGGTCGTCGCCGTCGTCCGCCATCACCAGCGCGATGACGTGGGCGGTGCCTTTCAGGTTGATGCCGCGCACGCCACCCGAGGCGCGCGAGGCGACCCGCAGCGTGCCCGCCTTGAAGCGGATTGCCTGGCCGTCGCTGCTCACGATGATCGCGTCCGCCAGTTCGCTGGCCGGGCGCGCCTCCACCAGGCGGTCGCCGTCATCGAGGCGCATCGCGATCAGGCCGGCGCGGCGCACGGACTCGAACTCCTGCAGCGGCGTGCGCTTCACAATGCCGCGCTCGGTCGCCAGCAGCATGGCGTCGCGCTTGAAGTCGTTGATCGCCACCACGGCGGTCACGCGGTCGCCCTGCTCCAGCGAGACCAGGTTCACCGCCGGGATGCCGCGGGCGGTGCGGGAGCCCTCTGGCACCTCGTAGGTCTTTAGGGAGAAGATCTTGCCGCTGTCCGTGAACATCAGCAGGGAGTCGTGCGTGTCGCACACGGTCAGGTGGCGGATCGCGTCCTCTTCACGCACGGTCTGGCCGGTGATGCCTCGGCCGCCGCGACGTTGCACGCGGTACGTCTCCAGCGGGACGCGCTTCATGTAGCCGCGGTCGGAGATCGTCACCACCACCTGCTGGTGCGCAACGAGGTCCTCGTCCGAGATGTCCTCGACGGCCTGCGGGAAGACCTGCGTGCGGCGCGCGTCACCGTACTTCTCCTTCAGGTCCGCGCAGTCGGTCTTGATCAGCGCGTCGATCTTCTCCGGGTGCTCCAGGAGGTCCACGAGGTAGGCGATGAACTCCATCAGCTCCTGGTACTCGGCCTGGATCTTCTGCGCTTCGAGCTGTGCGAGGCGGCGCAACTGCATGTCCAGCACGGCCTGCGCCTGCCGGTCGCTCAACTCGAATGGCGCCGCGATCAGTGCGGTCTTGGCGGCCTCCGCGGACGCCGAGGCGCGGATCGCGGCGATCACCAGGTCCAGCAGGTCCAGCGCCTTGAGCAGGCCTTCGAGGATGTGGGCGCGGTCGCGCGCCTTCTCCAGGTCGAACTCGGAGCGGCGGCGGATCACCACGCGCCGGTGCTCGATGAACGCGTTCAGCGACTCCACCAGGCTCAGTGTGCGCGGCTGCCCCTGGTGCAGCGCCAGCATGTTCACCGCGAAGGAGGAGCGCAGTGCCGTGTGCTTGTACAGCTGGTTCTTCACCGAGTTGTACGTGGCATTGCGGGACAGTTCGATCACAATGCGCATGCCGTGGCGGTCGGACTCGTCGCGCAGGTCGGAGATGCCGTCGAGCTTCTTCCCCCGCACGAGGTCGGCGATGCGCTCGATCAGCGTCGCCTTGTTCACCTGGTACGGCAGTTCCGTGACCACGATCTGGCTGCGGCCGTTCTTGGTCTCTTCCACCTCCATGCGCGCCTGCATCACCACCCGGCCGCGGCCGGTGCGGTAGGCGTTCAGGATCTCCGCGCGGTTGAAGATCATCGCGGCGGTGGGGAAGTCTGGCCCGTGGATCAACCCGGCCTCGAACACCTCGTCGACCGTGGCGTCGGGGTGCTCCAGGAGGTGGACGACCACATCGCAGAGTTCGTTCAGGTTGTGGGGCGGGATGTTGGTGGCCATGCCAACGGCGATGCCGGAGGAGCCGTTCAGCAGCAGGTTCGGCAGGCGTGCCGGCAGCACCTCTGGCTGCATCAGCGAGTCGTCGAAGTTCGGGTAGAAGTCGACCGTGTTCCGGTCGATGTCCGCCAGCAGTTCCATGGCGATCGGGGCCAGGCGGGCCTCCGTGTATCGCATTGCGGCCGGCGGGTCGCCGTCGATGGAGCCGAAGTTGCCCTGGCCCATGATCAGCGGGTAGCGCATCGAGAAGTCTTGGGCCATGCGGACCAGCGCGTCGTAGATCGCGCTGTCGCCGTGGGGGTGGAACTTCCCCATCACCTCGCCCACCATGCGGGCGGACTTCTTGTAGCCAGAGTTGGGCCCGACCCCCAGTTCTTGCATCCCGAAGAGGATGCGGCGCTGCACCGGCTTCAGCCCGTCGCGCACATCGGGCAGCGCCCGCGAGACGATGACCGACATGGCGTAGTCGAGGTAGGACGAGCGCATCTCGTCCTCGACGCGTCGAGGCTGCACGCGTTCCGGGGTGTCGTTGACCATGATGGGCCCTTCGCGCGGGTGACGCGTTCGAAACGGGTCGAACCGGGACGTGCTGGGTGTCCCCATTCTACCAGCCAGAGCCCGCTCGAACGAGGCCGCCGAGGCGCCTCGACGCGCCTGCCCGCACCCTCAGACGAGACTGTGTATCGGTGATACCCACCTGCCGTGGTCGAGGCCGTGGAGGGCTGGGGCGGTTCCCCGATTCTCTACTGACCGCATAGGCCGATAGTCGCCATAATCAGAGGTGGCTGCCTCGGTTCGGGGATCTCACCTCCGGGGGCGTCACTCTCCGAAGGGGCCTCATGCACTCGTGGACTCGGGCGTGGGTCGTGGCCGCGGCGTTGATAGCCGTGCTGTTCGTGGGTGCCTCCGGGCCCGCCATCTCCTCCGCCCAGGAACCCCCGCTCTTCTGGCAGGCCCCGGGCCCAGTGGCACCGCCGCCCGATGATCCCGACGGCTTCGTCAGCGTCATCATCGAACTCGCGCCGACGTTCTCGCTGTTCTCGTTCGGGCTGGACAGCGTGCAGGCCGCGCAGGACACGTTCGAGTCGTCGCCCCCGGTCGACCTCGATGTCCATACCGCTACCTCACCATCCCGGCCGTGCTCGCCTCCGTGAGCGAGGACGACCTCGTCGCGCTCCATGACGACCCCCGCGTCCTCGCCATCGTCCCCAACGAACTGATGTCGCCCCACATGCTCGAGGGCAACGCGATGATCAACCAGCCGGTCGCCATTGCCTCCGGGCATGACGGCACCGGCGCGGTCGTCGCGGTGATTGATACCGGTGTGGACTTCACCCACGCGGCCCTCGCAGGGGCCGTGGAGACAGAGCACTGCTTCAGCCTGGGCACCGGTCCCGGGAGTCGCGGTTGCCCGAACGGCACCGCTGAGCAGCACGGGGACGGTGCCGCCGCGGACTACGGGGTGCACGATGGTGGTCACGGCACAGCCGTGGCCTCGATCATCGCGTCTCGCGGCGGCGGTGGCGTAGCGGCAGGCGTCGCTCCCGGCGCGAAGATCGTCGCGTACCGCGTGGGATCACCACTGCAACCGGGCTTCTGGTCCTCCGACGTCTTGGCAGCGCTCGACCACATCAATAGTTCCCAGGTCGGCGTCGTCGACATTGTGAACATGAGTCTGGGAAGTAGCACTCAGCACACGACGGTGGCGTCGTGCGAAACAGCAGGAGGCCCCACTGGCTCGGGGGGCTCCGGGCGCAAGGCCGTTACGGACAGCCTCTTCGGGACACATGGGATTCTCGTGGTGGCCTCCAGCGGCAACTTTGGGCACGTCGACAGGATGTCTGAGCCCGCCTGTCTGCCCAGCGTGATGAGCGTCGGCGCGGTCATGGATGTGGCCGTGACACTTTCGACCTCCGTCTGTTCGGCCACCTACACCGCCGGGCAGGTCGCCTGTTACTCGAACAGCGCCTCGTTCCTGGACGTGCTCGCCCCGTCCCACTGTGCCCTGACCGCCCGGGCGACCGCTCTGGGTGGGGGGACGACGAACGCGTGCTTTGGTGGCACTTCGGCGGCAGCGCCCTATGTGGCGGGCGCTGCGGCGCTGCTGATGGGGACGAGCAGCGGCCTGGCTGCACAGGCGACCTGGGACAAGCTGGTCAACACCGGCACCGCGACGCCGGACTGGAGCGTCGGCGGGCCGACAAAGCCGCTGATCAACCTCCTCGAGGCGTTCGCGATCGACCTGACCATCACGGTGGGCGCGGACAAGACTCATCAGACCGTTCAGGCTGCGCTGGATGCCGCCACCCTGCCGGGCAACGTCATCGAGGTCGATGCCGGGACGTACACCGAGAACCTCGTTGTCCCCGCCGACCGCTCGATCACCATCGTGGGGATGGGGGCGCTGCCGGGTGGCACAGTGCTGCAGGGCTTCGCTACCAGCGGACTCGCCACGGTCGTGATCCCCGAGGGCAGCACCGTCACCCTGCGGAACCTGACCGTGACCGGCGGTGAGGCCTCGGGCATCCGGAACGCAGGCATCGTCACGCTGGACAACGTGATCGTCGAAGGCAACACGGCCACCGTGGCACCCGACCCCGACGAGAACGTGCTGCACGGCGGCGGCGGTCTCCGGAATCTCGGCACCGCGACGGCGCTTGTCACCGGCTCGACGATTCGGCTGAACACCGTGACGGGCGGCCCGAGTATGGCGAACGGCGGGGGCATCGAGAACGCCGGGACGCTGACGGTGACCGACTCCATCATCGAGGACAACACCGCCGTCAACGTCGGCGGCGGGATCCACAACTGGATCAGCGGCACGCTGCTGGTGAACGGCACCACGCGGGTGCAACGGAACACGGCCGCGTTCGGTGGCGGCATCTTCAATGCTGGGTTCACGCAGGCTGATGTGGCCTCGGGCAGCGCGACGATTTCCGGCGCCGGCGTGGTGAGCGATGACAACACGGCCACCGATGACGGCGGCGGCATCTACAACCAGGGCGGCCTCACCATCACCGGGGCCACGGTCTCCGGCAATGCAGCCGGGTTTGGCGGCGCGAATGCTGATGCGGCGGGCGGCGGCATCGCAAACGTGCGCCCGGCGAGTGCGTTCCCGTCGCAGGCCGTCCTAACGATGACCGGCGTCACGCTCATCGCGAACACGGCGCCGCACGGCGGTGGCCTGGACCTCCGAGGCACCACCACGCTGTCCGGCGGCGGCGTGATCGATAACGATGCGACCCACGCCGACGACGGCCTGGGTGGTGGCATCTACCAGCGCCTGGGTACCACCACCGTCAGCGGTGGCACGCTGATCCAGGACAACACCGCACCCACGGGGAACGGCGGCGGCATTGCGCTCACCGTGGGGACGTTTACCGCGACCGACATCACGCTGACCGCGAACACGGCAGTCCTCGGTGGCGCGGTCTTCGTCAGAGAGGCAACCCTTCGGCTTACCGATGCGACCGTATCGAACAGCGTCAGCGACGTCGCGAGCGCCGCGATCCACAACCTCGGCGGCGACGCCTCGATCTACAGCGCAGCGTTCACCGGCAATGGCGGAGGTGCCCCACCCGCCGGCGGCGACGTGCTCGCGGCCGATCTCCTCGATGTCGACGACACAGTGCTCAAGGCGGCGGTCACGAAGATCCGCGCCTCCGCGTTCTCGCTCTTTGATGGGACACGCCTGTTCACCGTCCGGTCGTTGAACAACCCCGGCGGCCCCGCAACGAACGCGATCGATGCCCGCTTCAACTGGTGGGGCAGTCCCGACGCGCCGACGGCGGACGGGACTTTTACTGGCTTCGCGCTGGTCGGCTTGATTCTTTTCGAGCCACAGTGTTTGGTCGAGGAGTGCACGCCCGCCGCACTCCAGGTCACCATCGCCGGCGGTGGCACCGGCACGATCACCCTCACGGACTTCTCCGCGGAGGTGAGCGCGCTCCTGCTCGACTGCACCACCGTTGCTGGCGTCTGCACGTCCGATGCCTTCCCCCCAGGCGATGAGGTCGCCCTGAACGCCACGGCAACCGGCGGCTCTACCTTTGCGGGGTGGGCCGGGGCCTGTGACGCGTCTGGTGTGGTATTCATCCCGCTCGCGTCGGATGGCGAGGCCACCGTGCTGTGTACCGCCTCGTTCGCAGCGCCAGCGCCGCCGCCACCAGTGGGCGGCGGTGGTGGCGGCGGTGGTGGCGCCCCGCCCGTGGCAACGCCCACACCCACACCGACAGCGACGCCGGTGACCGAGTCGGGTGGCGTCACGGTCGAGGTGACCGAACGCACCACCACGCCGACGCCGACGAACTCGACCGCAACGCTCGAGACCGCCTCGAACGGTTCGACCGCGCGAGTGACCGTGCCGCCTTCCGCCATCCCCGGTGCCGCCGAGGTCAGCCTGGGTGTCATCGCGAACCTGGACTCGCTGATCCAGCAGGCGCCGCTCAACGGAATCAACGGCATCGTGCTCGCGTTCCAGGTGCAGGCGACGAACAGCGCCGGCGGCGCGATCACCGCGAACTTCAATGAGCCGGTGAACCTTGAGTTCGTGGTGCCGCTCTCGTCCCTGCCGCCGACGATCTCGGCGCAGGACATGACGGTGGCCTTCTGGAGTGGCACGGCCTGGGTAGAGGTCCCCGCTACGATCACCATCAACGGTGACGGCACCGTCACGCTCACCGCGAGCGTCAACCACTTCACGATCGTCAGCGTGGCGTACCGCCCTGGCGTGCGCGCCTTCGCGCAGCCGCTCCGGCCCGCCGCCGCGACGTTCACCGTCTGGGGTGGTGGCACCGTGGCGGAAGCGACCAACGCGAGCCCCGGACAGATCATCTCCATCTGGATCTTCGTCGATGGCCGCTTCCGCGGCTATACGGTGGGCGCTGTGCCGTTCGTGAACGCCAGTTTCCGCGCCGTGTTCCCGGGCGACTACATCCCGGCGAATACGCCGATGGTGGTCGTCACCCGCTAGCGTCGCGTCGCCTTCGAGGTGTTACGGGGTCAGCGCCACCGGGATGCGGTGCGTAGAGGGCGGGAAGCCTTCGCCACCTGACGGGTCAGGTGCGACGACCTCCAGGTGCCCGGCCTGCGCCTCAGTCACCGAGTACGCGTCGATGGTGAACTCGAACGGCCCGTGACCATCCACCCCGCCGCCCATCGTGTGCCCGCTCGCCACGACGTTGCCGTCGCGATCGAGCAGCCGCCACTCAACCGTGGACTCGAAGGTGCGCGAGCAGCCGCTCACGACCATGCCCTCCTCCACGTTCATCCCGCCGACCTCGGAAGTCACGAGCACGAAGTTCGCACCCTGCATCGCCGGGTGCAGCGTCTCGCACGCGTCGAGCGGCATGATCGGCGTACCGGTGTCGGGCGTGGGGGTCGGCGTCGTGGCGTCAGGTGTGGCAGCAGGCGTTGCGGCATCGGGCGTGGCAGCCGGCGCGGTCGCGTCCGGCGTGGTAGCGGTCGGCGTCGGTGTGTTGTCTGTCGAGGTACATGCGGCGGCGACCAGCGCCAGTGCGGCGAGCGTTGCCAGCCAGAGGCCCGCGAGTCGGGTGGATCGATTCATTTCGGTGCTCCGTGAGTGCGTGTGTGGAAAGAGACGTTCGCTCAACCGTAGGGGTCTGAGACGACCCGACCGTCGCCGTGGTTCCCGAGATGATCAGGTGAACGATCAGTGCGTCACATCGCCGTTGCGGCCGTTATCGGGCAGCGTGGCGAGTCGCGTGACATAAGCATCGGGCAGCCCGACCGCACGGGCGCCCCGCACGATGGTGTCCCGGAACATCGGCGAGGGCAGGAATCCGCCCAGGTCCGGCGCGGCGACGCGGTACGACCGACACCGCACGCGGTCCCCGGCGACCGTGGTGACCTCCACCGTCACGCGCTCATAGGCGGGCGGGTCGCGGAACACACCCTCGTGCTCGTCGAGCGTGTGCGACTCGGCGGCATCGATCAGCCAGAGCGCGCCCCAGACCTCGTCGCCCGGCGCCGGCACGATGTCGGCGACGCCACCGAGCCACGTCCGCTTCGACTCGATGGTGAAGCCCAGCCGGTGGTCCGTCAGCCGTGCCGGCCCGACCAGCCGCGCGCTGGGGCAGTGCGCGTGCAGCCGCTCGACATCGAGACTGGAGCCGAAGCCGAAGTAGAGGAACGGCCCGGCTGGCGTCGTGACCTCCGCGCGCTCGACGAGGGCCATCAGGCGTGCTGACGGCAGGCGTCCACGAACGCCTCGAACAGCCGCGGCGCGGCAGCGGCCAGCGCCGGGTCGGCGGCCATCTCCGCGCGCTCTGGGTGCCACTGCACGCCGAGCGCCCACGGGTGGGCAGGATGTTCGAGCGCCTCCATCACGCCGTCCGGCGCGATTGCGCTGACGCGGAGGCCCGGCGCGACTCGATGCGCCTCGACCGCCTGGTGGTGGCGCGAGTTCACGCGGAGCGTCTCAGCCCCGCTGACCGAGGCGAGCAGCGACCCCGGGGCCACCGTGACCGGGTGCCAGCCCGACTCGATGCTCACGCCGTCCGCGCCGCGCCGCGCCCGGTGCGGCTCGCGCTCCTCCAGGTGTTGCAGCAGCGACCCGCCCTGCACCACGTTGAACAACTGGAAACCACGACAGATGCAGAACAGCGGCACGCCCGCGGCCAGTGCGTGCTCGATGAGCACAGCCTCGGCGTCGTCGCGCGCGGCGTTCACCTCGGCGACCCGATCCGACTGAGGCTCCCCGTACCGCGCCGGGTCGATGTCCACGCCCGCGGTGATCAGGATTCCGGCGTGGGCCGGCAGCGCGGCGGCTGTGGTGATCGTGGCGACGTCGATCGGTGCCGGGTCGCCTCCAGCGGCGGCGACGCACTCGGCGTACTCGTCCCAGCGCTCGCCGGGGATCACCTCGGCGCGCGAAATCAGGATGCGCGGACGGTCAGAGGCAGCCATGCGCGCATGCTACCGCGCGGCGCGGGCGATCGTGATCATGACCGTGATGAAGTGAGTGGTCGGGGTGCGCGGATTTGAACCGCGGGCCTCTTCGTCCCGAACGAAGCGCTCTGCCAAGCTGAGCTACACCCCGAGCAGTGCCCGGCGGCAGGCCGGGCCTCGAATCGTAGCACCGGCTCCAGTTGCGGGCGAGGCACCCGATCTGCCCATCGCAGGGCGGGTCGCGCCGCGCCGGGGGCGTGGTCTAGGATGGTTCGGGCGGGGAACGAAAGGCCGAAGGCTCGTGCGGGTAGTCCGCTGGCGGTCGGCGCGCGCGCGCGTCACCGTCCTCATCTCCGCGATTGCGGCCCTGGCGCTCGGCACGCTCGTCCTCACCGGGGACGCCGGCGTGGCGCAGAGCGTGGACCTGCGCGATGAGAACTCCTGGCTACGCATCCAGAACGTCGGCACCGCCGCCGCGGCCATCGAGATCGACTTCTACAACAACGAAGGTGCGCGTGTCGCGCAGGACACCTGCCCCCGCGCCGGCACTTGTGAAGCGCTCCGCCCCGGCTTCGGTCGCTCCTTCTTCCAGCAAACCTTGAGTTCCTTGCCCGATGGCTATCGCGGCTCCGCCTATGTGAACGCCGACCAGCCGTTCGTGGCCCTGCTCGCGCGCGACGTGCTGCGCTCCGACGGCACGTTCCAGATCGCGGGCGACGCGCTGCGCCTCGGCCCGGGCGTGGCGCGGCACGCGCTGCCGTGGGTGGCGAACACCTTCGACCAGGTGTCGAGGATCGTCGTAGAGAACACCAGCGAGGACGCCTCGGCCTGCGCGCAGATCCTCTACTACCGCGAAGGTGGCGGCACCCCCACCGTCGATCCGTCCGTGCCCTCGCCGGGCTGCCCGAACGGTGGCCAGTCGATCGGCCCGCGTGCCTCGTGGGTGCGGGACGAGCACTCGCTCCCCGTGCTGTTCGGCTTCGATGGCGCCGCGCTCGTCGTCACGCAGCCGACATCCTCGGGACTCTCCGCCGCCTCGCAGCAGCTCGCGGTCGTCGTCGACTCGCGCGATCGATCGCGCGCGGGCCTCGCCACGTACCGCTCGATCACCTCCGACGAACTGAGCCAGGTGGTGCTGCTCCCGATGGTGGACCGCAACGCGACCGAGGGCAGTAGCACCGTCAACACACGCTTCCGCATCGTCAGCGAGCAGCCCAACGTCCCGAATGAGGTGACGCTGCTGTTCCAGGGCGTCACCGGCACCGGCGCGGAGTACGAGCGGGAGTCCACCATCACTGTGCTGGGTGCTCGCACCTGCGATCAGCGTGCCACCGGTTCGAGTGCCTGCCTCCCCGCGGGCGAGCAACTGCCGAGCACGTTCTATGGCACCGTGCGGATGCAGGCAGTGAACCCCGTCGCCGTGGTGGTGCAGCGGGCGTCCTCGGACGGGTCGCTGGCGGACTACCGTGGCTTCACCGCGGACGAGGCGTCCACGCAGGTGGTGTTGCCAGTCGTGAACAAGAACTACGGCCCGTTCGGCGGCGCCAGCGGCTGGAACTCATGGTTCCGGGTGCAAACGTGGGACGGCTCCGCCGCCACGGTGTACGTGATCTACTACTCCGCGAGGTTCCCGGACGGCCTGTTCCCGCCCGCGCCCACGGTGGTGCGCGGCTCCCACACATTCCGGCAGTGGGAGCACATCCAGTTACCGAGTGGCTGGGTTGGAAGCGCAGCGATCGTCGCCGACCGGCCGATCGTGGTGGTCGCGAACCTCGAGAGCGACGTGTTCACCGGCGATCCGGTGATGCTCTACAACGGTGTCGCGCTGGAGTAGCGGAGGTGCCCGTAACCGGGGCGCCTCCGGCACGCAGGGTGCATTGCTCACCACCAGCCAGGTGCGGGCCCGCTTCTCCGGCGGGCCGAGTACCGGCGTGTTCACCGATGGTTCCTGCTCCGGCAATCCCGGCCCCGGTGGCTGGGGCATGGTCTACGTCGTCAACGGCGCGATCGTGGCGCAGGAGTACGGCGCGGAGCCGCACACCACCAATAACCGCATGGAGTTCACGGCCATGATCGCCGGCCTCAAGATGCTGGGCCCGGCGGAAGAGATGGACATCTACACGGACTCGCAACTGGTCGTGAACACCATCACCCAGTGGGCGAAAGGCTGGGAGCGCAACGGCTGGAAGCGTCGCGATGGTGAGGTGAAGAACCTCGAACTCGTGCGCGAGGCCTACGCGCTGGCGCAGGAACGCCCGAACGCGACCATCCGCTGGATCAAGGCCCACGACGGCTCGCTCTGGAACGAATACGCTGACTCCCTCGCCACCGCCTACCTCCGCACCGAGGTCTGACGGGGTGTCAGACGCGCCTCGGCGCGCACCATTGGCCCGGCGACGCAGCAGGAATGGCTCCCTACACTGGCGCCATGCACGCACTGCTCGTCCTCTGGGATCTCTCCTCCGGCTCGAACGCGACGTTCGAGGATCTACGGGTCTACCTGCGTGAGCAGTCGATTGCGCGCTTCGAACAGATGGCAGGGCTGCGCCAGAAGACGTGGATCTCCAGTACGGCGAGTGGCCGCTGGGGTGCGGTCTATCTATTCGAGCAGCGAGAGCAGGCGCAGGCGATCATCGACCACCTGAATGACAGCCTCGTCGTTGCAAAGACCGGCCTCACCCCCACCTGCGAACTGTTCGAGGTGGAAGCGGTGGTGGAGGGCCAGCACTCCGGCATCGACCTGCTCGCGGCCGGCCTCGCCCGGCTCGCCCGCTAGCAGTCGACGATGCGCCCACTGCACCTCGGCGCACTGGTGCTGATCGCCCTGATCTGGGGCGCATCGTTCATGCTGATCAAGATCATGCTGGAAGGCATGACGCCGGTCGCCGTCGGATGGACACGACTTGGCGGCGGCGCGTTGCTGATCTGCACCGTGGCGGCGGCCCGACGTCCCAGCATCCCGCGCTCGTTCAGCCACTGGCGTGATGTGACCGCGATCGCCATCGTGGCGAGCGCGATTCCGATGGTGCTGTTCCCCTGGGCGGAGCAATCGATTCCCTCGAACCTCGCCGCGATCCTGAACGGCGCAACGCCGATCTGGGCGGCGATCCTCACGGTCGCGTTCCTGCCGGCCGAGCGGATGACGGCGAGTCGCCTGCTGGGCGTACTGCTGGGATTCATCGGGCTGGCGGTGATCATCGGCGCCGACGGGCTCGATATCCGTTCGGCGAGCACGCAGGGGCAACTCGCCGTGCTGCTCGCCGCGTTCGGCTACGCGTGCGGCGCGATCATCACGCGCCGCCGGTTGCTGGGCGCAGATTCGATCCTGCTCGCGGGCTCGCAGAACGCGATCGCGTTCCTCCTGCTCACCCCCTACGTCATCTTCAACGCGGAGGTGCCGGATTTCGCCAGCCTCGGCGGGCGCGTCCTGATCGCCAGTGCGGCGCTCGCGTTCCTCGGGCAGGGCGTGGCGATCATGATCTACTTCTGGCTGCTGAAGAACGTCGAGGCGACCCAGGTCGCGCTCGTCACGTACCTCGCGCCCGTCGCGGCGATCGGCTGGGGCTGGATGGTGCTACAGGAGCGCCTCGAACTCGTGCTGATCCCGGGCCTGGCGTTGATCCTCGGCGGCATGCTGCTCGCGAACCGCCGCCCACGCCCTGTGCCGATCGAGGCGTAACGCCAGCGCGCCGATCAGCGCCGCTCTGGTATCGTCGCGACCGGCTCACCCGCGCCCGTGAAGGAGGAGGCCATGCGACGCGCCCGTGTTGGGAACGTGGAGATCGTGTCACTCTTCGATGTGTATTTCGGCTTCGATCCGGCCCGCGTCTGGCCTGGTGCCGGTGCCGGCATCGAGGCGTATCGAGATCGCCTGGAGGCGAACGGCGACATCGGCATGGATTGTCTCTGCTTCCTGCTCCGTGCCGATGGCCGCACCGTGCTGGTCGATACCGGCCTGGGCCCGGAGTCGGGTGGGGTACTCCTGGACGAACTGCGCGAGGCTGGCGTCCGGCCCGAGGAGATCGACGAGGTGATCTTCACGCACCTCCACGGCGACCACACCGGCTGGAACATGGATCGTGCCACCAGTGAGCCGCTGTTCACCCGTGCGCGCTACCTGGTGCCGCAAGGCGACTGGGACGAGCAGACCTCCCGGGCGCAGCCGGCGGCCTCGTTCACGCGCGACATTGCCCCGTTGAACCTGATGAAGCGGATGGAACTCGTCGGCGACGGCTTCTCGATCTCGCCGTCGCTGACCACCGTGCACACCCCGGGTCACACGCCCGGTCACCTGAGCGTAGCCGTCGCGTCCGATGGCGAACGTGGCTTCATCCTCGGTGACGTCGTCCTGACCACGATCGACGTGGAGCAGCCGGACTGGTCCAGCACGTTCGACAGCGACCAGGACGTCGCCCGTCGGACGCGACACGCGATCCTCGACCGACTGGAGGCGGAGGGCGCGCTGATCGGCGCCGCGCACCTGCGTGCGCCCGGCTTCGGTCGAATCGTCCGCACCGAGGGGCGGCGGTACTGGCAGGGCCTCGCCTGAGCCGGTGTGCGCGGGTTGCCCCTCGCGCGGCGGCGTCCGATGCTCGATGGGCACTCCCATCCGTGTTCGGAGGTTCCACGTGAACGTCGCCCGTCTCATGCTGCTCACCGCTGTCGGTGGCCTGGCGCTCTTCCTCGCCGCGTGCGGGGGTGACGATGCGGCCCCGTCCGGTGGCGGGACCGCGCTGCGGTGGGATGCTCAGACGATCCAGCAGTCCACGGCGGCGACGCCGTTCCAGCCGGAGGTCGTGACCTCTGGCTTTGGCGTCGGGCCGAACCGCCTCTCGCTCGCGCTGTTCAAGCCCGACCAGACGCTGGTCGGCGCGGGGGATGTGAGCCTCCGCGTCTACCGCCTGGCCGCCGACCCGAACACGGACCCCGTCACCGCCGACCTCGCGGCTGAAGTTGTGCTGACGGCGCGCACGCTGGATCTCCACGATGACCACCAGACGTACTTCTGGCCGGCCTCTGCCGGTGACTCGCGCCGCGCCGCCTCGGTCGCGCCGGTGGCGGTTGCGCCTGCGGTCGCGGCCCACGAGGACGCGCTGACCACGGTCTTCGCCGGCAACGTGGAACTGGACACGATGGGCTGGTGGGGTCTGGAGATCACCGCCACCGTCGATGGCGTCACCTACGAGCGGATGCAGCGCCGCATCTTCGTGCAGGAGCACACGCCGGAGCCGGCCATCGGCGACCCGGTACCACCGAGCCGCCAGGCGACCGCGCGCGATGTCTCCGACCTCGACGAGATCAGCAGCGCTATCGCCCCCAACGCTGCGCTGCTGGAGATGACGGTCGAAGAGGCTGTCGCCAGCGGCCGCCCTTCGGTCGTCGCGTTTGTGACGCCGGCCTTCTGCCAGACGCGCTTCTGCGGCCCGGTGTTGGAACTCGTCGTGACGCCCGCATTCGAGCGCTACGGCGACCGCGTGAACTTCCTGCACATCGAGCCGTTCAACCTGGAACGCGCGCGGAATGAGGGCGTGCTGGAGCCGGTGCCGGCCACGCTGGAGTGGCAGTTGAAAGTGGAGCCGGTGATCTTCGTGCTCGACAGCGCCGGCCTGGTCTCCGCCAAGCTCGAGGGCATCACGGACGTCGACGAACTATCCGCCGCGATCGAGGCCGCGCTGCAGTAGGGCGCGCGCGCGGCTATCGCAGCCGGATCGTGCCGTCGAGTACGGTCACGGCGTGGCCACCGATCTCCACGTGATCCGGGCCGTGCACGGCCACATCGACGCGGCCGTCGCGGCCCATCGCCATGCCCTGCGCCGCCACGTACGAGCGGCCGGTCTGCGAGAGCAGCCCGGTCGCGCCGAGGTAGGCCCCTACGGCCGCGTTGCCTGATCCGCACACCGGGTCTTCGGCGATGCCATCGGCCGGCGCGAACGAGCGCACGTGCAGCCGCGCCTCAGCACCGGCGGTGGGATCGATCGCGAACGCGGTGATGCCCGAGAGGCCCCGTTCGATGCTCATCGATGCGATCGCGCCGAGGTCAGGCCGTGCCGCACCGAGCGCCTCGACGCTGCTCACCTGTGCCACGAGCCACGTGGGCCCCACGTTCACCGGCACCGCCGGCGTGGTGACCTCCGCGTTGAGCCACCGCGTCGCCTGCTCCGCAGTCACCGAGTCGTCCCGGAGCACCTTCGGCGCGGGGACGCGCGCGACGATGCGGCCGTCCGCATCCACGCGCAGCGGGATCACCCCGGCGATGCACTCCTGCGTCAGCGCGCCTTCGACGGGCGTCACCAGTCCCGCCTCGATCACTGCATGCGCGGAACCCACCGTGGGGTGGCCGGCGAAGGGGAGTTCGCTGCCCGGCGTGAAGATGCGGAGGCGGTAGTCCGCACGGTCGGAGGGCAGGACAAATGTCGTTTCCGAGAGGTTGGTCCACCGCGCGATCGCGGCCATCTCCGCATCGGAGAGGCCGTCCGCGTGCAGGATCACCGCCACTGGGTTCCCCAGGAAAGGACGCGTCGTGAACACGTCCACCTGCTTGAAGCGCACCACGTCCACGTCTCGCCTCCTTCGTGCAGGCGTCAACGTACGGCCTCATCGAGGCGCGGACACGGGCCAATCGAGGAACTTGGAGCGCTGTCTGCTAGCGGTGCAGGTCATCCCGCTCGGCCGGGACGCCCCGGAGCAATGCCTCCGCCGCCTCCACGGCCTCGCGTCGGGCGCGCGCATCGGCGCGTCGCGCGGCCAGCGCAGAGGCCACGTGCCACGCGCGGTAAGCGAGCACGAATCCACCGAGCAGCCCGACGGTCAGCGCGACCCAGAAGATGCCGCCCCAGCCCGCCGCCGCCAGCAGGCCGTTGCCATCGAGGGTGAGGCCACCGGCGGACGCGAGCATCCACAACCACGCGACGAAGACGAGTCCCACGATCCCGCCGGTGACTGCACCGAGGCCGACCGCAAGCCATGCCGCCGGGCCGGCGCCGTCCGCCTCAGGTGGCGGGGTGTGGGTGGGCGGTGGCTCAGCCACGCCCTGCTGCCGCGTTCTCGGCCACCGATGTCAGGCCGAACGCTTCCGCGATCAGTTCGTAGGAGCGGATCCGATCCGCGAAGTCGTAGGTGATCGTCAGCAGCATCACCTCGTCCGCGGTCATCTCCTCAGCGACGGCCTCCACCTTCGCCTTCACCTGGTCCGGCGTGCCGATGGCCGCCTTCGGGCGGGAGTACTCCACGTAGGCGAGTTCGGGATCGCTGTACTTGAAGGCGAGCGCGGTCTCGACCGAGGGGATGCCGCCGCGGCGGAAGCGCCAGCAGTAGCGGCTCCACGACAGGCGGATCGCCTCCTCCTCGGTGGGGGCGGCGAGTGCGGAGATACCCACCGAGATGCGCGGCTCCGGGCACCATACGGACGGACGGAATCGTTCGCGGTACAACTTCACCGCACGCGGCCCCGCCTCCGGGTTGATGAACTGTGCGAAGGAGAACGGCAGGCCGACCTCTGCTGCGATCAGGGCGCTGTCCAGCGACGACCCCAGGCACCAGACCTGCGGGACGCCCTCGACGATGGGTGTCGCCTGCATCCCGTGGAACCGGTGATCCTCCGGCAGCCCGTCCGCCAGGTAGAGCACGAGATCCCGCACCTGCTCCGGGTACTGATCGAGCGTGAGCGCCCCCGGCCCGTGCGCCAGCGCCGCCGACGCGAGTTGCGACCCGCCTGGCGCGCGCCCGACACCGAGGTCGATGCGGCCGGGGTGGAACGCCTCCAGTGTGCGGAACTGCTCCGCGACCTTCAGGCTCGAGTAGTGCGAGAGCATCACGCCGCCGGATCCTACGCGGATGCGCTCGGTCGCCTCGGCGACGTGCGCGATCACGATCTCGGGTGCCGCGGAGGCCAGGCCGCCGCTGCCGTGGTGCTCCGCCAACCAGAAGCGGTCGTAGCCGAGGCGCTCGACGGCCTGCGCCAGCATCACGGTCTCCCGCAACGCCTGCGCCGCCGTCCCGCCTTCGCGGATCGGCGACTGGTCAAGGACGCTCAACTGCACCACGCGGGCCTCCTGAAGCCCCACGATTCTACCCCGTCGCGCGGGGCGGGTATCCTCAATCGCACCGGGAATGAAGAGGAGACGCCGTGGTCGGCCATCGCATCCAGCGCACCGAAGACGACATCATCAAGGAAGCCATGCACGAGATGCCTTATGGCATCTATGTCATCGGCACCGCCGCGGACGGCCGGGCGAACGGCATGATCGCGGACTGGGTGATGCAGGTCTCCTTCTCGCCCCGCATGGTCGTGGTGGCGTTCGAGCGCGACTCGTCCTCGCTGGGCCGGATCCGTGCACACGGCTACTTCACGGTGAACCTCCTGAACCAGGAGGGGAACGGCATGGCGCTGGCGGCGAAGTTCGTACAGCCCTCCAACCCGGCGAAGGTGCAAGGCCGCGCCGGCACCCCCGCCGCGCCCGTGGACAAACTCGCCGGGATTGACACCCATCCCTCCGAGCGCGCTCCGGGCTGCCCGATCCTGGACGATGCGCTCGCGTTCCTGGAGTGCCAGTCCGAGCGCATCGAGGAGGTCGGCGATCATGTGCTGGTCTTCGGGCGCGTCCTGTACGGCGAGGTGCAGCACAGCGGCGAGCCGCTGACCTCCACGTACACCGGCTGGAGCTACTCCGGCTAGCAACGGCTGGCGGCGGGCCGCGATAGGTAGCGAGGGGACGGATGTCCGACGACGCGACGCGTGACGACACGCGCGAGGTGGAACGGGTGCTGGCGGCCAACGCTGCGTTCTACGGCGCATTCAACGCGCAGGACGCGGACGCGATCGACGCGCTGTGGGCGAACGGCCACGCGGTCTCGTGCGTCCATCCGAACTGGCACCCGGTCAGCACCCGCACGCAGGTGATGGATTCGTTCCGCATGATCCTGCGCAGCCCGCGCCAGCCCCGGCTGGTCGTCGGTGCCGCCGAGGTCCACCTTGCGGGCGAGGTTGCAGTGCTCACCTGCCGGGAACTGGCCGGTGGCGCGCCGCTCGCGGTCACCAACGTCTTCGTGCTGGAGGAGGGCGACTGGCGCCTGATGCATCGCCACGCCAGCGTGGTGGGCGTCAAGTGGTCAGACGGTATGCCCTCGGACTGACCTCGGGTGTTGTGCCGTGACGGTCAGCGCGCTGCGAGTTCCCGAAGCGAGCCGGCGAGTGCGTCCGCCGCACGTTGCACCGTCGCCGCCTCGGGCACCGTCACCTGCAACAGCACCAGCCCGTGTGCCAGTGCCAGCAACGGCTCGGCGAGCAGCGCCGCATCCAGTTCCGGACGCAACTCGCCGGCACGGATGCCCAGCGTGACCAGTTCTTCCACCTCGCGCCGTTGCGCTTCCAACTGTGCGTGCTGGCGTGCGCGCAGCGCGGGGTCGCGCGCGGCCTGCGCGGTGGCCTCCACCCAGAACCGCCACCACGCGCGCCGGGGCTCGTCTTCCAGCACGAACGTGGCGAGCAGCGCCTCGATCCGGCCGAGCGCGCTGGAGGTGCTGCTCACCGTCGGGGAGATGCCCGCCGTGTCCATCGCCGCCAGGATCAGGCCGCGTTTGTTCCTGAAGTGGTAGTTCACGGTGCCCGTGCTGACACCAGCGGCGGCGGCGACCTGGCGCATCGTCATGCCGTCCATGCCGTGATCACCAATGAGGCGCATGGCGGCGCGGAGGACAGCGTCGCGGACGCCCTCGTCGCCGCGCGCCGGCGACGATGTCACCGCAGCACGCCGAGCACGCGATCCGTGTACGCGTTCGCGAAGACACCGCGCGGATCCAGGCGCCGACGCGTCGACTGAAACTCGTCCCAACGGGGATAGAGCGGGCGCAGGGTCTCGTGCGTCTGGAAGTGCACCTTGCCCCAGTGTGGGCGGCCTTCGTAGTCACGCATCACGGTCTCCACCGCCTCGAACAGCGGCTGGAACGGCTCGGACGGCCGCGCACGCACGGTGATCGATGCCGCCTCGCGCCGGTACCCCATGGACAGCGGGATCGTATCCGGCGCTGACCAGCGCAGCACCGCAGGCAGCGAGGGCTGCCAGTTGCCCCGCCGCACGAGGTCGGTGACGCGCTCGATCGCTTCGCGCGCATGCTGGCGCGGCAGCACGTACTCCATCTCCAGCCGTCGAGGTCCTTCGCGACGTTCCGCGAGGTGCGTGGCGCGCTCCACCCGTTCCGTGAGCGGCTCGTGTGGCAGCACGCGGCCCAGCCGGTCGGCGATGGACGGCGCCACCCGCCCCGCCCGCTCCACCGAGGTGCGCCCGACGCGCGTCGCGACTTCGTCGTTGAGGCGGTCGTGCCAGCCGAGATCAGGCACGCGATCGGTACGCCGCGAGCGCCGCAACAGCGCGGTGCCTCCGGCCAGATCCAGTTCGGCCTCCATCTGGTCGTCGCCGTGCAGAAGCGCCTGCTGACGGTCCAGCAGATCGGTGATGTCGATCTGCTCTTCTCGCTGCTGCAGGTGTGCCGCGCGCTGCACCTGGATGGTGATCGTGGAGAGGATGCCGGCCGCGCCCAGGCCCGTCAGCGCCGCCTCGAACACCTCGCGGTCGCGTTCCGGACTGCAGTCGATGACGTCACCGGTGCCGGTCACCACGCGCAGCGCCGTGACCTGCGAGGCGAGCGAGGAGATGTGCAGGCCGGAGGCGTGCGTGCCGGTACTGATCGCACCGCCCAGCGTGGCCTCGCCCGCGTCGCCCCACGGTGGCAGCACGAAGCCGCGACGCCAGAGTTCGTCCTCCAGCCCGCGCAGGCTGGCGCCGGCCTGTACGGTGGCCAGGCCACGTGTGACGTTCAGATCCAGGAGCGCGTCATATCCGTGGGTCTCGACAAGGTGGCCGTCCGACAGCGCTACGCCGCTGTAGGAGCGTCCGCCGCCGGCGACGCGCACCCGTTCGCCCTCCGCCAGCGCGGTTCGGACGATCAGAACCAGTTCCACCTCGGTGAGCGGTCGATGCAAGCGCAGGGGGGCGCAGACCTGGTTCCCGGCCCAGTTGCGCCATCGCGGGCGGGCATCGTCACGCGCCCGTCCGGGCACGAACCTGAGCAGATCCATCAGCCGCGATCCGTCCCAGCCTCGAGCGCCGCTACCAGAAGCCGACTTTGTAGAAGAGCCCACGGTGCTCAAAGCCCCTCTTGCCGGCCTTCTTCACCCGCTGCAGGTGCTTGGAGCAGAACCAGAGCGTCAGTCGCTCGCAGTCGTCCGGATCGCTGACCCAGCGTGAGACTGCGACCTCTTGAAAGGGGTGCGCCGTGCAGAACTCGCAGCGTTGCATCGCCATGCGGGCATCCTAGCGGTGGGCGGGCGCACGGTCGCGCATCGATGGACGGTGAGATGTTCGAGGGCTGGAGGCTCGGGGACGAATGGTGGGGGGAAAGACCGCAGCCGCCCGATTGGGGCGGCTGCCGGGACGCGGGTGCGTCCGTGTCACCGCCGGAAGGTCAGGCCGTGCGCTTCTTCAGTCCGGAGCGCAGAACCCAGCCACTGCCTGCAACGTTGGAGAACTGGCGCTCGGCGCCGCAGTTCCTGCAGGTGCCTTGTGTCGTTGCGCCACCTGGCGCCGGAAGCACCCAGTGGTGCGCTTCACACGTCTGGACACGAGCCTTGGAAGCCATCGAACCCCCCCGCCTGGTCGCTGCTGTCCTGCCCCCCGAGTCCCCGTGGGAGGCGGCTTCAGCACCATAACAGATTTCGCGAACGATGTAACGGATACGTAAGGGTTAGGCGCTATAGGGAATTTCGGTCGCGGATGTCCGTTGGGCGCAGTTGTCCGATACGCTCACTCCCGAATCCGGACGGCTGTGGCGGCGACGGTGACACAGATCCCTGCTGGAGCCCACATGACCGCACTCCTCGTCCGCGCCTCCTGGCCTGGTCTCTTCGTGATCGTCGCGGCCCTCCTCACGGTCGTCGCCTTCGTCGCGTTCGCTCCCCCCCCGCCGCCGGTGGGCCACCGGAAGAACATCTGGCGGAGAATCACACGCCGCTGACGATCCCCGACGACACGCCCCTGCGTGTTCGCGTCCGCTGGCAGACCGCGGTGGTACCCATGTGCGTCAGCACCGGCCCGTTCCCCGCCGGCATCACCGAGGTCAATCTGCGCGACTGGACGCAGCAGGCGATGGACGCGTGGAACGTGGTGAACGCCAATGTGGAGTTCCGCCTCACTGGTTTGTGTACGTCTGCGGTCGTGCTCGGTGACCAGGTCAATCAGGTGGGGTTCACGGTCTTCAATCCAAACGACAGCGCCGCAGGTGCCGCACACACGAGGGAAAGTAGCGGACGAATCCTGGAGGCGGACGTTCGCCTGCGACTGAGCATGGATCTGAGCGGTCTGTGCTGGACAAACGTCCTGGTGCACGAACTGGGACACGTGCTGGGTTTCACGCACAGCGAGTACCGGTCAGAGGTGATGGGCTACGGCCCGTGTGCGGTCCTGCAGCCCGCACTGGCCGAAGTCTCGATCCTCGCCGCCACGTACGGCCCACGGGTGCAGTCGTTGTCGGCCGTCACCTCGCCCCCCACCAGTGCGGTGGCGCTCACACTGACCGGGCGTCAGCAGACCTTTGAGTCGCAGGCAGGCGCGTACTACTACCGTCCGATGGTAAACGTGAGCGGCGGCAATGCTCTGGTCCTCTCGCCGACCGCGTGCCGGGGGATCGCCGGTCGCACGGACCTGGAGTGCACCGAGCACCAGCAGCGCGATGCGAACTTCTGGGTGAGTCACCCTGAACTGGTGGAGGTGACTCGCCAGGCCGGAGAGACCGTGATCGAGGGGGCGGGCACGCTCGGGCTGTTCGCCCGGGAGATCGCCGCATGCAACACGGTCGGATGCGGCGTCCCGTTCGATGCACGGGCGGGCGAGGTGCGTGCCGGTGGCACCGGGGTGGACTTCGGCTACTTCGTCCACACCAACCCGCAGGGCGGCACCTCCGTGCAACTGGTGAACACCTCCTTCTACCTCCCGCCGAACTTCCTGGATGTCGCCGCGCCGTTTGAGGTGCGCCTGCGCGGCGTATCGGGCGCGGCTGGTCTCGCAGGGACGTGTTCGCTGAACCTCGGTGCCGCCTGCCGGGTCGAGGTTGACGTGAGCGGGCAGGACCTGGAGTTGCTGGTCGCTCGGCCGGATGGGTCGCGCACCGGTGTCTGGGTGGAAGGTGTCGGCGCGGCGGTGCCGCCGGCCGTCGTGGTGCCCCCGCTTCCCGCGACCCCGGGTGCCTCGGTTATCGTCGGGGTGCTTCCGAGCCAGGGCCTGGCGCTCGCGCTCTGGAGCGGCGGTCCGTTGAGCGCTGCCGCCAGTGACCCGCGCATTGCCTCCATCTGGATCACCAGCAACGGGGCGCTCCGTGGCTACACGGTGGGTGCACCGGCGTTCGTCAACGCATCATTCGTCACACTGGTGGGCGGCGAACTGGCCGCGAATACGCCGATGATCGTCATCGTGCGCCAGTAGGCGGATGCGGCCTAGCCAAGCGTCCGAAGTGACGCCGCCAGCGGACGCGACAGGTCGCCGCGCGTCCCCACCTCGATGCGTTCGAGGCCGAGCCAGCGCGCCATCAGCGTGACCTCCTCCGCGAGTGCCGGTGCGACTTCCGCGGGCACCATGCCCGCTTCCGTGTATGCACCCGGGACGCGGAGGATGCCGGCCGCTCGGTCCGAGCGCAGATCCACGCGCCCGACCAGGCGGTCGCCCAGCAGGAACGGCAGCACGTAGTAGCCGTACTGACGCTGAGGTTCCGGTGTGTAGATCTCGATCCGGTAGCGGAAGTTGAACAGCCGCTCGGCGCGGTCTCGCTCCCAGACCACGGGATCGAACGGGGAGAGCAGCGCGCGGGCGTGCATCGACCGCGGCGCACGCGCCTCCGGGTGCACGTAGGCCGGGTCACGCCAGCCCTCGACCGCCACTTGCTCCAGCGCGCCCTCCGAGGCGAGTGCGCGCAGCGTCCGCGCGGCCGCCGTGTACGGGAGGCGGTAGTAGTCCGACAGGTCATGCGCCGTGCCGATGCCGTGCGACCGAGCGGAGCGGAGCAATAACTCACGCTGCGCCGCCTCCGGCTCCGGGGTCGGTGCAGTCAGCACGCCGGGCGGAAGGGCGCGCTCTGGCAGGTCGTAGCGCCGCTGGAACTGGCGACGCGAGGTGACGGTCAGGCGTCCCGTCATGAACAGCCACTCCAGCCCGAGTTTGCCGTGACTCCATCCCCACCACGGCCCCCGACGCTCACCGGCATCCTCCAGGTCACTCACGGTGAGCGGGCCCCGGTCCCGGATCTCCTCCAGGATCGCCTGCACGAAGCCGGGGCGTTCCGCCTCCAGCCGTTGCACCCACGGGCGTGGCCGTGCGAGCCGCTCATCCATGCGGTGCCGGTACAGCGGCTGGTCGTCCACCGGGATCACAGAGGCCTCGTGCCCCCAGTACTCGAAGTGCGTGCCGCGACCCCAGAGATACGCGTCCAGTGCATCGCGGTCGTACGGGCCGAGGCGGGCGAAGAACGGGAGGTAGTGCGACCTCACGAGCGCGCTGACGGCGTCCAACTGCACGAGGCCGATGCGTCCCATCACCCGCCGGAAATGGCGCGCGTCGATGCGCCCCGCGGGGCGGCGTTCCGCGAATCCCTGCGCGGCCAGGGCGATGCGGCGGGCCTCGGCGGCGGAGACGGCGGAGGGCATCAGCGGGCGCTCACGGGATCGTCAGGCAGGCACATGGGTCGTGGTGACCTCGGCCAGCAGCCGGCCACCATCGCCCAGTACCTGCGTGCGAACGACGGCGACGCGCTTGCCCGCGCGCACGAAGCGTGCCTCGGTGCGCAGCGTCCCGCCCGGCTGGTTGCTCAGGAACGTGGCGTGCAGGTCGATGCCGACCATGAACTTGCCATCGTTCTCGGTTGACATGCGATGAGTGTTCGCCAGCATCGTGGCAGTGTTGTCTGCCAGGGAGACCATGACGCCGCCGTGGACCATGCCGGTGGGGTTCAGGTGCTGCGGGCCGCACTCGATCTGCAGCACGGCGAGTTCCGGCGACGCTGAGATTTTCTCGGCACCCAGGAACGCCGCGTACGGGCTGAGTTTGACCTCGTAGTCCTCGCGCCAGTCGTTGGTCATGGCCCTGCCTCTCGATTGCGCCCGAGGTTAGCAGAGCGCGCGGGGTGAGCCTGCGGGCGCTGTCACCCGGCGATCACCACCAGCGTCCCGAGTACGCACAACGCCGTCCCGGCGGCAATCCGGCGGGTGGGCCGTTCGTGCAGGAAGAACATCGCCAGCGGGATCGCCATCAGCGGGGAGGTGGCGTTGAGGATCACCGCCTTGGAGGCACCCGCCTCCGCGATGGCGAAGATGTAGAGCCACGACCCGATCCCGGTGCCGAGGATGCCAACGACGACGATCAGCGCCAGGTCTCGCCCCTGTGGGAGCCGGTGCCGGATGTTGCCCCGCGCCGCCGTCATGGTGACGGCAGCGATCACCAGGCCTCCGGTGGGGATGCGGATCGCGCCGGCGGCGGCGGTGCTGAGTTCCTCGCGGCCGCCGGCGAGCATCAGCGTGGCAGCCGCCCACGCGGCCGCCACCACAGTCACCGCGATCACCACCTGGAGGGTGCTGGCCGCTGGGCGGCCGATGGTCCCCAGCGGCGCCACGGCCCGCGCCATCAGCACGGCGCAGCCTGCCACGACCGCGACACCGCCGACGACCAGCGACCAGGTGAACGGCTCACCCAGCAGCACGATGCCGCCGACGGCGCTCATGGCGACCCACAGCGCCGTGGTGGTGGGCGCCATGCGCTGAATCCCCACGGTCGCCAGTGAGCGGATGTAGGCGGTGTCACCGATGCCGTAGCCCACGAGTCCGCTGAGGACCATGATCAACACCGGGATGGGCGCGTCGTCCAGACCGAGGGTGGCGAAGCCGCCGTCCATCATCAGGAACACGATGAGGAGAGGCGTGGCGGCGAGCAGACGGAGTGCGCTCAGAACGGGCGCATCGTAGCGGCCACCAAGGCGTGCCAATGCGGTGCTGGTCCCGGCCCAGCCCACCGCCGACGCGAGCGCCGCAAGTTCTCCCACGCCCCACCGGTTCAACGGGACGCCTGATCGATTCCGCGAATCATGAGGCTGCCGGGTCTTGTGCGATAGCGGGCGCGGGACGCTTATTCCGCGGGCGGTTCCCAGGCCACGACGCCGGCGTAGCGGCGGCCGACCGGCAGCGCGATCTCGTCGCCCTCGCCGTACCACTCGTCCATCAGCGCGCGCATCTGGCGCTCCTTCTCGGAGCCCTCGGCGAGCCACAACAGCCGCCGCCCGTTCGCGTAGGCGGCCTCGCGCGGCATCCGCTCACGGGCCGCGCTGCGGCCGGCCGCCGTCACCTCGTACCGTCGCCCGCGCGCACCGAGCAGCGCGACGAACTCGTGCAGCGCGGGCAGCGTCGCCATCGGTTCGCCGTGCACGGCCTCCCACAGTGCCGCGAGCGAGGCGCCTCGTGCCTGCTCACCAAACACCGCCACGCACGTCCGGCGGGTGTGCCGCTCCATCGCATCGAGGAACGCCGCGACGTGCTCCTCGTCGTACATCACGTGCGCGGCCAGGGAGACATCGGCCGTCTCGGTGAAGGCAGTGTCCGGCCACGGCTGCGCGCGCATGTCGATGCTGACACCGGCCTCGGTCGCCGCCTGGGTGAGTACGCCTCGCATCGCGTCGGACGGCTCGATCGCGATCACGCGCGACACGACACCGGCGGCCGGCACCGCGAAGCGGCCGCCGCCCGCGCCGATGTCCAGGAACGTGTCACCGGGCTGGAGCAGCGCGGACAGCGCCGGCCATTCGGCATTCTCACGCCGGCCCGGTCGGAAGTTCGAGGCGATGGGCGCGTAGTAGTCGGTGCTGCCGGGGCGATCTTCGCGCAGCCGCTCCACTTGCTCGCGGTCGGCCGCGACGAGGTGCGCCCACGCGGCCAGCGCCTCAGACTCGGTCGGGCGAAGGGTCGAGTTACTCATGCCGTCACTCTAGAACGGGAGCGCGCGACCGGCGCGCACGAGCGCGGCGCGACGCAGCCGCCAGTCCGGCATCAGACGGCCGACTTCCGCCCAGAAGCCCGCGCCGTGATTCGGGTGGCGCAGGTGGCAGAGTTCGTGGACGACGACGTAATCAATCAACCCCGGCTCCAGCATCGCCAGCCGCCAGTTGAACCGCAGTGTCCGATCCGGTGCGCACGAGCCCCATCGGCGGCGCTGATCGCGGATCAGCACCCGGCTGGGCGAATCGCCGAGCACGGCCGCCCATCGCTCGACGCGGTACGGGACCTCTTCCAGTGCTCGGTCGCGGTACCAGTTGCGGATCGCGGTCTCGATCGCCGCCTGCCGGGCCGGCTCCTGCAGCCGCCTCGGCACGGCGATGTGAACGCCGAGGAGATCCATCGTCACCTGCACGCGGCGCAGTGCGCGATCCTCCACGACCAGCGGGAACGTCCGGCCGAGGTACGACATCGACTCGCCGTCGCGGTACATCGGAGTGCGCGGTGCATCGTGTGTGGGGCGGCGACCGTGCTTCAGGATCCACGGCACCTTGCTGTGGACGAAGCGGGCGACCTCCGCATCGGACGCCCACAGTGGCGCGGCCACGCGGACGCCCTCGGCCTCCACGCTCAGTTCGAGCGTCTTGCGACGGCGTGCGCTCCGGACCACGCGGTAGGAGATCGCGAGGCCATCACGCTGGACCACGCCGTGGTCCGAGCGTTCTGCGCGTTCCGGTTCTGCCGAGGTGCGCCAGCCCAGCCGCATCCGACCTCCGGCCCGGCGGCGGGGAGGGATGCCGGGGCTACCAGCGTACCCCGAGCAGGGGCCGTAGCAGGGAGCCGTGTCGCAGGGTGGCGGGCGTCAGGCGGAACCGGCGCCTTGCGTGGCCTCGGCGGTGCCGGGGACTTCGATCATGTTGGGTGGACGACGGTTGGCGACGGCGCAGACCGTGGCACGGCCCACTGGGCCCTGCAGGTCGTACAACGTCACCTCGCCAATGGCAATGCCGTCCGCGCTGTGATGTGCGGCCACCTCCACGCCGATCCACTCCCCCGCCGGATAGCGGTGCAGGTAGAGAGTGGCGTCCGCGTTCACGAAATGGAGGCCAGCCGAGCCGGAGTTGGCGAACGGGTTCGCGAAGTCCGAGGTTTGAGCCATCCGCACCAGCGGAGAAGGCTCTACGCCGCGCACCAGGTCCATGGTTTCGCGCATCCACGCCTGCTTGCGGCCGGTGCTGCCGAACTCACCCTCGATGCGGCGGGTCTCCCAGACGGGCACCATGCCACGCGGGCCACGAGGCTCCTCGGCGGGCAGCATCTCGGGGTGTGGCACCTCCCACAGCGGCGGCGACCAGACCTCGCCCTCCGGCTGCTCGGCGCGGCGCAGGAAGACCACGCTGCCGCGCGCAATCTCCGTGCCGTCGTCAATGCGAATCGAGGCGTCCACGACGCGGATGCGGTTACCCGCGCGCGCCAGGGTGGTGGTCACCGTCAGCGGGGCCATCGGTGCGACGCGGAACATGTCCGTGGTCAGCCGCGCGACGTGGAAGTCCGGCTCGCCGTGATCCTGCTCCACCTGGTGGGCGATCAGCCCCGCCAGCACGCGGCCATGGAGGGATTTCGGATCCCACGGGCCACGGGAGTGCGGGGTCGGCAGGTAACGGCCGGGGCCGTCCGGGTCGAAGAAGTGTTCTCGCGCCATGGCTCGATGCTATCGGCGCCCTCCACCACGGTCGAGCGGTGCGATACCGTGCCCGCGACGCCCGAGGGGGGACGTGCGATGCCCTGGTTCCTGCCCTTCCTGATCTTCGCGCACGCATCCTGGACGTGTCGATCGGCACGTTGCGGGTGATGTTCACCGTCAGCGGCAGCCGCTGGATTGCGGCGGGCCTCGGGTTCGTGGAACTCACCATCTGGGCGCTCGCGGTCGGCGGGCTGGTCACGAACCTCACGAATCCGTTCGTGCTGGTCGCCTACGCCGGCGGCTTTGCGGCCGGTACGCTCGTCGGGCTCACGATCGAGGATCGCATGGCGCTCGGGTTCCGCTCCGTGCAGGTGGTGAACGCCGATCCCACGGTCGACCTCGCCAGCGCCCTGCGCGCCGAGGCCTACCGCGTCACGGAACTGCAGGGCGAAGGGCGCTCTGGTCCCGTGGAGGTCATCCTGGTGGTGATCCGCCGCCGTCAGTTGAACGGACTGCGGCGGCTGATCACGGAGATCGCGCCCCAGGCGTTCATGACTGTGGAGCGTGCTGACCGCCCGGCCGGCGGCGTCTTTGGCTCGGCGGGCGGCGGTCGTGGTGGCGGTTCGGGCCGTTCAAGTAGCGGTTGGTCTCCACGAGCGCGGGCACTACCGTGCCGGCGTCTCCAGCAACCACTCGACGAGGCGCACCACCTCTCGCGGCGACAGGCCGCCGTTCACCGCCTGCGCTCCCCAGCCCGGCATCGCGGTCCCGGGTCGCCCGAGCGCGATCGCCGCTTCGTAGTAGGCGGGCTCTTCGGTGAGCACGGCCGGCGTCAGCGGTGGGGCGGAGCGTCCCTCGCGCTGCGGGCCGTGACACGTGGAGCAGCTACGGGCGTAGTAGACGTGCGCCTCGCGCCCTCGGACCAGGTCCTCCACGGGGGCGTCCGGCGGCGGGGAGTCGTCCCCGCAGGCGCCGAGCAGCAGCGCGAACGCCCCGGCGGCGACGAGTGCCAACGTGCGGAGACGAGCCATGCGTGACCTCCCGCGGCCGAGGATATGCGAGCGCCCAGGCAGCGTCGCCCGCGGCCCGAGGAAGCCGTGGGGCAGGTCGGGATCCCCGTCAGACCTCATCGAACCGCGCGAATCCACTCAAACCTGCTCTCGCTCGTGACGGGCAATGCCCGGACGATGTCACCGCCGCTGGAGGGCGGTGCGTGACGGAACGTGCAAATCGTTCCGCGCCGATGGAAAGAATGACCACCTTTATGCGACACCGTTATCTGCTCATCGCGGCGGCCGCCGCCGGGGCCGTCCTGCTGGGCGCATGCTCCAGCGACGACGAAGCCACCCCCGCCGCGACTGCTGTCCCCGCTGCCACGATCAGCGCGGAGACCCCCGCTCCGACCGAGGCACCGCCCGTCGAGTCCGCCTACCCGGTGGAAGTGACCGACCTGCTCGGCCGCACCGTCACCATCGAGGCGAAGCCGCAGGCAGTCGTCGCCATCAGCCCCACTTCGGTGGAGCTCGTGTACGCGGTGGGTGGCACCATCGTCGGCCGCTCGTCGTCCGTGAACTATCCGGCGGAGGCAACGTCCGCCGCGGACATCGGGAGCGCATTCCAGCCCAGCGTGGAGGCGATCCTCGCCCTCAGCCCGGACCTGGTCATCGCCGACTCCTACCTGCACGCGAACCCGAACGCACGAGGCCTGATGGAGGGCCTGGGCGTCCCGGTGATCTTCGCCGGTGCCGACACCATCTCGGACGTCAACGCCGGCCTGCGCCTGATGGGGCAGGTGTTGGACGCGGGCGACGAGGCCGAGGCCCGCGTCGCCGAGATCGAGCAGGCAGTTGTCGAGGCGCAGGCGCTGCTGGCGACCAAGAACATCTCCGTGGTCGCGCTGATCGCCGACCGGGATAACACGCTGTACGCCCCCGTGCGTGCCTCGTGGCTGGGCGACCTGTTCGCGGCGCTGGGTGTGAACAACATCGCCGCCGACCTGCCGCCGTCTGGCCCCTTCGCCGGGTACACCACGCTGGCGCCGGAGGTGCTGATTGGCGCCAACCCGAACTTCATCCTGACGCTGACCCCGTCGCCGGAGCCGGCTCCGCGCCTGAACACGCTGATCCCGCAGATCCCGCCGTTCCGTGGCCTGGCCGCCGTGACCGGCAACAAGGTCATCGAGATTGACCTCCTGCTGTTCCTGCGTGCTCCGGGCCCGCGGGTGCTGGAGGGCATCGGGGTGCTGGCGGAGACGCTCGCCGCGGAGTAATCCTGTACCCATGACGGAACTCGCCCCTTCGGGCGGATCGATGAGCGGGCCCGGTGCACACCGGGCCCGCTCATGGCGTGCGGCGCGATTGCGCCGCTTCGCGCTGTACACGGCGGTGGTCGCCGGGCTGCTCTTCCTCGTGGGCCTCGCGAGCATCATGTGGGGCGCCGTGCAGTTCGCGCCGGAGCAGGCGCTACGTGCGCTGTGGCCCGGGGGCGACACGTTCGCCCGCACGGTCATCTGGGAGATCCGCTTCCCGAGGTTCCTGGTCGGCATGATCGTCGGCGCCAGCCTCGCGGTCTCCGGGACGCTCTTGCAGGTGGTCACACGCAACCCACTGGCAGATCCCACGATCCTGGGCATCTCCGCCGCCGCCGGCCTGGCCACCTCGCTGGTGCTGGTGATCGTGCCCGGGACGGCCATCGCGCTGCTGATCGGCGTCGGCGCGGCGGGGGGCATCGGTGGGGCGATAATCATCCTGTTCCTCGCGTGGCAGGGCGTGGTCTCCTCGATCCGCCTCACGCTCGCCGGCGTCGCCCTCGCCGCGTTCTTCGGCGCGATGATCGTTGCGCTGATCTCCTCATCAAGGACGTTCGTGCAACTTGGCCTCGGCTTCCTCGCGGGCGGCCTGTATGGCTCCGGCTGGGAGGAGGCGACCGCCGCCGCGCCGCTGATGATCCCCGCGGTGCTGCTCGCCTTCGTGCTGTCGGGCCGCCTCAATGCCCTCGCGCTCGGCGACGACATGGCCGCCGGGCTGGGGGTGATGGCGGACCGCACGCGTTTCTTCGCGCTCTCGCTCGCCGGAGGGATTGCCGGCCTTGCGGTCGCGCTCGCAGGACTGGTGTCGTTCGTCGGCCTCGTCTCTCCCCACCTCGCGAGGTTCACCGTGGGCGACGACCACCGCTACCTCGTGCCCGCCTCCGCGCTGACGGGGGCACTCCTGGTGACCTCCGCCGACCTGATCGCGCGGCTGGTGATCCGTCCGTCCGAGTTGCCCATGGGTATCTTCACCGCGGCTGTGGGCGCACCGTTCCTGCTGTACCTGCTCAGGTTCCGCGCATGAGGCGGCCCGCATGAGGCTGGAAGCGCAGGGGCTGACGCTGGCCTACCGCGGCCGCGAGGTGATTCACGATGTCTCGCTGACCGTGGAGTCGGGCGAGTTCGCGGTGATCGTCGGCCCCAACGCAGGCGGCAAGAGCACGCTGCTCCGTGGGCTCGCGCGCGTGATGAAGCCGTCCGCCGGCCACGTGCTGCTCGGCGGCGATCGCATCGACGCCCTCGCCCCGCGCGAGGTGGCACGACGGCTGGCGATCCTGCCGCAGATGCAGGCGATGGACCTGGACTTCGTCGTGGAGGAACTGGTCTGGCGCGGCCGCACCCCGCACCACCGCATGCTCCGCCCCGCCACCGCCGAGGATGCAGCCGCGGTGGAGGCCGCGATCGTCGCGACGCACCTGGAGGGCCTGCGCCACCGCTCGATCCGTGGCCTGTCCGGCGGAGAGCGCCAGCGCGCGTGGCTGGCGCTGACGCTGGCACAGCAGCCGCAGGTGCTGCTGCTGGACGAGCCGACGACGTTCCTGGACCTCCGCCACCAGGTGGAGGTGATGGACGTGCTCCGGCGCCTCAACCGCGACGGGCTGACGGTGATCGCGGTGCTGCACGACCTGAGCCTCGCCGCGCGTTACGCCAGCCGCGTCATCGGCATCGCCGATGGCCGCGTCGCGTTCGATGGGGCGCCGGAAGCGGTGCTCGACACGGCCACGCTCGAGCGTGTCTTCGGGATTCCGATGTTGATGCTGCGCGACCCGCAGACCGGCCAGCCGATCCCGCTGCCAGCCGTCTAGGAGTTCGAGCGGCCTCGGCTACTGCGGGGGCGGCTTCGGCGCGGGCATCCCGTGCGAGTGGCCCGATGAGCCAACGCCGTGGCTGTGGCCGAAGTGCGACCAGCCGCCGGCGCCCGGCTTCGCGCGCTTCGCCGGGCCGGGCTGCTCCGCGACGCCGTTCACCGCCAGCGGCGAGAACACCCGCCGAGCAGGCTCGCCGCACGCGGGACAGTGCGCCGGTTCGCGCGCGGCAGAGAGCGGCCGTGAGACCTCGAACTCGGCGGTGCAGGCGTCGCAACGGAAGTCGTAGTTCGGCACGGATTGCTCCCCGGTGAAGGCGCGGACAGCGTACCCCGGGGCATGATATTGCGACGATTCGCAGGTGAGTCGTCGGGAGGATCGAGGCCGCCCATGGCGAGATTGATGCTGATCGCGGAGAACACGCTGCCCTTCGAGGCGACCCAGGATCTGCGCGACCTCGGCCAGTCGTTCGCCTCGTACCTCGGTGAGCCGGTCGAGTTTGCGTGGGTGCGGCCAGACCTCGCGGCGCTCGCCCGCATGTCGATCGAGCCGCAGGCGGGCGACGATCCGATCGAGGTGCTCGAACCGCTCGCCTCCAAGAACGTGCCCATGCCTGCGGCGGACATCATCTATGACCAGCAGGGCCGCCCGGACTGGGGTGCGATCTGGCAGGGCTTCTGCGAACTCGCGCTCTTCGGTGGCCCCTCCCACCGGGGCGAGGACACCGCGATCCGCGCCGTGACGAACGCCGAGGCCGCGTCCGCGAACCCGGAACTGGACGCCATCGCCGAGGTCCGGCGCGGCATCTTCCTCACCACCGGGCTGTTCGCCGAACCGTCAGCGGAGCCCGGCTGGCTCGCCGTCTCCTGCCACTCCTCGAGGCAGGCGGCGTGGATGTGCGCTTGTATCATCCTGGAGAACGTGGAGGCCCGGCTGGACGCGGATGGGCGCCTGCTGGTGCCCGCGCACCCCTCCTACACGCTGAAGGACGAAGTGAAGAGCGTGATCACGGTCGTCGCGAAGGTCGCCCACTACTGGGACCAGCACGCCCTGGTCGCTGGCATCGCGTGACCCCCGCCGTGGATGCGGCGAAGGCCGCCGGCGTCCCCTATACCGTCGTCCAGTACGAACACGACCCGTCCGCGGAGTCCTACGGCCTCGAGGCCGCCGAGGTGCTGGGCGTGGAGCCGGAGCGCGTGTTCAAGACGCTCGTCGCCAAGGCGGACGGGCGGCTGGCGGTCGGCATCGTACCCGTCGCCATGCGGCTGGATCTGAAGGCGCTCGCAGTAGCGCTCGGCGCACGCAAGGCGGAGATGGCTGATCCCGCCGAGGCGCAACGCGCGACCGGATATGTGGTCGGCGGCATCAGTCCGCTCGGCCAGAAGCGACGTCTTGCCACTGTGCTGGATGCCTCCGCGATGTCGCAGGAGACGATCTACGTCTCCGCTGGGCGTCGAGGCGTGGAGATCGTGCTGGCCCCCGCTGACCTCGTGCGGTTGACCAGTGCCACGGTCGCGGAGATCGCGCGCTAGCCGCCGATCCCGCACCACAGCGCCATGCTCCGCAGCGTCCCGGATGCGACCTCCGCACCCGGCAGCGCCAGGGCCAGCGCCGTCAGGCCGAGGTTCACGCCGCCGAACCAGACTGCGAGCCGCCCGAGGCTGCCGACGGACGGCGCACTCTCGATGCTGCCGTTGGCGATGTTCCCGCTAAGCCGCATAAATGCGCCGTGCCGCGTAGGCGTCCGAGCCCCCGTGGCGACCCTCCCACTGGTCGACGACCTGCGCGAACGCGTCCACGCAACGCGGGTCGAAGTGGCTGTCGCGCCCCGCGAAGAGCGCCTTGCGCGCGTCGTCACGGCCCCACGCGGGCCGGTAGGCACGGTCGGTCCGCAGTGCGTCGTACACGTCGGCGACGGCGGCAATGCGCGCCTCCAGCGGGATCGCCTCGCCGGCGAGGCCGTCCGGGTAGCCCGTGCCGTCCCACCGCTCGTGGTGGTGGCGGATCACCTGCGCCTCGATGCGCTGGCCGAAGGCACCGCGCAGCATCTCGGCGCCACGCGCCGGGTGCTCCTTGATCACGTCGTATTCGTCGGCATCCAGCGATGACGGCTTGTGCAACACCGCGTCCGGGACGCCGATCTTCCCGACATCGTGCAACAGCGCTCCCGCAGTCAGCGCGCGTAGCCGGTGATCCGGCAGCCGCATCTCCTGCCCGATGAGCACCGCCAGCGCCGCGACGCGTTCGCCGTGACCCAGGGTGTAGCCGTCACGCGCCTCCAGTGCTGCGGAGAGCGTGACGATCGATTCGGTGTAGCCGGACCGCAGTTGCTGCAGCACGTCCGTCACGGTCAGTGCCTCGAACGACTGGACGGCGCGGCCCTCCGAGTACGCCACCAGCACGCCCCACAGCACTGCCGTGAACCCGACCAGCAGTTGCAGGTGGTAGAGCCAGAACGTGCCAGACCATGTGCTGCCGAAGTGAACGGAGAAGGCGGCCTGTACCAGCATCAGCGCACCCAGCGACACGGCGGCGTACATCGTCAAGCCGCTCCGCCGATAGCCGATGATGAAACGCACCGCCGCGCCCAGGCCGCAGACGGTGACCAGCGCCAGCGTGCCCCACGCGAACGCCTCGCGCTGCACCAGCCAGGCCGGCACGAGTTGCGGCTGGGTCAGCGCCAGCCACGCATACAGCGCCAGTAGCCCCACGGCACCGCCGAGTACGCCTCGACGCCAGCGCACGAGGGCGCGCTCCACGCGGCCGGGCCACGGGATCGCGCTCGCCGCCAGGAAGAGGGCCGCCAGCGCCAGTGCCAGCCGCCCGGAGAAGCCGGTCACCATCAGGTACCGCGGCGGTCCGCTGGGGGCAGGTGTGACCTGCTCCGGGTTCGGACCCGGCGATGACCCTCCGTAGTCAGAGTCGGTCGAGACCAGCGCCACCGGCGGAGCCACGGCTGCGGGGCTGCTCGCGGCGTCCAGGAAAAAGCCGGGCGTGGTGAGTCCGTGCACCGAGAACACGCCTGCCATTGAGAGGAACGACAGCGCCAGCAGCACCACGCGCGCATTCGCCGTGCGGATCGCGGCGACGGTCGCCACCAGCGCGATGCCGAGGCAGGTGATCGAGGCGACGCTGACCACCCAGAAGTGGCCGGCCGGCTGCTTCCACATCAAGCCACTGCCCAGGCCTTCGGGCCATTGGAGCATCAAGAACAGGGCCGTAGAGCCGGCGAGCACCAGCGTCCAGGGCAACAGGGTGGGAAGTGCGCGCCGCATACGGCAGTCATCCTTTGCCAGGACATATCCGCTTGTCCGACCTGGGGAGTATCGACCGGGTTACGGCTCGCTTGAGGGGCATTGCTGACAATGCGAAGAGGCCGCCCCAATGGGGCGGCCTCTGGTGTGGTTGCCGGGTCGCACAGGCTACTGCGAGATGTCGAACACCACGTACACCGTCAGGATCAGGTCCTGCTCGCCCGCGTTCAGCGCCGTCGGCCCCCCCCCGGCCATGCTGTCGCG
>JAQCKI010000106.1 GCA_027592645.1 Chloroflexota bacterium | reverse complement strand
CATCGTTGGAGGCCAGCACCGCCGCGGCGTGGTAGCGGGCGCGATCCACGCCCTCGAGGCGCACGGGCGTGGCCCCCAGCGCCCGTACGAGGCCCTCCAGCCGCTCGCCGAGTGCACCGGCGCCTTCCACACCGCACGTGACGCCTCGGAACAGCGCCGCGGCCTCCTGCGGGGTCAGCCCGGCCGCGAACGTCTGCAGTGGATGCAGGGAGCCGGCGACCGCACCTCGCGCGGTGGACGCGTCAAGCGCGTCGAGCCCGCGCGCCCCGCTGCAGTGCACCGCCGCCTGTCCGGCCCGCCACGGAAGCGAGCCTGCGACCGCCTCGATCGCGCCGTCTGGGACAGGAAGGAAGAGCAGATCGCATCCCTCGACGATCTCGGTGGCGGTGGCCGCGGTGACGCCATCGAGCGCCAAGAGCGCCCCGGCACCTCGCGACGCGCGGCGACGCGTACCGACATTCCGGCCTGGGCGATGGCAGCCGCCAACGCCGAGCCGAGGCGGCCCGCGCCGATCACGCCGATGGGGCCAGGTTCCAGTGCCAGTGCGTCCTCCCGGGCTGCGCGGGACGTGGTGAACTACCTGCTGGCGACGTACGGGAACGGGATCCAGGCGGAGCCGTAGCCCTCCACCGCCTGCTCGTAGTGGCCGCGCACGGCCGCCAGGTCACGCGCCAGGAAGATCGCCGCCTTCAATGGTCGCGCCTCCGGGCGTCCCGCGACGTAGAGTGCCAGGTGCTTCTTCGTCTGGAGTAGCGCCTCGTGCGGCGGCATCGTCGCCTCGATGAGCGCCAGGTGCTGCTCGATGACCGCGCGTTCGCGCTCGAAGCGGCGCGCGGGCGACAGCGTCTCGTGCGCCTCGTCGAACAGCCACGGCCGTCCGAGCGCGGCGCGGCCCACCATCACCCCGGCGCAGCCCGTCTCGTCCATCATCCGCCGCGCCTCCGCCATCGAGTGGACATCGCCGTTGCCCGTGACCGGGATCGAGACGGCGCGCACCACCTCGCCGATCACCGCCCACGGCGCGTGGCCGGTGTACTGCTGGGAGCGCGTGCGCGGGTGCACGGTGATGGCGTCGACGCCGCACTCCTCCGCCATGCACGCCACCTCCACGGCGTTCAGGTGCTCGTCGCTCCAGCCGCCGCGGATCTTGATGGTGAGCGGCACGTCGATGGCGGCGCGGAGTGCCTTCAGCAGCGTCGCCGTCGTGGCAAGGTCGCGCATTAGCGCAGCGCCCTTGCCACGCTTTGTCACCTTTGGCGCAGGGCAGCCCATGTTCACATCGATGATGCTGGCGCCCGCCTCCACCAGCCGGACCGCGGCCAGCGTCATCGCCTCCGGGTCGCAGCCGAGCAGCTGCATCGCAACGACGCCGTCCTCGGGCGACATACGCGCCATGCGCAGCGTCCGCTGGTTGTCGTAGCGGAACGCGTCCGCATCAATCTCCTCGTTGGTGGTGAAGCCGCTGCCGCACGCCTGGGCGACGCGCCGGAACGGCACGTTGGTGTACGAGGCCATCGGCGCAAGGCGCACGGGGGCCTGGCGGATCAACTCGGCGATATCGAGGGAAGCCATGCGGCCAGTATGCCAGCCACCCCCGGTGAAGCGGGAGGGGCCCCGCCGTTGCCGGCGAGGCCCCTCTGAGTTGCGGTGCGACGAGGTCCTAGCGCGTGAGGACCAGCGTCCCGGTGGCAGACAGGCTGCCGCCGGTGCCGTTCACAATGCAGGAGTCCGCGTCCGTCTGCTTGCCGGCGAGGCCGTGGATGCCGTCCTCCGCGGTGCGAGACAACTGGCGGTACGCCTCCACCAGCAGCTGCATGCCGTACATACCGGAGTGGTTGAACGACAGGCCGCCGCCGTTGGTGTTCACCGGGAACGAGCCACCGGGAGCGGTCCGACCACCGGCGAAGAGGCTGGGGCCCTCGCCTCGCTTGGTGAGGCCAAGCATCTCCGCGGTGATCGCCACGGTGATGGTGAAGGAGTCGTAGATCATCGCCATTTCCATGTCCTCCGGGCCCATGCCGGCCATCTTGTAGGCACGGCCGGCCGAGGCGGCGGCGGAAGTAGCGGTGAAGTCCTTCATCTCCAGCATCGTCGCGTGGCCGATCGCCTCACCGGCGCCGGCGATCCACACCGGCGGGGTGCGGAACGAACGGGCAGCGGCTTCCGAGGCGATGATCACGGCTCCACCGTGGTCGGTGACCAGGCAGATGTCCAGGATGTTCAGCGGCCACGAGATGATGCGCGAGTTCAGCACGTCATCCACGGTGAGCGCGCCACCGTTGGGGTTCGTGTCCTTGGAGTGCATGATCGCCCGCGGGTTGAGCATCGCCCACTCGCGGGTGCTCACGGCGATCTGAGCGAAGTCCTCCTTGGTGGAGCCCCACTGGTGCATGTGCCGGGTCATCGCGTGTGAGTAGTTGGAGGGCGCGCCCATCACGCCGTACGGCGCCATGAACTGCGCGTCCGGCCCCAGCGCGTCGCCACCACCGCCACCAGCCGCACCACGCGGGAAGTTGCGGCGGGAGTAGCCCGCCTGGCCGTTGACCACCACGCCAATGTCCAGCATGCCGGCGTTCACAGCCGCCAGCATGTGCGCCACGTGGATCTGGAAGGAGCAGCCACCGACGGCGGTGGTGTCCACCCACTTGGGGACGATCCCCAGGTACTCCGCATACGAGTTGGCGCCGCCGGGGTTGGCGATGCCTTCAATGTCCTTCGTGCTGATGCCGGCTTCACGGCAGGCGTTATGAATCGCCTCGATGCCGAGCATCATGTCCGTCTTCGGACTGGAGAGGTAGCCGATCTCATCGGCTTCAGCCGCCGCGACAATGGCCGCGGACTTCGAGGGGTTACTGGGCATGTTCCGTGCTCCTCTGCCTAGCCGACCACGCGCCAGTACGGCACGGAGACGTCATCGCTCGCCTTGTCGAATTCGATCCGGCAGAGCGCACCGATCTTCTTCATGATGTCTTCCGGTTTGGTGGGGTCCACGCCCCGCAGCACCGTGAAGACTCGGTCGCCTTCGCGCAGGTCGATGTACGCCGTGACGAAGGGGGCTTCCTCCGCCCACCCGCCGCTGGCGCGGTGCTGCACCGCAAACGTGTGCAGGTAGCCCTCGCCGGTCGCCTCGGTCCACTCGATCGAGCGGGAGCCGCAGGTCGGGCAGACGATGCGCGGATAGAAGTGGAACCGGTTACATGCGGTGCAACGAGGGAGCATCAACTTCCCCTCCTTGGCACCGTCCCAGTACGGCTTGTTCGTCATGGGATCCGGGATCGGGATGGGCTTGTTGTAGTCGGGCAATCGACACCCCCTCATCGCGTCGCGCAGGGCGACAGAACCTGGCTGAGCGCACGAGGGCACAGGCCCACGGGCGCACGGAAGGTACGCCCGTGGTGTGCAGGGCGTCAACGAATGTTGTGGGGGGCATCAGTGCCGTGGGCCGGCGCTAGCCCGCGCGGCGCTCGCGTTCGGGCTCGGCCGGTCGTGCGGTCTCAAGCCCGAGGGCCTCACGGAGGTGCTGGATCGCCCGTGCGAGGTAGTCACCGCAGTCGGGGCAGATGTTGAAGAGGCGCAGCCCGGCGGTACGAGGCTCAATCGTCCAGCGCTGGTGCGAGAGGAATACCACCTCGCCCTCGGTCCGCTCGAACTGGACGATGTCGTCGCCCAGGGGCCGGCGGCAGCAGTCACAGGAGCGTGGGCGGATCATCGTGGGGCCTCCGCGCCCGTAGCCAGGCGGCCCGCAGCAGCGTCCAGCCAGGCCGCGCACGACTGGCAGAGGACGTACTCGAAGCGTTGCTCGGTCGGGACGAACCGCGGATCGCCCTGCGCGGCCGCCACCATGCTCCCGGCCGTCAGGGTCGCCCCGGAGACCTCGCGCCCTAGCGGGGCATCGCACGCATCGCACCGAATCACAGTCGCCATGCTTGATGTTCGGCAGAACCGCGCGCGACTCAAGGGGCAGCGGACGACATAACACGAAGGCCCGCCGATTTGGCGGGCCTTCGATGGGTCTCGGCGTTTCGCGTTACCGCCGGCGGAAGCCGGAGTTCTGCGGTCGCCCGCCTCGAGAGCCCGGGCGTCCACCACGCGGCGCGGGGCGGCCATTGCCACCGCCACCCCGGAAGTTGTCCGGGAGTAGCGCGCCGGCAGGCGCATCCCACGCACCGAGGTCAGACAGCCGGTCATCATCGGTGCGCATCGGCACAATGGCGAAGTCCACGCCAGCCTCGCGCTGGAGGTGGACCACGTCACGGGTCTGGTCGTTCATGACCAGGGTGACCACCATGCCGTCCGCACCGGCGCGGGCCGTGCGGCCGGAGCGGTGCAGGTAGGTCTTGCCATCCTCCGGCGGGTCAAAGTGCATGACCACGTCCACGCCGTCCACGTGCAGCCCTCGCGCGGCCACGTTGGTGGCCACGAGGATGCTGGCGTCGCCGCGGGAGAACTGGGCGAGCGTGCGCTCGCGCTGGTTCTGGCTGCAGCGGCCGTGGATCGGGAGCGCTCGGCGGCCCGGGGTGTCCAGCGCCTCCGCCAGGCGGTCAGCGCCGTGCGTGGTGCGCGTGAAGACCACGGCGCGATTCGCGCTGGCCAGGATGCGTGCGGCCACGTCCAGCTTCTCGCGGGAGTCCACGCCGATGAAGCGCTGCTTCAGCGTGTCCACGGTGGCGGTCTTGGAGATCACCTGCAGGCGCACCGGGTTCTCCTGGTAACGCTCCACGAGCGCCCCAGCGACGCCATCAAGCGTGGCGGAGAACAGCAGCGTCTGCGGCTTGCCGGGCACCTGGTCCAGGATCCGCTTGATCTGCGGCAGGAAGCCCATGTCCGCCATCTGGTCGGCCTCATCGAGGACGACGAAGGAGATGGCCTCCATGGTCAGTTCGCCGCGCTCCAGCAGGTCGTTCAACCGGCCGGGGGTGGCGATCACAATGTCCACGCCGGCGTGGAGGGCACGGATCTGGCGCACCATCGACGAGCCGCCGTAGATCGCGCACAGCCAGAGGCCGCGCGCAGCGGCCAGCGGGGCCAGTTCTTCGGTGACCTGGTTGGCGAGTTCACGCGTGGGAACCAGCACCACCGCGTGCGGGCGGCGGCGGCGGGCGGTGGTCGTGCGCTCCAGCATCGGCAGGCCGAAGGCGAGCGTCTTGCCGGAGCCGGTCTGGGCCATGCCGCAGACATCGCGTCCCGCCATCGCGTCCGGGATGGTCAGTGCCTGCACCGGGAACGGCGAGGTGATGCCGCGCGCGGTCAGCGCGGACACCAGGTCTTGTGAGATACCCAGGGCTTCAAAGGTGGTGTTTACCGCAGCGTCCGCATCAAGCGTCGCCGCAGCCGGGTTGGTCCCGGTCTTCTCAGTCAGTGCTACCAAAACGGCGGTCTCCCTCAAGGGGTCAGTCGGTGGGATGCAGTGATCGGGCCACCGGTCGCCGCGAGGGCGATCGACGGATCGAGGAGCGCCCCACCGACGGTGGGCGTCTCCACTGCTCGCGTGTCTCAGAGGCCGGTGCACCTGGCAGAGTTCCAGCATCGGGCTGGCGCTCAGGCGTTCTTCCGGGCTTCACACGAGCAGGGCCGTCGTGCCGAGAAGAAGAGGAATCTGAGGGGTGCGGCGCCGCATCCCCTCGGGATGGTGCGTCGAACCTGTCCTGACCGTAGCACGGTGTCCCCGTAGGAACAGGTCGGGCGGACGTTGAGGTTGGGTCAACGCCCGCCCGACGCGGATCTAGCGGCCGATGAACTTCGGCGGGCGCTTCTCGCGGAAGGCCTGCACGCCTTCCTTTGCGTCGTCCGTGTTCCGGGCCAGTTGTGCCAGGCGGGTCTCGTAGTCGGTGAAACCGTCCAGTTCCGCCAACGCGGAGCGGTTCACGGTCAATTTCCACGCGGCATAGGTCTTGGTGGGGCCGGAGGCGAGTTCCTCGATGAACGCGCCCAGTTCGGTCTCCCACTGGTCGGCGGGCCACAGGCGCTGGAGGATGCCGAAGCGCTCCGCCTCCGTGGCATTGATCACGCGGCCGGTCATCAGCAGGTCCATGGCGCGGGACTGGCCGATGAGGCGCGGCAGCAGCAGTCCCACGCCCTGCCCGGCGAAGATCGCCTTGCCGGAGCGAATGTCGCCGATCACGATGTCGTCGCGCGCCACACGGAAGTCAGACGAGAGCGCCGTGACCCAGCCGGCGCCGTGGCAGAGGCCGTTCAGCGCCGCCACCACGGGCTTCGGCGCGCTCATCAGCGTCTTCACGAGGTTGTGGTGCGGCCCCAGGTTTGCGGAGAGCCCTACCGGGTCGCCGTAGCGACTCGGGCGGTCGCCCATGCCGCTCACAATGTCGTCGCCGGAGGAGAACGCGCGCCCCGTGCCGGTGATCACGATCACGCGGATGTCGTCGTCGCGTCCGTTCTCGCGGACGAACTCGGTGATGCCCTCGAGCATTTCGAACGTGATCGCATTCAGGCGTTCGGGGCGGTTCAGGCGGACGGTGGCGACGGCGCCCTCGCGGCTGAACACCAGGCCATCAACTGGATCCATCGGAGCCTCCTTGGTCGCGGCGGTTCGCCACGATGCGGACGCCGCGGCGCGAGGCTACCACGAGCGTCATGCCTCGGGCGGGCG
>JAQCKI010000105.1 GCA_027592645.1 Chloroflexota bacterium | reverse complement strand
CCTGCTCCCCGGAAGTGAAGACGAACGACGAGCCACAGTCGCGGCAGGTCAAGTCGCGGTCATTGAACGCCATGGATGCTCCTTCGCAGCCGCCCCGGCCGGTACACACGCGGCGGCCGGGCGCGGTTCGCGCCCGGTTGGTGTGCACCCTTGTGAAGTTGGGGCACGATCAGTGTAGCAGCGTCGAGGCGGCCCGCGAGGGGTGTCGGTGGACATCGGCGGCAACGCCTGCCTCGGGCGTCCCACCGGCTAGACGCGGCGGGTGAAGCGGCCGGTGACCGTGCGGACGTCGTCGCGGTTGAGGCGGAACGAGATCGCGAGGAACGCGAGCGCACCGGCGGCACCCGCGAGCGCGACCTGGGCGACGGGCACCCACCATCGCGCGCCCTCGATGCCGGCGGCGGCGAGCAGGAGCAGCGCGATCACCATCACCTGCGCCATCACGATGCTGCCGATCACGGTGCCACCCACCGTGCGGCGCAGTGCGCGGCGCTCCAGCCCGCCGAGGCGGACATCGAGCAGCCTCAGCAGCAGCCCGAACTCCAGGATCGCGGAGAGCGAGGCGGCCCCGGCGAGGCCCCGAACGCCGAACGGCGAGACGAGCAGCGCCGCGAAAGCAACGTTCATCGCCATCGCGACGATCGCGACGGCGACCGGGGTGCGCGTGTCGGCGAGCGCATAGAAGCCGCGGCTGAGGATCTCCACGCCACTGTGGGCAAAGATGCCAGCGCCGTAAACCACCAGCGCGCCGACGACGAGTTCGGTCGAGCGCGCGTCGAACGCGCCGCGCTCCAGCAGCAGCCGCACGGCCGGCGTCGCGAGCACGATCAGCCCCGTCGAGGCGGGGATCGCGAGGTAGAGGATCAGCCGCAACGCCCGGGAGATCGAGGCGCGCAGTGGGCCGGGGTCGGCGGCCGCGCCCTGCTGCGCCAGCGTCGGGAAGACGGCCGTGGAGATCGCCATGCCGATCACGCCGACCGGCAGCATCATCATCATGAACGCGTAGTTCATCGCGCTGATCGCCTGATCCGAGACGAACGAGGCGAAGAAGATGATGACGAGGAAGTTGACCTGCGCCGCCGCCAGCCCGATCACGCGCGGCCCCATCAGTCGCAGCACATCGTGGACCGCCGTGGAGCGCAGGCCGAACGAGGGCGACCAGCGCATCCCCACGCCTCGGAGCGCGGGGAGTTGCACGGCGAGGTGGCCGGCGGCGCCGAGCACCACGCCCCACGCGAGGCCGTCCACACCGAGCGGCCCCGCCAGCACGACCGCGCCAAAGATGATGCCGAGGTTGTAGATCACCGGCGCCAGCGCCGGCGCGGCGAAGTGCTGGCGGGCGTTCAGGATGCCGGTGAGCATCCCGGAGATCCCGAAGAAGAGCGGTGAAATCAGCATCAGCCGCGTGAGCGAGACGGCGAGCGCGCGCAATTCCTCCTGTCGGCCCGTCGCCTCGCCGAGGCCGGGGGCGAGCCACGGCACCACGACTGGTGCGAAGAGCCACGCCAGCCCGGCGAGCACGAATGTGGCGATCGCGACGAGGTTCAGGACGCTCGAGGCGAGTTGCCAACCGGCCTCCTCGCCGCCTCGGAGCAGCACGCGGCTGAAGGTCGGGATGAACGCTGCGGACAGCGTCGCACCGGCGAGCAGCTGGAAGACCATGTCCGGCAGCCGGAACGCGACCCAGTAGGCGGAGAGTTCCGGGTCGGTGCCGAACGCGTCCGCGATGACCACCGACCGCACGAGGCCGAGGAGGCGGGAGAGGATGAAGCCGGCGGCGACCATGCTGGCCGCCCCGGCGAGCGTCGCCACGCCTCTCCCTCGGCCGCCGCCACGGAGTCCGCGCTGGAAGAAGCGGGCGCGCCCGCTGGAGGGTTCACCATCGGGGCGAGGACGCGGCCGTGCCGTGGGATCGGGCGGGCGACGTCCCGGCTCGTCTCGGCCCGGGTCCGGCTGGGTCATGCGCCCATGATCGGCCCGCCAGCGCCGCCCGGCAAACCAGCACGCCCGCGAGGCGCGGACACTCACCGGTGTACGATCACCACATGCCCAGCCTCGACGACCTCAAGCAACTCACCGGCCAGTGGAAGGGCCACAGTTCACTGTGGTTCCGCCCGGACACGCCCGCGACTGAGTGCGAGACAACGGCGACCCTGGGCACCGTCGCGGGCGGCCAGCTCGTCACGGTGGACTACACCTGGTCGTACGAAGGCGCGCCGCACGACGGGCACATGGTGGTCTCGGTCGACGAGACCGAAGGCGTCCACATGGCGTGGTGCGACTCGTTCCACATGAGCACGAAGTTGATGGACCTGCAGGGCGCCGCCGTGCGCGGCCCGGTGGTCGCCGCCGCGGGCACCTACAGCCTCCCGGAGGGCGAGCCGTGGGGCTGGCGCATCGAGATCGAGGCGCAGGCCGCCGGCTTCCAGCTGCGGATGTTCAACATCCTCCCCGCCAGCATGGGCGGCCTGGAGGCGCTCGCGGTCCAGTCGGACTACACGCGCGCCTGAGATGAGTCCCCGCCCCCCACCTCGGAGAGGTTGGACGCTACTCGGCTCAGCGTCTTACGATGATCGTCCGTCTTTCAGGAGGATTTTGATGGCCAACTCCGTACAGGCTCGTAAGCGCGTCCGCCAGGCGATCAAGCGCGCCGAAGCCAACAAGCCCTTCCGCACCCGCGCCGCGCGCGCGCTGCGTGACGCCCGCACGGCGATCCGCACCGGCAGCGATGACGCTGGCGAACTGGTGCGCGCCGCCGCCTCCGCGCTGGATCGCGCCGCGCGCCGCAACATCATTCACCCCAACGCCGCCTCCCGCCGCAAGTCGCGGCTGGCGCACCAGTTGAAGGCCGCTTCGCTCTCGAAGTAGCCGCCCGAGGCCCCTCGGCCAGACCACGCACGCCCCCGCGGATTCGCGGGGGCGTTGCCGTGTCCGCCACCGGCCACTCCTCACGCCCCCGATGGCCACGCGGTGCCCATGAGCGGCCCGAGGCTGCGATACTGCCCGCACGGCCTCTTGCCGCCCCGCCCCGCTGATGCCTCCGAGGTCCGTCATGCGCGCCACGATCTTCCACGCCCCCGGCCAGGTCACGGTCGAAGACCGCCCGACGCCCACTGCCACGGCGGGCGAGGTGCGGCTGCGCGTCGCGGCGACCTCGCTCTGCGCCTCGGACGTGCGGGTGTACCGAGGCGAGAAGTACGCCGCGCCGGGCGTGGTGCCGGGGCACGAGGTCGCCGGGATCGTGGACCAGGTGGGCGCGGGTGTGACCGGGGTGGCGGAGGGCGACCGCGTCATCCTCTGCCCGATCGTCGCGTGCAACCGCTGCCGCTACTGCCTGCTGGGGCGACGCAACCGCTGCGTCGAGCGCAAGACGCTGGGCTACGACCTGGATGGCGGCTTCGCGGAGCACGTGATCGTGCCGGCCAGCCTGGTGTCGTCCGGGCACGTGATCCCGGTGCCGGACGCGCTGCCGCTGGACCTGGCGGCGATCACGGAGCCGGCGGCCTGCACGCTCGCCTCGCTCGAACTGTGCGAGGTGGGTGCGGGGGCCTCGATGGTGATCATGGGCGCGGGGCCGATGGGGATGCTGCACCTGCTGCTGGGCCGAGCGCTGGGCGCCGGGCCGATCATCGTCAGCGAGCCGATCGCGGAGCGGCGCGCCATCGCACAACGGTGGGGCGCGGACCTCGTGCTGGACCCGGCGACCGATGACGTGCGCGGCGCGGTGATGGCAGCGACCGGCGACGGCGCGGACGCCGTCATCGTCTCGGTCGGCCTCGGCGAGATGGTGTCACCGGCGCTCTCCTTCGTGCGCCCTCAGGGGGTGGTGAACCTGTTCGCCGGCTTCGCGAAGGGCGCGCCGCCGGTGCCGTTCGACCCGAACCTGGTGCACTACGGCGAGGTGATCCTGACCGGCAGCCAGAACGCGACGACTGACCAGTACCGGCGCACCACCCACCTGATGGGCCAGGTGCCACACATGGACGAGGTGGTGACAAACCGGTACGGCATTGAGCACGCGCCGGAGGCGTATACCGCCCGGCTGGCGCTGGACGGCCTGAAGTCGCTGGTCCACTTCCCCGGCGTGGATCGGGCGTAGGCGCCCACAGCGCCGCGTATGAAGTGGACCGACCGGATCGCCCGCCCGAAGCGCGATGCGCGTGACGCCGCGGCTGCGGCCGCCTCCACGGAGCGTGGCGACCGCGCCCGCGAGATGGGGCACGTCCTGCGTGACCGCCGGCTCGCGCTGGGCCTGACGCTCGGCGAGGTGGAGCAGACGACCCGGATCAACCGTCTCTACCTGGAGGCGCTGGAGGCGGCGCGCTACGACGTGATCCCGGCCCCGGTCTACGCGCGCGGCTTCATGCGCTCGTACGCGCGCCACCTGGGGCTTGACCCGGAAGAGGCAGTCCAGGCGATCCCGTCCGACCTCCCCCGCCCGGCCGGGCTGGAGCCGATGCCCGGCATGCGCCGCACGGCCCCGCCCACGCTGCCGCCGCTGCCCGCGCTCAACGCGACGACGACCGCCGGCGTGGTCGCGGTGCTGTTGCTGGTGGTGATCGCCGTACTCGTGCTGCCTCGCCTCGGCGGCGAAGGGAACGACGGCCTCCCGACGACCACGGCCACTGGGGCCACGGGAGCGACCGGGCCGACGGGCGCGACCGGCACCCCGGGCGTGCCCGTGGTCGCGCCGACGGTGCCGCCATTCGACGAGGGCGAGACGCCAGACTTCCTCGGTGTCACCCAGGCCGAGGCGGAACGGGTACTGACGCAGATCGGCGCGACGCCCCTGATCGTGGGAGCGGCGAACGCGGCGCCGGTGGGGACGGTGTTCGGGCAGCAGCCAGATGCGGGAGCATCGCTGGAGCCGGGCGACATCGTGACACTGTTCATCTCGCAGGGGCAGTAGCGGCAGCACGCTGCGGCATCGACGCATGCGACACAAGCAATGAGGCCGGGCGTGTGCCCGGCCTCGTGCAGTTCGTGTGCTGTGCGGAAGTCAGGCAGCGACGGCCGGTCTGGCCATCCCCTGCGTGACGAGTTCCAGCGCCATGGTGTGGGCGCACGCATCGTTTGATCGGAAGAAATCGCACTCGCATTGCCAGTGGCCGGCGGCATAGGTGACCACGTGATCACCATTGTCGCCGTGGACGCGCACGGAGAGTTCCTGGATCTCGAAGCGATCCCGCTCCTGTGCGTACCGGTGCGCCTTGTCGATCTTGCCGATCATCCCTGACTGCATGCCCGCTCCTCCTATCACTACCCATGGAAACGACAAACGCCGCGGACGACCGCGGCGTTCACTGGGGAGTGTGACCCGAACCTGGGTGATCCATCGGACGCTCCTGTCCTCTGGAAGGTCTGGTTACAGCCAACCTACGCCCGCGCAATCGAGGCCGTCAACATCGTGCGCGTGCGCACGATCACCCACGCCAATCGTTACGCCCGAGGCGCACCCGGCGCGACGATCCCGAGGAAACGCGCGGCGTTCTCGCCGAGCACAGCGGCGCGCTGGGCGGCATCCGGCAGGGCCGCCTCCACCTCCGCGCGGTCGCGCGACTGCGACCGCAGCGGGAAGTCGGAGCCCCATGCGACGCCACCCGGTCCGGCGAGCGCGAAGCCGAGGCGGTACGCGTCCGCGGAGTAGAGGTAAGCGGTGGCGGCGGTATCGAAGATCAGCCGGCCGTCATCGATCAGCGCGCGCACCTCCGGCATCAGCGCCAGGAACGGCATGCCGCCGCCCCAGTGGGCGGCGATCACGCGCGCCTGCGGCTGATCCTGGAGCAGCGTCCAGATGCCGCCTGGCGAGAGGCCACCTGCCTTGCCGCGGTACTGGTGTCCCGCCTCCTCCGAGGCGTGCACGAGCAGCGGGAGTGCGCCGGCCTCGATGTGGGCAGGATCGCGCTCGCGCACCTCGCCGACGCCGGCGGCACCGGGCATGGGTGCGCCGGAGACGAACGCGATGATCCGTCCGCCGGAGCCCGCGGCCGACTCCACGAGGTAGGCGGCGTGATCGGCGGCCACGGCGGCGTCGCCCCACCAGAACCCGCACGCGACCGATGCATCCACACCCGCCTCCGCCATCGAGTCGAGCAGGTCGCCGGCGGTCGCCATCTTCGCCTTCGGGTCGGCGTAGATCTCCGCGAAGGCAGGGTCGCGCTCGGCCAGGCGGGAGCGCGCCTGGATCAGGGCGGGCGGAAAGATGTGGGTGTGAATGTCCACGATCATGCGCGGGCATCGTACGATGGTGCTCGGTAGCCCGCCTCGCCTCGGGCAGCTGTTCACATCGGGTGGGGAACGTGACGGCCGGCGCGGAAGCCGGCCCGGAAGCGATCCCGCCCATGGCCCTCCTCCCCCGCCTTCGCTCGCGCGCCGCTGACGTCGAAGACGCCTACGACGACCTCGACGACTTTGCTGAGCCGTACCGTCCAAGCATGGCGCCGCGCCCGGAATTCCTGGTTCCCGAGACGCCCGACGAGGACGCGCAGCCGAGCCTCGCCGCCATGCGCCCTCGGGCGCGGCGGGAGCACCCCTACCGGGGCGCGCTGCTGATCGCGCTCGCGTGCGCCGCCGGCATCGCGGCGACGTGGCTCACAGCCGACGAGTTGCTGCGAGGCGTGCGCGATGC
>JAQCKI010000007.1 GCA_027592645.1 Chloroflexota bacterium | reverse complement strand
GGGAGGCAGCGCTCGACCGCTACCCGCCGCCCGACGCCGCCCCGCTGCGCGACGCGATCGCACGGGCGAGCGGCATCGACCCGTCGTGCTTACTGGTGACGCCCGGCGCGACCGCCGCGATCCACCTCGTGGCGCACGCTTACCTCCGTGCGGGCGACACCTGCGCGATCGTCGGCCCCACGTTCGGCGAGTACGCCGCCGCCGCGCGCGCTGCGGGTGCCGCGCCGGTGGAGGTGTGCGCGGTCCCGCCCGACTTCGACCCGCCGCTTGAAGACCCTCGAATCGCCGAGGCGGCCCTGACGGTCCTCTGCAACCCAAACAACCCGACCGGCCGCTACGTACCGCGGGAGGCCGTCAGTGCTCTTGCTGGACGGGCACCCCTGCTGCTACTCGACGCGGCCTACTCCGACTTCGTCACCGACGCATGGAACCCGGATGACCTCGTGCGGCTGGGCGAGCGCGTGGTGGTCGTGCACTCCATGACGAAACTGCACGCCGTGCCCGGCTTGCGCCTCGGCTACATCGTCGCTGCGCCCGAGGTGATCGCGCGGCTGGCGGCACTACAGCCCTCGTGGTCGGTGGATGCCGCCGCGCAGGCCGCCGGTGCCGTCGCCGTGGTACAGCGCGCCGAGCGCATCGCCCTGCTCGATGGCCTCTCCGCACGTCGCGAGCGGCTGCGCGCGGTATGCGAGGCGGCGGGCTGGGCGGTCACTCAGGCCGAGGCGAACTTCCTGCTCGTGGAGGTCGGAGACGCCCGCCTCGTGCGTGGGGCGCTGCTCCAACGCGGCTTCGCCGTACGCGACTGCACGTCGTTTGGCCTCCCCGGCCACATCCGCATCGCCGTCCCGGCGGAGGCCCACCTCGAGGCGCTCGTCGCCGCCATCGGCGCGGTGGCGAGGGGTGCGCGATGACGGCGCCGGTGCTGATGGTGGTGGGGACGGCCTCCTCCGTGGGTAAGTCCGTGCTGGTGACGGCGCTCTGCCGCATCTTTGCGGACCTCGGTGTCCGCGTGACGCCGTTCAAAGCACAGAACATGTCCAACAACGCCGCCGTCACCGCGGACGGTCTGGAGATCGGCCGCGCGCAGGCGGAGCAGGCGGCGGCGGCGCGCATCGAGCCCACCGTCGAGATGAATCCGGTACTGCTGAAGCCGCAGGGCGACCGCACTTCGCAACTGGTGCTGGACGGCCGCCCGGCCGGCCTGCTGCGAAGCGTCGACTTCCTCGAGCGGAAGCGCGACCTCTGGCCCCACGTGGAGCGCGCACTCGCCACCCTGCGCGAGCAGTACGAACTGGTGATCGTGGAGGGCGCAGGGAGCCCGGCGGAGCCGAACCTGCAGGCCGGCGACATCGTGAACATGCGCGTCGCGCGCCATACCAACGCCGTGACGCTCCTCGTCGGCGACATCGACCGAGGCGGCGTGTTCGCGCACTTCCTCGGCACGCTCGACCTGATGTACGCCGACGATCGCGCGCTGGTCGGAGGGCTGGTGATCAACCGCTTCCGCGGCGACCCATCGCTGCTCCAGCCTGCCATCGATGTCGTCGAGGAGCGCGGTGGCGTGCCGGTGCTGGGCATCGTCCCGTGGATCGAGCGCCTCGGCGTCGCCGATGAGGACGCGCAGTCGCTGGAGCGCGGCGCTCGTGGGAGCACCTCCGGCGCGCACGAGGTGGACGTGGCGGTGATCCGCCTGCCACGCATCGCCAACTTCGACGACATCGACCCGCTGCTTTCGGAACCCGGCGTGCGCGTGCGCTGGTTGGAGTCCGCACAGGAGATCGGTACACCCGACCTGATCGTGATCCCGGGAACGAAGGCGACCGTGGCGGATCTCGCCTGGCTGCGCGCACAGCGCCTAGATGTCGCGATCCACGCGCGTGCCGAGGCGGGGGCGCGCGTCCTCGGCATCTGCGGCGGCTACCAGATGCTCGGCGAACTCCTGATCGACCGCGAGGGCGTGGAGGCGGTACCCGGCACGGAGGTCGCGGGCCTCGGGCTGCTGCCGGTGACGACTGAGTTCACGGCGGCGAAGGAGACACGCCGCGTAGCCGGGGTGGTGCGTCCGACCGAGGGCATGTGGGCCGCTGCCAGCGGCCTGGAGGTGCGCGGGTACGAGATCCACATGGGCCGCACGCACGGCTCGGCGACCGCGCTCCTCACGCTCGACGGCCACGAGGACGGCGCCGTGTCGGCCGACGGGCGCGTCGCAGGGACGTACCTCCACGGCCTGCTGCACAACGATGGCCTCCGCCGGGCGCTGCTGAGCGCGCTCGGGCGCACCGCGGACGGAGCAGACATCGAGAGCGCCGCGGAGCGCGAGGCGGCGTTCGACCGGCTCGCGGACGTGGTGCGCGGGGCGATCGACATCGGGCGGTTGCGCACGATGCTGGAGGAGGCGCGGCGATGACGCAGCAAGGGCCCGGCTCCACCGACGAGGCAGAGGCATACCGGCAGGAGGTGCGCGCCGCCAAGCGAAAGCAGGGGCTGGTCATCGTCCATACCGGGGACGGCAAGGGGAAGACCACGGCCGCGTTCGGCATGGCGTTCCGCGCCCGCGGGCGCGGGATGCGCGTCGGTGTCGTGCAGTTCATCAAGCCGGACACGGCGCGCTTCGGCGAGATCCGCGCCGCGCGCGATGCCGGTATTCACGTGGAAGGCGCCGGCGACGGCTGGACCTGGAAGAGCAAGGACCTCGATCAGTCGGCCGAGATGGCGCGCGCCGGCTGGGCGCGTGCCCAGCAGCACATCACCGAGGGCACGTTCGACCTCCTGGTCCTGGACGAGTTCACCTACCCGCTCCACTACGGATGGCTGGAGACGGCGGAGGTGCTGGGGTGGCTGCGAGAGCACCGCCCGCCCATGCTCCACCTCGTGATCACCGGCCGCTACGCGCCAGAGGCGCTGGTGGAGTTCGCTGACCTGGTGACCGAGATGCGGTTGATCAAGCACCCGTTCCGGGAGCAGGGCATCCGCGCCCAGCCCGGCATCGAGTTCTAGCCGGGACAAGCGCCGAGGACACGCCTACCCTGTGCTTGCGGCAACGATCGGCAGGCAACGATGTCTCTGCGCGTGCGCGCGATCATCATCGTCGTTGGGTGCACCGTCCTCGGGCTCGGCGCGATTGCGGCGTTCGACCGTTTCGCCGTGTCCTCGCAGCTCGACGAAGCGGAACGGGTAGAGGTTCATCGGGACGTATTGCGCGTCCTGAACGCGATCGAGGTCGAGCGCGACGCGCTCGATGTACTGACCCGCGACTGGTCTTCGTGGACCGACACGTACGACTTCATGGAATCGCGCTCGGGCGAGTACCTCGACCGGAATGTCATCCCGGACCTGGTCGAGGCGCTGGAGATCGATGCGTTTCTCATCGTGGATGAGTTGGGTGCCACAGTCTTCAGCCAGACGCTTTCGCATGACGGCGCATACGAGCCCACCCCGGGCCTCTCGGACCACGACGATGCCCGACGCGAGTTGTTGCGGCGCGCGATGGCTGAGACCGCAGTCACCGGCATCTACCGCCTACCAGACGGCCCGATGTTGATCTCCGCCCGTGCAATTCTGCGGAACGACGAATCGGGGGAGCCGCGAGGGTTCCTCCTCATGGGACGCTGGATCAGCGACGAGTTCGGTGCCCGGCTCGTACGCAACCTCGCCACACCGCTCACGCTCAGCATCGTAGTTGGCAGCGAGATACCCGCCGACCTTGAGCCACTGCTCGACGGCAGCGGGCGCGCGATCGCCCGTCCCGGTGACGACGGCTACGTCGGGTATGGGTTGGCGTACGACCTGGGCGACGAACCGGCGTTCATGGTGCGTACCGAGCAGGTACATAACACGGCCGAGCTCAGCCGTCAGGCCATCACGCTCTCGATGATCGCTGTCGGTGGGATGGGCGTGCTGCTGGTGGCGGCCATCCTCACCGGGATCGAGCGCTGGCTGGTGCAGCCGATGGTGCGCCTGCGACGTGAGATGGAGGTCGTCGGACGGGGCGCGGCAGATCACGTCACCGTCGAGGGCAAAGATGAGATCGCGCGCGTCGCGGACGGGGTGAACGTGATGCTCGACCGCCTGTCGCACGCCGTCGTCGAACAGGAGCGCCTGACCAGTCTCGCCTCCGATCAGCAGAACCTCGCCGAGACCGCGCTGTCTGCCATGAGCGATGGACTGCTCGCCTTCAACGCAAAAGGCGTGTGCACCGTCTGCAACCCGGCCGCCGCGCTGTTGCTGGGCGTGCCGCCCGCGCAAGTTGTTGGACGGTCGCTGCCCGACCTGTTGCCGGGACTGTCATCGGCCCTCGCAGCATCCTCAGATGTCCCCCAGCTCCTGGAGATGGACGGGCGCACCGTTGCGGTGTCATACGGCACCAATGCAGGCGCGCGCCAGATGCGCGCCTCCGTCGCCGTGTTGCGCGATATCACCGAGATCCTGAACGTAGAGCGGCTCAAGCGAGACATTGTGGCGACCGTCAGCCACGAGTTGCGTACGCCTCTGACGGCAATTCGCGCGACGGTCGATCTGTTCGACTCCGGTGATGCCGGAGACCTGACGGACGTGCAACAGCGGATGGTGACGTTGCTGGGTCGCAACGTCGAGCGGCTCCGCCACATCGTGAACGACCTGCTGGACCTCACTTCGCTCGAAAGCGGCCGCGTGCACCTCGACCTTGAAGAGGTCGATCTTGCGCTGGCCTGCCAGCGCGTCGTGGAGGACCTGCGCCCCGCCGCGATCGCGGCGGATGTGACCGTGGTCGTCGACGCGTCCGACGACGCCATCGCCTGGGCTGATAGCGGGCGCCTCCGGCAGGTGCTGGAGAACCTCATCCAGAACGCCGTGAAGTTCAGCCGGGCCGGCGGCAACGTGCGCGTCACCGCCACCCGCGAGGCCGGCGAGGTCACCGTGCGCGTAGCCGACGAAGGGATCGGCATTCCACCGGACGAACGAGAGCAGGTGTTCGAGAAGTTCTACCGGACGCGCGCTGCCTCCCGCGCCGCGCAGGGAACCGGCCTGGGTCTGCCGATCGCGCGGCTGATCGTGGAGATGCACGGTGGTCGGATTCGCGTGGAGAGCGACGGCCACCGCGGCACCACGGCGATCTTCACCATCCCCACCGAGCCATCCGCCACCGCGATCGCCGACCAGTAGGTACCGCGGAGCCTTCATTGACGGCGCACCACGCCACCCGTACCGTTTGCGATGTCGACCACCGGAGACCCGGTGCGCCGCTGGGGGGGCCGTAAGGCTGAGATCCGCAAGGACTACCCCGGAACCTGACCTCGGTAATGCGAGCGTAGGGAAGCGGAACGAGTGATGACGAAGCCCCATCCGGGCTCCACGACAGCCTCACCCCGTCACCAGACGACGCCACCGACAGGCAGGCTCCTGCGCGGCGTTCCGGGCGCACACGCCCAGGAGCCATCGCATGATCGTGGAGATCGAGTGCCTGCCGAACCCGCCCGGCACCGCTGACCAGCCCTACCTGCACGTGGAAGCGGCGATCGCCGTCATCGAGCGCTCCGGCCTCACCTTCGAGGTCGACGCGCTCGGCACGACGTTCGAGGGTGACCCGGAGACCTGCTGGGAGGTCGCACGGCGCGTCCATGAAGCCTGTCTGAACGCCGGCGCGCGCAGCGTGGTGACGGTCGTGAAGTTTGCCGAGCATGCCAATCCGGCCGCGCAGCCCACGATCGGCTCGCTCACCGGCAAGTTCCGCGCGTGACCCACGCTGGTCGGGCGCTCCGTGGTCGCGCAGGCGAGGCCCTGCCGGCGCTCGCGTTCCTCCTCACCGTCCTGGTGGTGTGGGAGGTGACGGTGCGCGCGCTGGACGTGGCGCCCTACCTGGTCCCGGCGCCCAGCCGCGTGTGGGACGCGTTCCTGGAGACGCGCGGTGTCCTGCCCGGCCATATCCGCACCACCATGACCGAGGCGCTGGCCGGCCTGTTCATCGCCTGCGCTTCGGGCGTCGGGATCGCTGGCCTCCTGGCCGCCTCAGTGCCCTCACGACGGGCCCTGTACCCGCTGCTCGTGATCTCCCAGAACATCCCGATGGTGGTGCTGGCGCCGCTGCTGGCCGTCTGGTTCGGCTTCGGGATCATGCCGAAGGTGCTCATCGTCGCCCTGATCGGCTTCTTCCCGATCGTGGTGAGTACCACCGACGGTCTGCTCCGTGCGGACCGTGACCTGGTCGAACTGGCGCGAAGCCTGGGCGCGGGCCGATGGCAGGTGCTGCGCACCATTCTCATTCCATCAGCCGTGCCGGCCTTCTTCGCAGGGCTCCAGATCAGTGCGGCCTACGCCGTCCTCGGTGCCGTGATCGGCGAGTGGGTCGGGGCCAGTAGCGGCCTCGGGCTGTTCATCGCACGGTCGCAGCGAGCGTTCCGCGTCGATCAGGTCTTCGTGGCGGTGATCGTGATCGCCGCCGTCAGCATTGCGCTCTTTGCGGCCGTCCACCTGCTGGCGCGGCTCGCGATGCCGTGGCAGCACGCCGGCCGGGAACGGACCGAAAGGGGAGTTTGATGATCAACGTGACACGCGCCCGGTTCCGTCTGGCGGTAGCCCTCGGCGGGCTCGCGCTCACCTCAATGCTGCTCGCCGCCTGTGACGGCGATGCAGCGGACGAGGGCGCACCAACCGCCGAGGCGCTCACCACAGTGACGCTGATGCTGAACTGGACGCCAAACAACCACCACGCGGGCATCTATGTGGCACAGGCGAACGGCTGGTACCGCGAGGTGGGCATCGATCTCCAGATCGTGGAGCCAGCGGCAGCCACGGCGGATCAGGTCGTCGCCTCCGGTGCGGCCGACTTCGGCATCTCCCAGGCGGAGTCGATCCTCCCCGCGCGCGCCGCGGGGGCGGAGGTGGTCTCAATCGCGACCCTGTTGCCCCACAACGACTCCAGCATGATGGCGCTCGCATCCAGCGGCATCACGCGACCGCGCGACTTCGAGGGCAAGACGTACGGCGGCTGGGGCGGCCCGCTTGAGCAGCAGCTGCTCAACGAGCTCGTCGCCTGCGATGGCGGTGACCCGAGTGCGGTGACCTTCGTCGAAGTCGGCAACATCGACTACCTCGCGGGGATGGAGCAGGGACGCTTCGACGTCGTCTGGGTGTTCGAGGGCTGGGACGTGCTCCGCGCGACCGAAGTCGAAGGCAAGGCGATGACGTCGGTGGCGTTCATCGACTACCTCGACTGCATCCCGGACTGGTACACGCCGACGATCATCGCGAACCAGCGGACGCTCGATGAGCGCCCGGAACTCGTGCGCGCGTTCCTGGCTGCGACGGCACGAGGCTACGCGGTGGCGATCGAGGACCCGGAGCAGGCGGCCACGCTGCTGCTGCTGCAGGCCCCCGAGCTCGACGAGACGCTGGTTCGCGCGAGCGCCACCTACCACGCCACCCGGTACGCCTCGGACGGCGCGGGGTGGGGCGTGCAGTCGGTCAACGTGTGGACGCGGTTCGAGGCGTTCTTGCGCGAATCTGGCCTGCTGGAGCGCGAGGTGGATCCTGCGGCCGCGTTCACCAACGAGTTCTTGCCGGCCCAGTAGGTTCGACACCGTGCAGGAAACGCCAGCCATCGATGTGCGCGGTGTGAGCCTGACCTATGTCGGGCCGCCTCCGGTTGCCGCGCTGACCGGGGCCTCGCTTCAGGTGGAGCGCGGACAGTTCGCCAGCCTGGTGGGGCCCAGCGGGTGCGGGAAGAGCACGCTGCTGCGCGTCCTCGCCGGCCTCGCCCGACCCGATGAGGGTTGGGCGGATCTGCAGGGACAGGACGCCGTGGGGGTCACCGCACTTGCGGCATACATGCCGCAACGTGACCTGCTGCTGCCGTGGCGGCGCGCGCTGGGTAACGCGGTACTCGGCGCGGAGCTCGCCGGCGTTCCGCGCGCGGACGCTGAGGTGCAGGCGCGGGGCCTGATGGCACGCTTTGGCCTCGAAGGGTTCGAGCGCGCGTGGCCGGGGCAACTCTCCGGCGGTATGCGGCAGCGCCTGGCGCTGCTCCGCACCTTCCTTGCCCCCCGCGAGGTGCTGCTGCTGGATGAACCATTCGGCGCGCTGGACGCCCTCACGCGCCGGGAGATGCAGGAGTGGCTGCAGGAGGTGTGGCGCCAGGATGGCAGGACCGTCTTGCTGGTCACGCACGACATCGACGAGGCGATCACGCTCTCAGACACGGTGTTCGTGATGTCCGGCCGGCCCGGTCGCATCGTCCGGCGCGTCGACGTGGATCTGCCCCGCCCGCGCGCGGCGCTGGACAGCACCTCGGTGCGGTTCAGCGAACTGAAGGCGGAGGTGCTAGAGGCGCTGACGGCCGTCCGCTGAGGGTCAGGCCGCTTCGTGCCCTTGCAGGCGCGTGATCAGTCGGCGCACACGCTCGATGTCCTCGTGGAGCGCGGCGGCGGCCGCCGTCAGCATCGCCTCAGACTCCTGATCGCCATCGATCGGCAGCGAGCGGCGGGCATATTCCAGCAGCAAACTGGACGCCAGCAGGTCCTGCAGCAGACCGTCACGTAATTCGTCGGCCAGGGCCGGTTGTGCCGTTCGCACGGGTCCCTCCCTCCGTTGCGGGGAGCCGGTATTACCAGTGAAACGCACCGCCACACCGGTTGTTCGGTTCTTATGTAAGGGGAAACCCCGATCTTTGGTGGCGCCCTGTGCGGACGCGCCGCCTGTCCGAAGATGCGCACCCACCGTGAAACGAGGTTCGCCGGCCACCGCGGGAAGTCTCCCACGAGAACCGGCGAACCTTCGAGCATCTCTGACGATGCGAGGCGCTTGCCTAAGGCATCCCGCACGAGGTCGGTGCTAGGCACCCACCCGCTTCCACAACAGCGCACGATGCGAGTCATCCTCCCACGAGGAGCGCACCTTGATCGCTGCCTCACGAGAGGCCTGGCGGAGTAGCCGCTTCGTCGCTTCCGCGTCTTCGCCGCGCTCGAGCTCAATTCGCCCGGCCTGACTGGCTCGAATCGCATCGACAAAGGGCCGCCGCTTGAGCGCGTTCGACCGTCCTCGGCCGAGCACAACCTGACCCGGATCCAGTTTCTGGAACTTCGGCATTCCCCTCAGCCTTCCTGTTGATTGCCCGCCTGGGTCCGCCTCGATGGTACCCACCCGCTCACAGGAACGCACGTCGGAAGACATCACAAACCTATCAAATCAGTTCGTACTATTAAGGACAGACTTCTCCCGTCGAACACCCTGCTCAGGCGGGCGCCGCCTCCACCGCTTCAAGCGCACGTGACATCGATTCCCGAATCTGTCGTGCGATCGGTTCGATATCGGGGAAGGCGCTCGCCTGCTCAATCGACATGGGATCGAACGCCTGGACGACGCGGTGCGCTCCGGCGTCCTGTACCAGCACGTTGCACGGCATCAACAACCCGAATCCGCGCCAGACGCTCAGCGCCTGGTGTGCGAGACCCGGATTGCATGCACCGAGGATCACGTACGGCTCGATGGTTGCGCCAATCTTCGCCGCAAGCGTGGCGGTGACATCGATACGCGTGAGGACACCGAAGCCCTCCGCTTTGAGCGCCTCCGTCACCGCGCGCTCAGCCTCTTCGAATGGAAGCGTGGTGGTGATGTGAATTCCGAGCGGCCCATGTTCCATGAGACCTCCTTCTATCGCATCACCAGTCTGCGCCCTGCAGCCCGCCACGGGGAGAGTCAACGGTCCCCTCCCGGGCGGGCCACAACGTCGCCACGCTCACTGCGGCGTCACGGTGAACCTCGTGCTATCGCTCCGACCGAAGACCTCGGGGAACGCGGACTCCTCCGCACGCGCGGGAGCAACGAAGAAGTTGCCGGGCGTGGTCGCCCGCGCGAAATACACGTACTCGTGCACACCTCGCGGCAACTGCGTTGCGAATAGCGTGTACCGGTCGTCACGCACGGCGGTCTCATCCCAGGGCGACCAGTACCACGGGAACCACGGCCCGGACGCACTGATCTCCTCGTCGCCGGCGAGGGCAGCACGACGCTCCTCCTCCAGCAGCAGGCGCACCTCCAGCGGGGTAGTCGCTAGCGTCGTGTCGATCGCCTCGAGGCCCGCCGGGAGCAGGTCGTCGACCTGCACGAACTTCCGGTCGGCGGTGGCCACCACCGTGAGCGTGACGCGGATCACATCGCCCAGGGCTGCCTCGCTCACCGGCCGCGACGGGTCGCTAAGCAACGAGTACGAACGGGAGACGGCCAGACCGCGGTTCAACGCCTCCACCTGGCTGGCGGGGACGCCGTAGCGGAGGGCGGCGGTGTAGTACATCCGCCCGTCGGCACGTTCGCGGCTGAAGCCCAGCCGGTGAACCTCGCCCGGCTTCACGGACGTCAGCGGCATGACCGCCTGCGCGAGGTTGACCCCGGCCGTCGGTGAGAACCGTCCGGCGAGCAACTCGGTGTCATCAAACGTCGCGCGGTAGTCGTACTCACCCTGCCGTTCGCCGGTGAGCGCCGCGAAATCGCCGAGGCCCATGATCGCCTGCGCGCGCTCCACGCTGCCGACCCACCGCTGGGCGGTGCGTGCGGCAGACAGCCACCGCGCTGTCTCTTCGATCAGCGGGTGGGACGGGTCGGCCGCCACCAGCGCCTGCAGCACCAGCGCGGTCATCGAGACGTTCGTCTCGATCGATCCGTAGATCGCGTCGCCTTCCCAGTGGTTCCCGTTCGCGCTCGGGATCGTGGAGGCGTTCAGGTCCGCGATCAGCGCCCGCACGGACTCATCGCTCGGCTCGAGGCCAGCATCGATGAGCCCGAGCACCAGGTAGGCCTGTCCCCACGGCGTCAGGAGGTCGCGGTGCTGCTGCACCACCGCGCGCATGCTGTTCAGCGGCCATCCGCCGCCGCTCGCGCGTTGCACCGCGTAGTACATCAGCGCACGTTCATTGGGATCGGACGGGTCCTGCACGTCCGTACGCTGCTCCAGGTACTGGCGTAGCAACGGCACGGCGTTGTCGCCGAACCAGACCATCTCCGATCCAGCCTCGCGCGCCTCGCCCAGCGCAATCAACACCCACGCAGTGATCGTCACGTCCGAGGGGCACGTCTGACACCAGCCCCAGCCGCCATCGATCCGTTGGGTCGACTGCAGCCGGCGCAGGTCGCCGTCGATCCCCGCAAGCAGGGCGGGGCCCTCGATGCCCTCGGCGCGGCGCGCGCCGATCGTCGCCAGCACGCGACTCGCGATGCGCGTAACGGACTCGCCGGTGACCGGGGTCAGGCGCGTCAGTTCCGACTGCAATGACCCCACGAGCGAGCCCTGTAGCGTCACGCCCAGCGTCCCGCCCTCGGTGAGCGCGAACGCCGGGAGGTACACCGCCTCCACCTGGCTGGTCCCGGCGACCACGCCACCGGTCGCCACCGTCTCCGCGGTCACATCGAACAGCACCGGCAGTTCGATGCTCACCGCGTCCGCGAGTGACGCGCCGGTCGCCTGGAAGGTGACCACCGCCGTGCCCGCCGCGCTGGCACGGGCGTCCCACGTGAACTCGGCCGACTCGCCGGGTGCGATCTCCCGCTCCTCGGGCGCACCCTCGGCCAGGTCGAGGCCTTCCACCTCGATCGAGACCGAGACACGCTGGGCCGTCTCGGTGGCGTTCCGCACCAGCGTGCGGAGTGTTACCTCGTCGCCCGCGCGCAAGAAGCGCGGCAGCGCCGGGCGCAGCAGAAGCGGCTGAGTCGACAGCAGATCGTCTGTCGTCTCACCTACGCGGGTGTCTTCAGTGATCGCCCGGACGGTCGTACGCCATGTCGTCAGGTTGTCCGGCAGCGTGATCGCCACGGTGGCGCGGCCATCCGCAGCCGTCCGCAACTGACCCTCCCAGTACGCGGTGTTCTCGAAGGTGCTCCGGGTACCCTCACGCTCGTCGGCGCCGCCGCCCTTGCCGCCCAGCGACGGCTCACTGAGCACATCGTTCGCACGGTCGATCGATACGGCCAGCGACGACCCGGTCGCCACGCTCAGCCCACGGTTGAACCAGAACGCCTCCAGACCCGTCGGCCCGGTGTAGCCGCCGACGAGCGACAGCACCGAGGCGTCCACCATCGCCACCGAGAGTTCGGCGGAGACGCCCGCGCCGGCTGCGTCGGTCACCCGGAAGGTGTAGTTCACCGTCTCGCCGGGCCGCGCGACCTCGCGGTCGCGCTCCACGGCGACTGACAGTTCACGAGACTCGGTGGAGACGCGTAGTTCGACGTAGCCGATGTGGAAGCGCGGCACCGGGTCTTCCCCGGTCGGCGGGCGGTACAGCACCACGCCGACGAAGGCGTTCGGCAGCATGGCATCCGTGATCGGGATGCGCAGCACCTCGCTGTTGCCCTCGAAGGTGCGCGTCGAGTGCTCAGCGATGCCGCCACGCTCGATGGTCACCAGCGCCCGAGCGCCGGCGAACGGCGCCGGCACCAGCACCTCGGCGACATCGCCGGGGCGGTACAGGGCGCGGTCGGCGACGAGTTCGATCACGCTGTCGTTGCGGATCTCCCACGCCGCTACACCCTCACCGCTCACCCAGAGGATGCGCGAGGAGCGCGCCTCGCGGCCCGCCGTGTCCGTGGTGGACGCCAGGATGCGCAGTTGGCCGTTCTGTGTCGGCGTGTACTCGACGCCGCCGAGGCCATCGGCACCGGTCGTGGTGCTGAGCGTGGCCACCAACGTGTCGCGCGGCTCCGAGCGGTAGCGACGTGTCCCGCCCGCAGCCTCTTCCTTCACGGTGATCCACTCGCGCTCAAACACCTGCACCGTCACCGGGCGTCCGCCCACCGGCTGCCCAGTGGTGTCCACGGTGACCAGTTGGACCTCCACCGGCTCGCCCGTGCGCGCGACATACGCCGAGGCGTCCACGCCGACGTACACCGCGGCCGGGTGCACCACGACCGATGTGGATCCGGCGATCGCCTGCCCGGTCTGGTCCAGGACGGTCACGCTCACATCGAAGTTCGTGGTGCCCTCACCGGCGCGGAGTGCGGCCGGGATGCGGATCCGCGCGACGCCATCGGCACCGGTCACGGTCTCGCCGTTGCCACGCAACGGCTCTTCGAAGATCGATGGTGAGAAGTAGTCGTAGTCCCCGAACGAGTAGCGCCCATACTCCTCGAAGTAGACGCCCGAGGGGAAGCCGAGCACGGCCCAGTCCACCTGTGCGCCAGCCAGCGCGCCACCGAAGAAGAACGACGCCTCCGCGGTGACCTCGATCGTCTGACCATCGACGTAGTCGGCCTGACCGGGGGTGAGGTCCACGCGAAACTCCGGGCGGCGGAACTCCGCCACCTGGAACGAGGAGTATGCGAGCCAGAACCAGGGATCGCGGTCATCAATGACCGCGAGGTTGTAGTAACCGGTCGCGGCCTGCTCCGGGAGCGTGAAGTCGCCCGCGAACGTGCCGAAGTCGTTCAATGTCACGGGGACCGAAACGATCTCCTCGCCGAACGAGTCGGTGACGACGAGGCGCAGCCCGTCGGTGGCACTCGGAATCGCGTAGCGGGCATCGTCGTCCGTGCGCAGGATCGCCTTGAAGTGCACCGTCTCGCCCGAGCGATACAGCGGCCGGTCGGTGTACGCATACCCGACGTACTGGCGGTCCGAGTACTCCAGCGGCACGCCGATCTGCCACAGTTCCATCCCCTGCGCCCAGTCCGTGCGCGCGAGGCCAACGCGCGTCCCCTGCGCCTCTACGCGGTACGCGCGGTACTCGTTCGTCACGTCGCGCGGCCGCGGGACAGCGACCGAGGCGTACCCCTGCGCATCCGTGCGTGCGGCGACGTTGCTGACGCCGGGGCCGTTGACGCGCACCTCCAGGTTTGCGATCGGCTCCGCCGTCAGGTAATCGAGCGCCCACACCACGAGTTCGTCCGTGGCGAGTTTCGTCGTCAGTACGGTGTCGACCACCGCGAAGTAGAGCGACTGTTCCCAGGACGCGCCCGCCGTGCGCAAGTAGTAGTGGCCCGTCGCCAGCGGCGCGGTGCCGCCGAGCACCGTCATTCCCTGCGCCACGGCGTTGCTGCCACCTGACAGCGGCTCCGACCACGTCCGGAGGGCGGCGCTGGAGGGCGTCCACGGGCGGTTCGCCGGCGCAGAAGGAAGTCCGTCCGACAGGATCGTGCGAACCTCCTGCTCGGTCAGTGTGTAGAGCTCGAAGTCCACCGCGGGCACGTTGCTGCCAAAGAAGTACAGCACCTGTGGTGCGCCCGCCCCGTAGGTGGCGAGTTGGCCGGGCACCGCGTACGAGACGAACGGTGCGAGTGCGCCGGTGGTGAACGTCACCGTGAACGGATCGAGTACGAGCCCCTCCCGATCAACGACGCCAGCGGTCGTGCTGATCGTGTACGTGGTCGACGGCTCCAGTTGCACGTTGATGTTGACCTGGCGTTCATCCCACGCGAACAACTGAAGTGTCGACGAATCGATACCGCTGATCGTCAGGCGATCCTGCAACGACTCCACGTCGATCGGGTTGTTGAAGTCCAGCGTGATGCCCCAGCGACCGGCCTCACGTTCGCCATCGGACGGGCTGGAGGAGAGCAGGCGCGGCGGGTCGGACGTGTTGAAACGCACGCGGCGCTCGAGTTCGATCGTGCCGCCGAGTGCACCCGCAAGACCGGCCGGCACAAACACCTCGTAGCCGGTGCTCAGCGTCAACGGCGTCGTAGGCGTGAGCGTCAGCGTGACGCCTTCGGCATCCCACGATGCGCTCGTCGCGACCTCTTCGCCGCCGACGACACGCAGGCGGACGCCCGCTTCCACCGACGCGCGATCCATCGCCTGGTTGAAGACCAGCGTCAGTGGCGCGCTGCGTCCGAAGAAGAGCGTGCCGTCCGCCGGCGTCGAGCGCGCCAGCGCGGGCGCAACTGTGGTGAACGACCACTCGTAGTCCGCCTCCAGCACGCCATCGACAGCGCCGGTCAGGCCGGCGGGGACGCGCACGCGATAGGTCGTGCTGGGCTTCAGGTCGGTGGGAACGAAGCGATAGAGCGACGTGTTCAGCCATTCACCGGTGCCCTGCACCGGCGGGTCGACCACGATCACCTCGTCCGCGCGCTGCGCGTCGAGCGTGGTCAGCGGCGCAACGGATCGGCTGAACTGCACGTAGATGTGCGTCGCCGGCGGGACGCCTCGGTCGGCGGGGCCGGGGATGACCCCCTGCACCACCAGTTCGCCCTCGACGGTGAACGACTGGACGAAGTCGCGGTCGAGGCCGGCCTGCTCACCGGCAACGCTGACGACGTACTCGGTGCCGCGCGCGAAGCCGGGGAAGTCCGGCTGGAACAGCAGCGTGCGCTCGTCCAGCCACGCGAACTCGCCGGCCACCGCTGGCTCCAGCGCGATCAGCCGCGAGGCGTCGTCCGTGCGCGGGCGCTGCCCGAAGGTGACCACGACCGGACCGAGGCGCGGCGCTTCCTCCCCGGCCGGGCTGATCTCGACAGCCTGTCCCGCCAGCGGCGCGTCCGTACCGCGCATCAACACGACACCGACGACCAGCACGAGCAGCACACCAACCGCGCCGGCAAGCGTCAGCAGTCGCGGCTGCCCTCGCAGGCGCGCGAGGAGCGAGGACGCACCCGACGCTGGCGGCGACGGCGGTGGCTCCGAGGGGGAGGCGTCTGCGTCGTCCGGCGACACGGACTGCGGTTCGTCCTGCGGCTCGTTGGTCATCGCGTTACCACCCTGCCTGTGTGACGACCCGGTAAGAGGCCGTCGCGCGCACCTCGCGGCCGTCCGACATATGGGCGACTATGAGCACTTGATGTTCACCAGATTCCAGCCGCCACACCACGGAGGGCGCGGGCCCAGAGGCACTGCCGGCGTGTTCGCCGTTCACATAGAAATCCACGGACTCGGTCGTGGCGGGCGCGGACGCCCTCAGCAGCACGTCGCCGCGCAGTTCACCCGCGTAATGCAGCACAGCCCCGGCCGCGGGTTGCACGACACGGACCATATTGTCCGCGCTCGTGCCGCCGTCCCAGAGTCGCCAGCCGGCATCGACGGCCCAGGCCCGCGCCTCCGAGGGCGGGGCGATCGCTAGCGTGCCATCGGTCGTGCGGTGGTAGTAGTGCTCCGCCGTGGCGGGCTGCGTGCCGGCGATGAACCACTCGGAGACAACCGAGGGGCAGTCCGGGCCGGGCTGCAGGCCGGTGGGGACGCACACCTCTGCCCGCACCAGCCCGGCGGGCCGGTCGAAGGGGCGGTGGGGTGTGCCCTCGGCCGCTGCGAGCATGACGTCGCGCCAGATCGGGCCGGCACCGGTGACGCCGCTCACGTTCACCATCGGCCGCTGATCGGCGTTGCCGACCCACACGCCGACGACGCGCGAGGGCGTGAAGCCGAGCGTCCAGTTGTCGCGGAACTCGCTGCTGGTGCCGGTCTTCACCGCCGCGCGAACAGGCGTGTCCAGCACGCTGCCGCTCCCGAAGCCCGCGGCCCGCGCCTCCGGGTCGGCGAGCATGTCAGCCACGAGGTACGCGACCTCCGCCGAGGTGACCGCGAGCGGCCTCGGCGTGGCGCGCTGGTACAGCACCCGTCCCGTCTGATCCGTCACGCGCGCGACCACCCACGGCTCATACCGATCGCCGTGCTGCGCGAACGCGCCGTATGCGGCGGTGAGGTCGATCAGCCGCACGCCGCCGCCGCCGAGCGTCAGCGCCAGGCCGTACGCCTCGGCCGCTTCGAGCGAGGCGAGGCCGGCGCGATGCGCCATCTCCAGCAGCGCGGGCACGCCGATGTCATCGAGCGTGCGCACCGCCGGAACGTTGAGCGACGACCCGAGCGCGACCCGCATGGGCACCGGCGGAAGCGCAGGTCGTAGTTCACGGGCGTGTACGGCCCGCCGTCCGTCGCAAACGTCGACGGTACGTCGAGCACGGGCGAGGCGGCGGTGTAGCCGCGCTCCAGTGCCACGGCGTAGAGCAGCGGCTTCAGCGCGGATCCCGGCTGACGTGGCTCCAGCGCCATATTGATCTGCCCGGCCTTCGCTGCGTAGTCAGCGCTGCCGACGAGCGCCAGCAGACGTCCGTCGCGCGGGTCGAGCACCACCACCGCCGCGGATCCGGCCTGCTGCTGCTGTAGCGCGGCCAGGCGGCGCGTGACGCTCGCCTCCGCCTCGCGCTGGAGACCGGCGTCGAGCGTCGTCTCCACCACCAGCCCCCCGGCGGCGATCACCTCCGGCGGCAGGTGGCGGCGCAGCTCATCGAAGACCATCGCGGGCAGGTGTGGCGAGCGGCGCGGCGCTTCTGGCGCGACCCGCAGGTCGGCCTCCCGTGCCGCCTCGGCGCGCTCCGGCGAGAGCACGCCCGTCGCCTCCATCCGCCCGAGGACATACGACTGCCGCTCGCGGGCGGACGCGGCGCCGTCCGGCGAGTCGTACACCGAGGGCGATCGCGGCAACCCGGCGAGGAATGCCGCCTGCGCCACGTCGACGTCCGCCGCAGCCACGCCGAAGTAGGCGCGCGCCGCCGCCTCCACGCCGTACGCACCGCGGCCGTAGTACGCCTCGTTCAGGTAGGCCTCCAGTACCTGGTCCTTGGAGGTGTGCGCCTCCAGGCGGAGGGCGAGCAGCGCCTCGCGCACCTTGCGGAGCGGCAGCGGGATCGACTGGTCTTGCAGATAGACGCCGCGGACGAGTTGTTGCGTGATGGTGGAGGCACCCGAGGGGTCGCTGCGAAGCGTGGTCACCGCGCGCAGCATCGCCAGGGGATCGACTCCGGGATGCGAGCGGAACCGCTGATCCTCGGCCGCAATCGTGGCCGCGACGAGCACCGGCGAGACGCGGTCGAGCGTGATCGGGATGCGCGTGCCCGCCGCGACATCGCGATCGATGACGCCGCCGGACGCATCCAGGATGACCGTGCCGGGCGTGGTGAGTCGGGACTCGAGCGGCGCAAGTGGCGCGACAAGCACGAAGACCGCGAGCGCGATCAGCGCACCCACGGGCACGGCGAGCCATTCGACTGGCCCTCGTGGCCGCCACCGGCGTACTGCCTCCAGCGTGAGCGTCATCGTGCCGCCAGCACCTTCGGACGTGACGAACTGCCACGCCTCATCGCTGAGACGCCAGAACCGGCCGCACGGTTCCCGGGGTATGTCAGCCGAGCATACGTCCGGTGGTGCCTACACAGGACTTTACAAATGTGACTTTACAAATGTAATGACGGCCATAGCATGATCAGACCGCTCCTGGACGGGGGTGCGCGATGGAACAGGTACAGCCGGGGCAGATCCGCAACGTGGCAGTCTTCGGGCATCCGAAGGCGGGTAAGACCACGCTGGTGGAAGCGATGCTGCACGCGGCGGGCCCGATCTCCCGCTCCGGACGCGTGGAAGACGGCAACACCGCCTCCGACTTCACGCCCGAAGAGCACGAGCACGGCTACTCGATCAGTACCGCCCTCCTCACGTTCGACTGGGCGAACGCCCGGTTTCATCTCCTGGACGTGCCCGGCTTCCCCGACTTCGAGGGCGAAGCGGTCTCCGCTGCTGCCGCGGTGGAGACCGGGGTGGTCGCCATCGACGCCGTCGCCGGGATCGAGGGCGGCGCCGAGATCGCGTGGGAGGTGCTGGAGGCGGCCGGCGTCCCGGCCCGGATCTTCGTCGTCACGCACCTCGACCGTGAACACGCGAACTTCGATGCCGTCGCCGCCGCGATCCGTGCGCGCTTCGGTGAGCACGCGGTCCCGATCGCGCTCCCGATCGCCGGCGCGGGCCTCGGCGGTGTGTCGAGCCTGATCGAGGTCGACGCGGCGCACGACGACGAGCGGTTTCACGAGGCACGCGACGCCCTGATCGAGGTATTGGCAGAGTCGGACGATGCCCTGCTAGAGCACTACCTGGAGGGCGAGGAGATCAGCGGTGAGGCGCTGCGCGCGGCGCTCATCGCCGCCGTGGCGCGTGGCGCCGTCATGCCGGTGCTGCCGGTGTGCGCCCCCACGGGCATCGGCGTCCGCGAACTGCTCAATGCGCTGGGCGCCCTCGCGCCACCGCCGCCCGTGGCTGCGGCCGCGGGGCCGGGCGTGGCACGGGTCTTCAAGACCACGTCCGACCCGTACGTGGGGCACCTCTCGTTCGTGAAGGTGCTCTCCGGCCGCATCACGCACGGTGACCACCTCGCCAATCCGATGAGCCAGGCGGAGGAGCGCGCGCCGCACCTCTTCCTGCTGCGCGGCAAGGAGCAGGTCGAAGTCGCCTCGCTCAGTGCGGGCGAGATCGGTGCGATCCCGCGCCTGGCGCACACAAACACCGGCGACATCTTGCTCGCCCCGGGCGCCACGGCGCTGGAGGTCGAGGCGCTGCCGTTCCCCGTCCCCACCTACCGCTCCGCCCTGACCCCGCGCAGCCGCGAGGATGTCGACCGGATGTCGCAGGGGCTCGCGAAACTCCTGGAGCAGGACCGCACGCTCACCGTCGAGCGCGACTCGGACACCGGCGAGACCGTGCTCTTCTCACTGGGCGAGGTGCACACCTCGATCGCCGTCGCGCGCCTCGGGCGGGAGTTCGGTGTCACCGTGCAGGCCACGGAGCCGCGCGTGCCGTACCGCGAGACGGTCTCGATGCCCGTGCAGGCGGAACACCGGCACAAGAAGCAGACCGGCGGCCGGGGCCAGTACGGCCACGTGGTGATCAAGGTGGAGCCGTTGCCGCGTGGTGCCGGCTTCGAGTTCGCCGAGCAGGTCGTGGGCGGTGCCGTCCCCCGGCAGTTCATCCCCGCCGTGCATCACGGCATCGAGGAGGCGCTACCGGCTGGCCCGCTCGCCCGCGCCCGCCTGGTCGACCTGCGGGTGACGCTGCTGGATGGCTCCAGCCACGCGGTGGACTCCTCGGAGATGGCGTTCAAGACCGCCGCGGCCATGGCGCTGCACGAGGCGGTGCTGCAGGCGAACCCGGTGCTACTGGAACCAGTGATGCGACTCCGTGCCACCGTTCCTTCGGACCGCGTCGGCGACCTCACCGGCGAGATCTCGGGACGCCGCGGGCACGTGCTGGGCGTCGACCCGGGCGGCGCGGACACGGTCGTACACGCCCTCGCGCCACTGGCGGAGGTGCAACGCATCGCCCCACAGGTGCGCGCGATTGCGCACGGTCGCGGGCGGATCACGCTCGAGTTCGATCACTACGCCGAGGTGCCACCCAACGTGCAGCAGCAGGTGGTCACCACGCTCGCCGGGGGCGCGTCCCGGTAGGCCTCAAGACCTCGCCGTCACCGTCGATACTCGGGTGAGGGGCCTCCGTCCGCCCGTATCGCGAGGATCAGCGATGACCCTGCCGATTCCGCCCGCGCTTCCGGTGCTGCCAGCGCCGCGCGCACGCGCCCTGATCCTGCTGATGAACCCGGACGCACCGCTGGACGGCTTCGTCGCCATCGTCGAGGGCGACCCCTCACTCACGCTCAGCGTGCTGCGCGCGGCGAACTCGGTCGCCTCGTCGCCCATCGCCGCGATTCGTAGTGCGCGCGAGGCGGTGATCCGCCTCGGTCTCGCGCAGGTGCGTCAGATCGTCACCACCGCGGTGCTGCGCTCCGAGTTCGATGACGTCGACCGCGCCGGGGTGGATACGGACGAGATGTGGCGGCACCTGCTGGGCACTGCGGTCCTCGCCGAGGCTGCTGCGCCGGCCGGGCCTGCCGCAGAGACGGCGTTCGTCGCTGGCCTGCTCCACGACATCGGTCGGCTCGCGATGGCGGCGCAGGCGCCCAGCCGGTACCGACGGGTCGTGGACGTGGTGCAGGACGGGATGGACGCGAGCGCGGCCGAGCAGGACATCTTCGGCGTCGATCACGCCGCCTTCGGCGCGACCATCCTCGCCCGCTGGCAACTGCCGGCCGAGGTCATCGCGGCCGTGGCCGGCCATCACGGCGACCCCGCCGACGAGGCGGGCGCGGCACTCCACCTCGGGCGCTCGATCATCGCAGGACTCGGGATTGGCGATGGCGTCCGCCGGCCTGACCGTCGCGACCCGGCGATGGAGGATCACCCGCTGGTCGCTCGCCTCGGCGGACGCGAAGGGCTGATGTCAGAGATCCGCTGGTTCCGCGAGGCCACCGTGGGACGTACCCCCGGCCTCGGGCGGCGCACCGGCTGAGGTGGCCCGCTGGGCTACGCGCGCTTGCCGGCGAGCGTGCCCCCACCAAACGGCCCCAATTTCACCTGACCCTCGATTTCATCGCCACGCACGATGGCGGTGCAGGCAATCGTGATGGAGCCAATCGGCGCCCGCACGGGCATCTCCCAGCGGAGCGTCTGGTCGCCGTCACCCTCCACGGAGCCGCCCTCGAACGAGCCGGATCGTTGAGGCCCGGCCCAGACGCCGGAGAGCGCGCTGCCGTTCACACGCAGGGTCAGCGTCCCGGTTCGCGCGCCGAGTGGTGTCTGCAACGTCACGTTCCACGTACCATCTGCTGACATCGGGCCCCCCACCGGGATTGCCCGACCATCCTACCGGCGGTTGAACGATGGATGGACGACATGACACAAAAGGCGACCGACCCGAAAGATGAGCGGATCTACAACGTGCTGCGGCTCATGCTCCGCAGCGGGGAATTGCGGTTAGATCACGCCCACCCACTGCTGAGCGCGGGGCTCACCGTCCCTCAGTTCCGCGTCCTCTTCGCCGCGGTCTCGCGGGGAGGCGTACGCGCCGGGGTCATTGCGGAGCGCAGTCGGATGGCGCCGCCCAACGTCACATCCGTCCTGGATCGGCTGAAGGAGCGCAACCTGCTCCGTCGCCTGCCCGACCCTGACGATGGACGCGCCACCGTGGTGGAACTCACCGCCGAGGGCCGGGCACTGGTGCGCGAAATCGCACTCGCCGGTCGCGATGACTTGATCCAGGACCTGCGTCAGATGGCTGACGAGGACGTAGATGCGCTCACCCGCGGCCTTGCGGCGATGGTTCGTGCGATGGAAGCGCGACGCGTGGCTTCCCCCAACTGACGGGCACCTGCCGGCTGCGCACCACTGGCGGTCCGACACGGCGATAACGTTCCGCATCCGCCGTACGCAGTCGAGGCGAAGCGGTACCGTAGGGGGGGTATCCTTGAGTTGCGGCCCCTCGGGCGGCCTCAATCCCCGCGCAGGAGGCTCACGGTGAGCACGGACGGCATCGCGCATGCGGAGCGCGGAGGCGTGATTTCACGCACCTTCGAATCGCTGCGCGTGCGCGACTACGCGTGGTTCTCCGGCGGCAACGCCGCCTTCTTCCTCGCGATGCAGATGAACTTCACGCTGCGCGGCTACCTGGCGTACGAACTGACCGGCGCCGCCTCCGCGCTCGGCATCCTCGCGCTATCGCTGGCCGTCCCGATGCTCTTCGCCGGCCCGTTCGGCGGCGTGATCGCGGATCGCGTGAACAAGCGGACGCTGCTGATCTGGTCGCAGACGTTCGTTGGCCTGAACAACGCCGTCATGGCTGCCCTCATCCTGACCGGCAGGATCGAGTTCTGGCACCTCGCGGCCGCCGCGATGTCGATGGGGCTATTCTTCTCGGTCGTGATGCCGGCGCGCCAGGCGATCGTGCCTCAACTGGTCCCGCAGCACCTGATGATGAACGCCATTTCGCTCCAGATGAGCGGCCAGAACGTCACGCGCATCATCGGGCCCGCGGTCGCCGGCCTGCTGATCGCGCCCATGGGCGTGGGCAACGTCTACCTCGTGACGGTCGCCCTGTTCGTGATCTCGGTGATTTCGTTGCTGCCACTGCCGAAGCACGGCATGGTCGCGGTCTCGCGTGACGCGGGAACCCGGATGATGAGTGAACTGGGCGCGGGGTTCACCTTCGTCTGGCGCACACCGCTGTTCCGGATGCTGATCATCATCGCGCTGGTGATGCCGCTGTTCGCGTTCCCGGTGAACCAGATCCTGCCGGTGTTTGCGGAGGACGTCTTCAAGCGCGGGCCCGTGGCACTGGGCTACCTGATGTCTGTCTCCGGCATCGGTGGCCTGGTAGGCGCGCTGATCGCGGCCGGCATCTCGGACTACCCGCACAAGGGCTGGCTACAGATCGGCGGCGCGGTCGCCATGCTGCTCTGCATGATCGCGTTCGCCATCATCCCCGCGTTCCTGCCGGCACTCGTGCTGCTCGCGCTCGGCAACGTCGGTGCGATGATCTTCCAGGTCACCAACAACGCGGTGATCCAGGCCCAGGTGCCGGACGAGTACCGAGGCCGCGTGATGGCTGTGCTGATGATGTCCTTCGGCACCATGCCGCTGGGCGTCCTGCCACTCACCTTCGCCGTCGATGCCTGGGGCGCGCCCACCGCGGTAGTCGTCGCGCAGTTGATCGGCCTCGCCGTCGTGCTGCTCACCACGCTCCTCAGCCCCAGCATCCGCAATCTGCGGCTGGGCACGCTGGCCCACGCGGAGATGTCGCCCGCTCAGGCTGCTCAACTGGTCGCCGAGGGCAAGATCAGCCGCGAGGAGGGCGCACGCCTCAGCGGCCGCGGCCCCGGTGTCGCACCGGCCGAGGCCCGCGCCCGCCAGTAGCCCGTCCTACCGGCTCGCACGCGGATCCAGCGCGTCGCGCAGCCCGTCGCCCAGGTACTGCGTCCCCAGGAACAGCAGCGCGAGGATCGCCGTCGGGATCGCCAGCGCCGTCCACTGCACCATCACGAACTGGAAGTGGTCGCTGATCAATACGCCCAGGCTCGCGGACGGTGGCGATACGCCCAGCCCGATGAACGACAGCGCCGCCTCAGCGAAGATCGCCCGAGGCGCCAGGAACGTGGCCTCCACAATCACCGGACCGGCGGCGTGCGGCAGCCAGTGGCGTATCGCGATCCTCGAGGGCGACGCCCCGATGGCGACCGCAGCCATCGAGAACTCCGTCTCGCGCACGGCCAGCACCTGCCCGCGCACCAGCCGCGCCATCGTCGGCCACGCGGTGAACCCAATCGCCAGGAACAGCAGCAAGACGCCGGCATCCACGCCCAGCACCTGACGCGCGCCGAAGAACGTGTCACCGAGGGCGGCACGCAGCAGGATGATCAGCAGTAGATCCGGGAACGCGTACGCCAGGTCCGTCCCGCGCATCAGGAGCGAATCCAGCCAACCCGGCCCGCTCGCGGCGACCAGTCCGACCGCGATCCCAATCCCCCCTGCGACCACAACGGTGAACACCGCCGCCGCCAGCGATACCCGTAGTCCCTCCAGCGTGCGGCTGAAGATGTCGCGCGCCAGTTGGTCAGTCCCAAACAGGTGCGTGCCGCTTGGTGCCTCGAACTTCCCGGTGTCCCTGGGCTCCATCGGGTCGAGCACGCCCCCGGTCGCGGGCGCCAGGAACTGCTCGGTCGGGTCGTGCGTGGCGATCACCGGCCCGAGCATCGCCACCGCCACGAAGAACAGCAGCACCACGCCCCCGGCGAGGCCGGAGCGATTCCGCCGGAACCGCTGCCACGCACGACCGTGATCGCGCCCGGTGGTCGCGGCCATCATCGAAGCGTCACCCGCGGGTCGAGCACCGGGTAGGCCAGGTCCACCGCCAGGTTCACGAGCATGATCACCGCGCCGTACAGCAGCGTCGTGCCCATGATCACGCCGTAGTCGCGCGCGGTGACGGAGGTGATGAACGCCGACCCGATCCCGGGCACGCCGAAGATCGACTCGATGATGATCGAGCCGGTGATCAGTCCCGCCAGCACCGGGCCCAGCACCGTCACCACCGGGATCAGCGCATTGCGCAGCGCGTGCCGCAGCGTCACCGCCAATGGCGACAGCCCCTTCGCGCGGGCGGTGCGGACATAGTCCTGCTCCAGCGCCTCCAGCATCGAGGCGCGCGTGATGCGCGAGATCAGTGCCATCGCCGGCGCGCCGAGGGCGATCGCCGGGACGATTCCGCGCGGCAGCGAGGACAGGCTCTCGCCGAAGCCGGCGCCCATGAACACCGGCGTCCACCCAAGCCAGACCGAGAAGATCAGCAGCAGCACGAACGCGAGCACGAAACTCGGTACCGCCGCCAGCGCCGTCGCGACGCCCAGCGCCACGGTATCCACGGCGCGCCCTCGATGCGTCGCCGCCAGCACGCCCAGCGGGACGCCACCGCCCACCACCACCCCGAAGGCCATGAGCCCCAGTAGGAGCGAGGGCCACATCTTGTCCAGCATCAGGTCCGTGACGGGCCGTCCTTGCTGTGCGAAGGAGACACCCAGGTTGCCGCGAACCAGATGCCCCAGGTAGCGGCCGAACTGGACCGGCACGGGATCGTCCAGCCCGTAGTACGCCTGTTGCGCCTCGAGTACGGCGGCCGGCAGCGGGCGATCCACGGAGGCGGCGTCGAACGGGCCACCGGGGACGCGGTGCATCAGCGCGAAGGTGATCGCGGCGAGCGCGAAGAGCGTGACCACTGTCCAAAGGAGCCGCGCCGCGATGTACCTGGCCATGCGTGCAACCTATCCCGGCGGACGCGGCATCGCTGCCGCATCCGCCGGTCGGCCAGGACTAGGGCGCGCGGCCGGAGATGACCACGCGGTCGAAGTAGAGCGCGCCCGGAATCTCACCCTCCATCGAAGACGGCAGCAGCCCCGTCACCCACGGCTTCACGAGCGCGTTCCGCCGCCCGTAGTAGAGCGGCGTGAACGGTGCTTCCTCGATCAGGATGCGCTGCGCGTCGACGTACAACTGGATGCGCCGCTCGTTGTCCAGTTCCAACGCAGCCTCGTCCACGAGCCGGTCGAACTCCTCGTTGCGGAAGTCACCGGCGTTGAACGCGCCGCCCGCCTGGAAGAGCGGCAGCCAGTTCTGTGGGTCCGGGTAGTCCGCACCCCAGCCACCGACCACTACCGAGTAGTTGCCCGCCAGCCGGTCGGCGACGAAGGTCGCGGTGTCCCGCGTTTCGATGACCACGGTGACGCCCAGGTTCCGCTCCCACTGCTGCTGGAGCCACTGGGAGGTCAGGTTCGAGGTGGAGGTGTCCACCGACAGGATCGTGACGGTCAGGCCGGCCCCACCGGGGAACCCAGCCTCCGTCAGCAGCGCCTGGGCCGCGGCCACCCCGTCCCGATACTGCGATCCCACCTCCGGGTCGTGGCCGGGCATCCCCGGCGGCACCCAGCCATAGGCGGGCAGCACGGCACCCTCTCGCACCACCTCGGCGTACTCGTTGCGGTCGAGGCCGCCCGCGAGCGCACGGCGCACGCGGACATCGGAGAGATCCTCGTCACCCAGGTTGAAGTAGAGACCCACGGTGCTCAGCTGCGCGTAGGCGATGAACTCCTCCCGCAGCGCCAGGTCGTCGCGCACCTGGACGAGTTCCGCCGGCCCCAGCGTGACGATGTCAAGCTCGTTGTTTCCGTATGCCAGCATCGCCACGCCGGCCTCGCCCACCATGCTGTAGTGGATCGAGTCGAGGGTGGGCGCTTCGCCGTGCCAGTGCTCGTTCCGGACGAGTTCGATGCGCTCGCCGTGTTGCCACTCGGCCAGCCGGAACGGGCCGTTGGAGATGTGCGTGGCGGCCTCCGGCCACTGGGCACCGTGAGCGGTGATGACGTCCTGCCGCACGGGGTACAGCGGCCACATCGCCGCCAGTTGCAGGAAGACGGGCGTGCTCGTGTTCAGGTGGTAGACCACCGTGCGGTCATCGGGCGCCTCCACACGGAGCGAGGGCTGCACCAGCGCCTCCAGCGCCAGCAGTTCGTCCGCGGTGGCACCCGCGCGGCGGGCCGCACGGACCGCCAGGTTCGCGTCCCCGTCCGGACCAGGCGAGGCGAGCACGCGGTAGAAGTCCGCGTAGCGGCCGGTCGCACCGGGCTCAAAGAGCCGTCGCGCCGAATCAACCAGTGCGCCCGCGACCAGCGGCGTCCCGTCGGACCACTTCAGACCCTCGCGCAGACGGAAGGTGTACGTCAGGCCGTCGGCGGAGATGCCGCCGTTCTCAACGGTCGGAACCTCCATCGCCAGGTCGGGCTGCACGGTCAGATCCGGCCCCACACGCAGGAGGCCGGAGTAGATCGAACGCAAGATCGTGTTCGAGACGGAGTCCGTCGAACGCTGCGGGTCAAGCGTCTGCGGCTCGCCGGGCAGGTTCACCCTCAGCGTCTGCACCGCGTCGGCCTGGACCGCAGCGGTGGGTGTTGGTGTGGCCTCCGGTACGGGAGAACCGGTCGCTGAGGAGTCGGATTGGCACGCCGTCAGGATCATCAGGATCGCGGGGAATACCACGCCCATTACACCGCGAATCGGGAGTCGCATCATCGTCATCACCGGTCGCGGAAGGTTGCCATCAGGATCGCCCGCGCGCCGCCCAGCGCTATCTGCATCGTAATGGGGGTAGAGGCCTACGTGGGGTGTTTGCGTCCGTGCCCGCAATCTCGCACCCGCGCCCCGTGCTAGCGTCAATGCATCGTGCGTTCCCGTCCCTTCCTGGTTCTCTTTGCTGCGGTCTTTGTCGCCACCATGGGAATCTCCATGGTGAGTCCCTTGCTGCCGGTCTACGCGGAGGAATTGGGCGCCACCGGCCTCTGGATCGGCGTCACCTTCTCCAGTTTCGCGATCACCCAGACGCTGGTGAGCCCGTTCGCGGGGCGGCTCTCTGACCGATTTGGTCGCAAGCCGTTCATCATCATCGGGCTGCTCTGTTATGTCGTGGCTGCCGGTGGCTATCTCACCGCCGATCACTTCTGGCAGGTGCTCGCGTTCCGTATGTTCTCCGGCGCGGGCACCAGCCTGATCTTCTCCGTTGCCCGCGCCTACATCGGCGACATGGTGCCGGAGGGGCACGAGGGCCGCTGGTTCGGGCTGTTTGCGATCGCGGACATCATGGGCTTCGGCGTCGGGCCCCTGCTCGCCGGACTGCTGCGTCAGGCGTTCGGCTTCGATGCCGTCTTCATCGGCATGGGCGCACTGATGTCCGGCTCCGCGCTGATCATTGCGATCCTGCTCCCACCACACCCGCCCAAGGATCGTCTGACCCATCGGGTCACGCCGGAGGTGCGCTTCGGCACGGCGCTCCGCGACCCGCTGGTCATGGCGCTGACGCTGATGATGGCCCTGACATCGATGAGTTTCGGCGCGACCCTCTCGTTCCTCGGGCTGCGGCTCGCGGATCTCGGCAGCGGGCCGTTGCTCATCGGCCTCGCGTTCTCCACGCAGAGCCTCGCCAGCGGCATCTCTCAGCCGGCGTTCGGGTGGCTGGCCGACCGGCTGAACCGCCGATGGCTGGCGTCGGCCGGCCTCCTGGTGAGTGGTGCCGCACTGATCGCGCTCGGCATCCCACTGACGTACGGCACCGCGCTGGCGTTGCTGTTCGTGCTCGGCATCGGCCAGGCGCTGACGCAGGTCACGGCGTCCGCGATGCAGGTCGTGGCCGGGCGGCGCATGGGGATGGGCACGGTGATTGGCATCGGGGCATCTGGGAGCGGCATCGGCATCGTCATCGGGGCAGTGGCGGGCGGGGTGCTCGTGGACCTGTTCAACCTCAGCGCACCGTTCTACGCGGGCGGCCTGACGCTCTGCGCGGCGATCCTCGTCATCGTGCTCCTGCTGCGAGGCGTCCCGACGTCCGAGGCGGAATTACACCCGACGCCTCGGGCGACGCCATAGGCGGCAGCCACGGCGCACTCGGCCCCGCTGGTAGCATGGTCACGCACGGATCGCCGAGGTGCCCGCATGACCCAGCCCGCCCCACTCACATTCGAGACGCTCCCCGGCCGGGCATCGGTCACGCCCACGGGTGCGGGCGCGAAGGTGCTGCTGGTTTCCACGTATGAACTCGGCCACCAGCCGCTGGGCCTCGCATGGCCCGCCGCAGCGCTGCGTGCCGCCGGGCACGACGTGCGCACGCTGGACGTGGCCGTCGAGACGCTGGAGGCGGGCGCCTTCCGTGGCGTCGACCTCGTCGCAATCTCGGTCCCGATGCACACCGCCGCTCGCATCGGCATGGAGGTGGCCCGCGCCGCGCGACGGGTGAACCCGCAGGCGCGCGTGGCGTTCTATGGCCTGTACGCTTCGCCGCTCCACGCCTACCTGGTCGCGGACGGACTCGGCGACGTGGTGATCGGTGGCGAGTACGAGGACGGGCTCGTGGCGGTGGCGGGACGGGTCGCCGCGGGCGATGCGGATCTGGCTGTCGCCGGCTCCGGCGCTACGCCGTACCTCGGCCGCCCCGAACACCCGGTGCCAGACCGCCGCGGACTGCCGTCGCTGGATCGCTACGCCTCGGTGCGCCGGTCAGACGGCGAACACCCCGCTGGCTACGTGGAGGCGACGCGTGGCTGCGCTCACCGCTGTACGCATTGCCCGATCACACCCGTGTACGGTGGCGCGCTGCGCCTGGTCCCGCGCGACACCGTGCTGGCCGATGCCGCCCAGCAGATCGAGGCCGGCGCGCGCCACATCACCTTCGGCGACCCAGACTTCCTGAACGCCGTCCCGCACTCGATGGCGATCGTGGAGGAGTTCCACCGCCGCTGGCCGGACATCACCTACGACGCCACGATCAAGGTGGAGCACCTCATCGAGCACGAGGCCGTGCTGCCCCGTCTGAAAGAGACCGGCTGCATCTTCATCACCTCCGCGTTCGAGTCCTGCAACGACCAGATCCTGGCGTGGCTGGAGAAGGGCCACACCGCGGACGACATGCGGCGTGCGCTCGCCATCGCTCAGGCCGCCGGCCTCGTCGTGCGGCCCACGTGGGTCGCCTTCACGCCGTGGACCACCCTCGATGACACGGTCGAGACGCTCGAATTCGTCGCGGCGCACGGCCTCCAGCGGCACATCCAGCCGATCCAGTACACGCTGCGACTGCTGTTGCCGCCGGGGTCGCCGCTGAACGCCGTGCTCGAGTCGCAGGGGCTGCTCGGCCCGTTCGATGCGGAGCACCTCACCTATACGTGGGCGAACCCGGACCCGCGCGTCGATGCTCTCCAGGCCCGCCTAGCCGAGATCGTGGAGGCTGCCGCCATTCCCGCCACCGGCGAGGAGTGCGACGAGGACGGCGTCTGCGCGATCCCGGGCAGCATTGAGGATGCGGCCGAGACGTTCGAGCGCGTTCGCGCCGCGGCCTACGCGGCCGCTGGGCGGGAGCGCCCACCGCGTGGGCTGGTGCCGATGCGCTTCGTGCCGTCGCTCTCGGAGGCCTGGTACTGCTGCGCGGAGCCCACCGAGCAGCAACTGCACTTCGCCGAGATCGCCACCGGCATCTAGCAGTCCGCTCGCCCTGGCGCCGGCGCGGTGCGGCCTGAGTGCCGCTTGCGTGGTGCCTAAGGCGCGGCGGCGCGCTCCCGGCTGACGATATCGATGGCGTCCATCACGTAGCGCTCTGCCACGCCGCGTGACTCCCAGCCCAGCGTGGTCACCTCCGCACCCTCGAGATCCTTGTAGATCCGGAAGAAGTGCTCCACCTCGCGCAGGAAGTGAGGCGGGACGTGCGGCAGTTCCTGGATCTCTGCGTAGCGAGGGTCAGCCGTGGCCACGCACAGCACCTTCTCGTCGTCGCCCTTCTCGTCGCGCATGCGCAGCATGCCGACCGGGCGCACCTCCAGCAGCGCGCCCGTGTGCGACTCGAACGAGCCCCACACCAGCACGTCCACCGGGTCACCGTCACCCGCTCGGGTGCTGGGGATGAAGCCGTAGTGGCCGGGGTAGTGGACCGAGGAAAACAGCACCCGGTCAAGCCGGAACAGCCCCAAATCCACGTCGTACTCGTACTTCGCCTGGCCGCCGCGTGGAATCTCCACGATCGCGTTCAAGCGCTTGGGCGGCAGAGGCCCCGGAGGCAGGTGGTACAGGTCAGACATCGCGGGCTCCCGATGGCGGATCGGGCGTCAGAGGACGCCGCTCTCCAGATCGTGCGCCTCGATCTCGCTGAATGCTATGAGGCCCGCCAGATGGCCCGGCTAGGCGGAGTGATCGGCGGCACTGCGACCGTGCTGGGTGCGGCGGCGTTGCACCTCCAGCGCCGCCAGAACCGCCGCTGATGTCAGCCGCGCTTCCGAGAGGCACAGGGGTGCCCGCCCGGGCACCAATCCGTCCGGCTGTGAGTCTGAGACGAGCGCCTGAACCTCGGCCGCGGCCACCATCAGGCGCTGCGCCGCATCCACGGCCAGCGGGCGGCCCTCGTGATTCAGGCGCACCAGAACATCCAGCCCGGAGACGGCGGCGGCGATTTCGCGCAGCACATCCTGGGCCTCTGCGCGTAGGCGCATCGCAAATGCGTCCAGCGCCTGCGTATAGCGCGCGATCCAAACCTCACCGTCGTCCACGGCACGATCGAAGTCGACGGCGTGGAGGAAGCATCCAACCGGGTCCAGGCGCACGCGCAGTAACTCGCGTTCCTGCCCCAGGTCGGCGTACTCACCGACCTCCCCGGCGATCTCGGCGCGGTCAACCGCATCGCCCACGGCCAGCGCACGGTGGGCACCGGCATCGCGCAGCCGCTCGCGCAAGATCGCGCTCGCGAAGGCCCCGGCGGTCTGCCAGTGGATCCGCAGGCGGCGGTCGAAGCCATCCCGCCCCTCCTCCGCAATCGCACCCAGCAGGCCCGGGCGGTCACGCAGGAAGGCAATCAACGACTCGCGGGCGTGGGGGCCGGCCTCGCAGGCGGGGTGAGGCGGACAGAGCGCCTGGAAGCCCGCCACCACGTACTCCTCCGGTTGATCGCCCGGAGGCCGGAAGTGCGGCGAGCGCGGCCAGGCGCGAGCCACGGCCGAGGCCGCCTCCGGCGTGTCAGGGTCTGAACTGGCGATCGCCACCCACGGTGGGAGGTCAGATGGCAGACGAGCGTCTCGGACGGTCAGGAGCAGGCGCACATCCGCCACTGCCAGTGGCGGCGGCTCGCGCAACTCATCGTGCCACTCCGCGGTGTGCCACACCTCGGCCGCGTAGTACGTGCCGAACGGGTCGCGAAAGTACACGACCCGCGAGGAGTGCGGTGGCCAGCTGGGGACTGGCGCCACGTTCTTGCTCCAATCGCACCCCCCGCGGGGCGATGGTGGCCTGATAGACCGGCTAGTGCCCGGCTGAAACCGTCTCGATGAACACCGACACCCGCCGTGCGAGACCGTCCATCCCTCCGGCCTGCTCGAGCAGCGGACCGAGGGGGGAAGTTGACGAGTCGCACGTGGGTGCGGTGTGGGCGGGCTGAATGATGCCGTCGGACAGTCCCGCGGTGACCGTCAGGTCATGCGCGCGCGCAACGATCGCGGGCAGGTAGTCGGGCCCATCTGCACCCTGGGCAACGCATCTGGGCCATCGTGCGACCGCAAGGGCGATGACGGGAGCAAATCCCCACTCCAGGAGCAGCGCCCCGCCGACTTCCGCGTCGGTGTAGCCGAACAGGCTCCGCTGGGCGTCTTCCACGCTGCCTTCGCCCGCACCGGCCACCAGGGTGGCGCGCTCCAGGATCCGCGGTCGCACCTGCTGAATCGCCAGCCGGCCGATGCAATGCAGAAGCCCGGCCATGAAAGCGTCTTCGGGGCGAACCGCCTCATGAGGTTCGGAATGCGCCAGCACTTCAGCGACCAGACCGACCGTGAGCGAGTACCTCCAGAAGTGTTCGTCCACGGCTGACTCACCGTCCGTAGACCCGTTCACCACAGACAGGGCGAGGGCAGCGGCACGAATCTGATGGAAGCCGAGTAGCACCACGGCATCGCGAATCGTGCCGATCCGGCGAGGATGTGAGAAGTATGGCGAGTTAGCAAGCCGCAGCACCCGTGCAGTGAGTGCTGGGTCGGAGGAGATCGCCTGGGCCAGCTCATGGGCGGAAAAGCGCCCGTCCCCAGAGAGGGCGGGCACCCGTGCGGCAACCGGCGTGAGCGACCGCGTTCCGGCGATCTCCCCGACCAACAAGTCCAGCTGGGGGTATTGAGCCCCCGGCTCAGACATCTTGCGTAAAGACCGAGAAGCCGCACGGGAGGGGTCCGGCGGCTCCCCGGTCACAGACGACCGACGTAAGGCGGCGTCGAGTCGCTGCATTCGTGTTCAGGATGCCCGGTGCTACCAAGGCCAGATTACCTCGGCCAGGGCGGAGGTTCCGGTCGCGATGAACGCGGCGGCCACGAAGGCAGAGGTGAAGGTGGTGGTGATGAAACGGCGCATGTCTGACTCCCGAACTGCCGCTGCGTGTCTCGCCTGCGGCCTGTCTGCATTTGATGAGCGAAACTTACGGGCGTGCCTCTGACCAACCTCTGACCAGATCACGGTCAGAAGCCCCTGATCGGGTGAGCTCGCACAGGATATGCAGATTTGGCGAGAATTTTCGTCGAATGTCGAAAAGGTCGAGCATAAGAAGGCCGGCGAGGCACGCCCGAAGTGGGTTAGTCCGAGGGATCGTCCAGCGCGTCGCCGGAAATCACGCGCTCGTAGAGCGCGCGGACGCGGCGGGAAGGCGTACCGCTGTCCTCCTCTGACATGGCGTCGTGGAGGCGGCGATAGGCCCGCGCGGCCATGTCCAGGTTCCCCCGGCGAGCGTGGGCGTCCATCACCAGGTACGCGGCATCCTCGTTGACAGGGTCAACGGCCAGGACTGATTCGGCCATGCGGATGGCCTCGACGGGATCGCTGCGCCGAAGCGCGGCCGTGGCCAGCGCCAGGTTGGAGGAGAGATACATCTCCTCGTAGCGGAGGCGGGCGGCCTCCGCCCAGTCGGACTCGAACGAAGCGGCGAAGGAGCCGTGGTAGAGCTGGATCACCTTCGAAACGCCAGACGCCCACTCCTCGCTCCCGGTGGGTGCCGTCTCCGCCTGTTGGATGCCCCGCTCGAACTCGGCGGCGTCGTACCAGATGTCGAAGTCAGGGTTCACCTGATAGCCGCCACCGGACTGGACGACCACCTGGGGGTGGATTGCCTGCCTGAGGCGGTAGAGCGTGGTGTGGAACTGGCTGTTCAGTTGCTTCGGGCTCACGTCCGGCCACAGTTCGACGGCGATCTCCTCCTTGCGGAGCGGGCGACCGCGGTGCAACAGGTAGAAGAACAGCTCCTTGCTGCGCTCGCTCCGCCACTCCAGGTCGGCCACCATCCGCCCGTCCACACTGACCCGAGGCGCACCGAACGCCTCCGCCCGGATGCGGAAGGCGGCGGGCATCTCCGCATCGTGGCTGCCTTCCTGCTTCGGGCGGATACGGACCGCCAGCGTGCGGAAGTACTCGCCCCCACGCGGCGGGCGGCGCCGTGCACAATCACCTCGGGGGCCTGGCGCGCCTCCACCAGCAGGAACTGGTCGTAGCCCAGCGTCTCCGTGAGGCCCCAGACGCGCTCCAGGTGCTCCACGGCCACCTGCCGGCGCCGCAGGTGGAACTGCGCGGAGGCGATGAGCAGGTGGGTGAGCGCCTGCTCACGCCGAGCGCCGGACTCCTCCGCCTCCTCAAGCGCCTGTTCCAGCAGCGGCAGCGCCTCTGCGTGCCCATGCTCCGTGGACAGCGTCGCACCGATACCCGCACGGAACCGCGTCTGCTGCAGGAGAGCGCCGGTCTGCTCGGCGGAGCGCAGGCCGTGTTCCAGCAGCGTCCGCGCCCGCGGCATCTCGCCACGCTCCCGGTAGCACATGGCCAGGCCAAACGTGGCCGCCAGGATCAGGTTCGGGTCGTCGATCTCCTGCGCCTCGTGGATCGCGACGGTGTAGAGCGTGATCGCGTTGTCCAGCCGCCCCAGGTCCCGTTCGACGCCGGCGAGGCCCTCCTTGCCGTACGCCTCGTACCGGTGGTGGCCGATGCGTGCGGCGCGCTCGATCACGGCCTCAAAGGTGTCTCGGGCGGTCTCCAGTTCGCCCAGCATGTGCTGGACGTTCCCCATGTTGTTCATGGTGGCGATCTGCGCCTGCGGGTTGGCCAGCATCCTCCAGCGGCGCTGGGCGGAGGTGTACTCCATCATCGCCACGGCCAGGTCGCCCATCAGGTAGGTGGCGTTGCCCAGCGTGTCGCGCGCCTCTGCACTGCTGTGCTGGTCGTTCTGCCGCTCGAAGCGGATCGCGGCGTCTTCTAACCGCGCCTGCGCCGCCGGCAGTTGCCCGGACCGGCCCAGCGCGATGCCCTCCTCCAGCGCCACCTCGGCCAGGATCGGGTCGTCGTCGTCGAGGTGCTCAAGCGCCATCTGACGGGCCCGCCGGCAGCAGTCCAGTGCGTCCGGCATCCGGCCGAGGTCACGCAGCGCGACGCTTCGATAAAGCAGCGTCCTGATCTGCTGGTCAGGCGAAAGCGGCCGCGACTCGATCTTGTCCAGGCGCTCCATGGACTCCTGGCGGTGTCCAAACTTGGCGGCGAGGCGGGCGCGGGCGAGCGCCAGGTCGGTCTCGCCCTCCAGCACCTCATCGGGCAACTGGTCGATCCAGCCAGCCAACGTGCGCCACTCGCCGCGCTGATAGAGCGCCTCGCGCGTGTCGTGCAGCTCTCGTACTACTTCGGGCCAGTCGTGGGCATCGATCGAGAGGTTGACCGCCTCCACCATCAGCCCACGACGCGCGCACAGCGCCGCCGCCTGGCGTCGCAGCGCCATCAGGCGGGCGCGCTGTTCGCGCTCCATGCGGCCCAGCAGGTGCTCCCGCACGAGTGCGTGCATCCGGTACCAGTCGCCGTCGCCCGAGGCCTCACCGAGGTGGGTCAGGAAGCGGTTGGTCTGGGCCAGTTCGTGCAGGGCGGGTGCCGCCCCCTCGTCCCGCGTCAGGGCGATGGCGAATTCCTGGTCAAACGTCGGGAGCACGGCGCAGGCGCTGAGCAGGTCCAACTGGAGTGGCGACAGCCGCTCCAGGACCTCCTGGTCAATGAACTGGCCGAGGATGAACTCGAACTCTCCGCGAATACCGCGCTCCGGCTCGTAGTGGTCGACCATTACGGCCAACGCTGCCGCCCAGCCATCCGCGCGGCGGATCAACTCGTCGCGGTCGTCGTTGCCCACACGGGACTGCTCCAGGAAGCGGGCCGCCTCCTCCGCCGTAAACGTCAGGTCGCGGGCCGTCAGCGAGAAGGCACGACGCTGTGCCGTGAGGCGCGCGAGCGACCCGAGCGCCGGCCAGGTGCGTGACAGCACCATGATGCGGAGGTTCATCGGCACGGAGCGGATCAACGTGTCCACCACCGCGAGCGCCTCTGGGACACCATCCAGGACATGGAGGTCGTCCAGCACCAGCACGAAGAGGTCATCCACCTCTGCTTGGATCCCGGCAGTGAGTTCCGCGATCAGTGCGCCAGCGCCCGCCGGCACGCCACCGGCCTCCAGCCGCGCCACCAGGTCGACCAGCGTGTCCGGAAACGCCTGGCGCACCGCGCCCACGAGGTCCGCGACGAGCGCCAGGGGGTCCGAATCCTGCGCATCGAGGGAGAGCCACGCGACCGGGAGCGAGGCGGCGCTGGCCCAGTCCACGGCCAGCGTGGACTTGCCATAACCCGCTGGAGCCGTCAGCAGCGTGACGTCATGTTCGAGGGCATCATCGAGGAGCGCGTGCAGGCGATCGCGGCGGACGGTGTCCGCGCGGCGGCGCGGCGGAACCAGCTTCGGCGAGAACTGCCGCCGAGGCCGGCGGGGGGGG
>JAQCKI010000104.1 GCA_027592645.1 Chloroflexota bacterium | reverse complement strand
ACCGTCGAGGTCTGAGCGAGCCTGTCTCTTGTCCGTTCGCATTGAGCCTGTCGAAGTGCAATTCGAACACCCTCAGTGCCCCCGGTGCGTCTGAAGCCTCCCCGCGTGTGGAAGTGCTCCCCGTGCGTGGCCGGACTGAGGGAGCGCTTCGACGGGCTCAGCGCGAACGGAATGGGGAACCACCGTTGAGGTCTGAGCGAGCCTGTCTCTTGTCCGTTCGCACTGAGCCTGTCGAAGTGCAATCCAGACACCCTCAGCCCCACCGAAGAGCCTGAAGGGTTATCGCGCACCGAAGTCGCCGGATGGTGTGACTGCAAGCGTGGGAGTTTCAGCGCGCGGGCCAACCCCGAGCGGGCTGACTAGCTGCGACGGTCGAAGACATAATCGATGAGACCATCGAGGGTGTCGCGCACCTCGCCGGCGGGGATCCCGGCCAGCGCCACGCGTGCCTCCGCGCCGAACTGGCGCGCGGTAATCATCGACTCATCGATGACATCGGACTCCACGATCTCTCGGATCGCGCGATCCAGGTTCGCTTTGCGGCGGATGCCGTCGAACGCCTTCTTGATCGGGTTGTCGTCAGGGCGTTGCTGCATGTAGAGGATCGCCGGCAGGGTGAGCGTGCCGCCGTGCAGGTCGGAGCCGGCGGGTTTGCCCATGACCGCCGGGTCGCCGGTGAAGTCCAGGATGTCATCCACGATCTGGAACGCGATGCCGAGGCGGAGGCCGTACACGCGCATCGCCTCCACCTGCCCGGCCTTTGCGCCCCCCACCATCGCGCCGCCCTCGGCCGCCGTCCCGAAGAGGGAGGCGGTCTTGCCGATAATCCGGTCGAGGTAGCGCGTCACGTCCCCGGAGTACTCGAAGACGGAGATGTCCTGCGTCAGTTCGCCCTTCGCCATCGTCATCAGCGTGCGGGCGAAGACACGCACCACCTGCGTGCTGTCGGTCTGGGCGATGAAGTCGGCGGCGTGCGCGAACATGTAGTCGCCGAGCATCACCGAGGCTGCATTGCCGAATAGCGCGTTCGGCGTCGGCTCGCCGCGGCGCGCATCGGCGGCGTCGATCACGTCATCGTGGACCAGCGTGGCGGTATGCAGCAGTTCCACGCTCGCCGCGAGCGGGACGAGGCGGTCGAGGTCGTACGTGCCGAGCCGGCCGGCGAGCAAGGCGATCGCTGGCCGCATCAACTTGCCGCTGCCGGCCAGCGCGCTCTCCAGCATCTGCTGCAGGAACGGGAAGTCCGCCTGCTGCGCGATCGACTGGATCGTCTCGCGCACCCTCGGCAGGTCGTCCGCGACGGGGCCGTAGAGGCGTTGAGTCTCGGCGCTGGTGGTCATTTGCGCACGCTCCACGTCTTACAACGCAAACCCGAAGAGCCGCGCCGCGTTAGCTGCCGTCTCGCGTGCCACCTCGGCGGGCTCGCAGCCGCGCAGCGAGGCGACGAATCGCGCCGTGTGCACCACATAGGCCGGCTCATTGCGCCGGCCACGATGCGGGACAGGCGTGAGATACGGGCAGTCCGTCTCGACCAGCATACTGGCGAGCGGCATCAGGCGCGCCACCTCCTGTCCCTGCGCATTGTTCGCGTAGGTGACCGTGCCGGGCACCGAGATCAGGAACCCGAGGTCGACGTATCGCCACGCCAGTGCCAGGTCGCCCGCGTAGCAATGCATCATCCCGATCTCGCGATCTGGGCCCAGGTACCGCCCGACGCGGCCCGCCCACTCCTTCAGCACGGCGAAGCACTCTTCGTCCGCGTTCCGAGAGTGGATCACCACCGGCAGGCTGTGTTGGCGTGCGAGTTCAAGTTGCCATCGGAGCGATTCGTACTGCTCGTCGCGCGGCGAGAGGTCGCGGAAGAAGTCCAGCCCGATTTCGCCGATGCCGACGAAGCCACCGCCTTCGATTGCCGCCTGCAGCCCGGCCCGTTCCGCGGCGAGGTTCTTCGCCTCGTGCGGGTGGAGGCCCGCGACCGCGTGGACGCGCGGCTCGCGCCGGGCGAGGTCGCGGGAGGCGAGCGTGGTACGGGTGTCGCAGCCGACCTCGATGAGATGCGAGAGGCCCGAGTCCCATGCACGCTGCAGCACGGCGGTGTGGTCGTGCTGCAGTTCCCGTGACCAGGTGTGTGAGTGGGCGTCGATGACGCCGGGCAGCGGCTCAGGCGCGACACCCTCGGCCGGGCGGTTCGTGGCGCCAGCGGACGGGGTCACCGACCCAGCCGCTCCTCTTCCTGCTCCACGATCGCGTCATCAAGCTTCTTGAAGAGCGGTGCGGCCTCCGGCAGCACGGCACCCGCCAGCACCGGCGTGCGATGCCAGCCGGCGGCCTGCACGTCGCCCTCGTGGCCCAGCATCGCCCATGCCTTCTGGCAGGTGAACGGCAGCACCGGGTTCAGCAGCGAGACGAGGCCCGAGATCACATTCAGCGCGACGAACAGCGTCTCCGCCGCGTGGTCGCGGTCGGCCTTCACGGCCTGCCACGGCGCGCGCTGGTCCAGGTACTGGTTCGCGGCGCTTGCGACCTCCATCGCCCCGTTCAGGGCGCGGCGCAGTTGGACGGCGTTGTAGTCGCCTCCGACCGAGGCGAACGCGGCGTCGACGCGCTCCAGCAGGTCGCGCGACTCCGGTGCCAGCGCGGCGGGCGCGTCCGGCACGCGGCCATCGAAGTTGCGACGGGTGATGGTCAGCACGCGGTTCACGAGGTTGCCCCACCGCGCGACGAGTTCGTCGTTGTTGCGGCGGAGGAACTCCGCCCAGGAGAAGTCAGCGTCGCTGGTCTCCGGTGCGCTGGCCGTGAGCAGGTAGCGCAGCGGGTCCGGGTCGTACCGCTCCAGGTAGTCAGGCATCCACACCACGCCGCCGCGGCTCTTGGACGCCTTCGAGCCGCCCATCGTCAGGTACTGGTTCGCGGGGACGTCATACGGCAGGTTCAGGTCGCCGTACCCCATCAACATCGCGGGCCAGATCACCGTGTGGAACGGGATGTTGTCCTTGCCCTGGAAGTAGACCGTGCGCGCCGCCGGATCCTGCCACCACACGCGCCAGTCCTCGGCGGTGCCGGTGCGGTTGAGGTCGCTCGCGGCCCACTCCTTCGTGGCGCTCAGGTAGCCGATTACCGCCTCGAACCAGACGTAGATGCGCTTCGTGGCGTACTGCTCGCCGTCGAGGGGGATCGGCACGCCCCAGGTGAGGTCGCGCGTGATCGCGCGGTCGGGCAGCGTCTCGCGAAGCATCCCGAGCGTGAAGTTGCGGACGGCGGGTCGCCAGTGCGCCTGCGGTTCCACCCAGGCCCGGAGTTGCTCTGTGAACGCGGAGAGGCGGAAGAAGAAGTGCGTGGTCTTGCGCAGTTCCGGCGTGGCGTCGGACAGCCTCGACCGCGGGTTCTTGAGTTCCACGGCGTCCAGCGTGGCGCCGCAGTTGTCGCACTGGTCGCCGCGGGCGCCCTCGAAGGCGCAGCGAGGGCAGGTGCCCTCCACGTACCGGTCGGGGAGGAAGCGCTCGACCTTCGGGTCGAAGAGCTGCTCCTCCTCCTGCTCGAAGAGGTAGCCGCGCTCGAGCAACCTGAGGAAGATGTCCTGTGTGACCTCGCGGTGGTTGGCCGTGTCCGTAGAGGTGAACAGGTCGAACGAGATCCCCATGCCCTCGAACGTGCCGAGGAATGACTCGTGGTAGCGCTGGAAGATCGCCTCCGGGGTGGTGCCTTCCTCCTCGGCACGCACGGTGACGGGTGTCCCGTGGGAGTCCGAGCCCGAGACCATGAGCACGCGGCTGCCCAGCATCCGGTGGTAGCGGGCGTAGACATCGGCCGGCAGGTAGGAGCCGGCCATGTGGCCCAGGTGCATGTGGTTGTTGGCGTACGGCCACGCGACGGCGACCAGCACAGTCTCGGGGGAAGGTGAGGGGGTCGCTGTGGTCATCAGGGCGGCATCGTAGCATTGGCCCCCGGCACGGTCGCCCGAGGGCAACCGGGTGCGCGGCGACGCAAATGGATCACTGCCTTCATCGGTTCTTATTGACCATCGCCGACCCTGAGGCGTACTCTATTTGGAAACCTTCAGGGCAGTCCCAAGACGGGGAACTGTGATGCCGGTACCGACCTACTGCAAGTCTCGCCCGCGCCTCAGCGGGCCAGCGTGTGTCTAAATACGACCCCCTCCGCCGGAGGGGGTCGCGCGTTATCAGGGTTGCGAACACAGGGTGGGGTGATTCCGATGGTGACGAGCGAACGAGCACAGCCAAACCTGGATGCCTCTGGCATGACGGCGCGGCCCAAGACACTGGATCACGCCTACGGATTCGATGATGTCGCCATTGTTCCGGGCGCGGTGACCACCAACCCGGAGATGGTGGATACCGGCTTCACGCTGGGTGATCGCACCTTCCCGGTGCCGGTCATTGCATCCGCCATGGACGGCGTGGTGGACCCGAAGTTTGCCGTGCGGATCTCCAAGATGGGCGGCCTGGGCGTCCTGAACCTGGACGGCCTCTGGGCGAAGTACGAAGACGCCGATGCGATCCTGCAGGAGATCGCCTCCGCGGACCTGGACGAGTCGACCCGCATCATCCAGCGCGTCTACCAGGAGCCCTCCAAGGAGCACCTGATCGGCCAGCGCATCGAAGAGATCAAGCGCGCCGGCGGCGTGGCGATGGTCGCCACGAACCCGCAGACCACCAAGCGCTTCGCCCCGATCGCCAAGGAAGCCGGCGTCGACTACTTCGTCGTCGCCTCCACCGTCACCACCGCCCGCCACGTCTCGCGCTCGCTCAAGGGTCTGAGGCTGGACGAACTGGTGGAGCACATGGCCGGGGTGCCAGTGCTCGTCGGCAACACGGTCGACTTCACCGCCACGATCGAACTGATGGAACAGGGCATCCACGGCGTCCTGATCGGCGTCGGTCCGGGCGCCGCCTGCACTTCGCGCGAAGTCCTCGGCATCGGCATGCCGCAGGTCACCGCCACCATCGAGACCGCCTACGCCCGCGACGTCTACTTCGAGCGCACCGGCCGCTACGTGCCGATCATCACCGATGGCGGTCTGCGCACCGGTGGCGACGTCTCCAAGTCGATCTGCGCCGGCGCGGACGCGGTGATGATCGGTTCGCCGTTCGCGGCGACCGAGGGCGCTCCCGGCCGCGGCTACCACTGGGGCATGGCGACGCCACACGCGGAACTCCCACGCGGCGTGCGTGTCCACGTGGGCCAGAAGCACTCGCTGGAGACGCTGCTCTTTGGGCCGACGTCCAAGACGGATGGCACCGAGAACCTGGTGGGCGCCCTGCGCACCTCCATGGCCACGTGTGGCGCACAGGACATCAAGGAGTTCCACTCCGCCCGCATGATCATTGCCCCTTCGATCAAGACCGAAGGCAAGATCTACCAGATGGCCCAGACCCGGCCCGCCGGCATCTAACACCCGGCGATCGTTGCGCCCGTCGGCGCTGGCGAGGACTGACATGGACACGCTCGGCAATAGCCACGCGACGTGGGTGCGGCGTGTGGGCGGCAAGCGCCCGCTCGCCATCGGGCGGCTCTACACGACTGCCGACCGCCTGAATCCCCACCGAATCTTCGTGCCGTTCCGCTGGCTCGTCCCCGGGCGGTACGAGCTCCACCTGATGCGGTACGACATCGGCTACCCGGTCACGCTCGAACGCGCCGAGGATCACCCGGATTCCCGCGCGATGGTCGTGAAGGGCCACGTGCCGATCTAGGGCTCTTCGGACGGGCTGCGCAGGAGCATCGGATGGGCGTCCGCACACCGTGGCAGGTACACATCGTCGGCTCGCAGGCCGTCGGCAAGATGACGGTCGGCCAGGTGCTGTCGCGCATCACCGGCGTGCCGTTGCTGTACAACCACCAGATTATCGACCTGCTCACGCCGATGTTCCCGTTCGGCACACCTGCCTTCAATCGCCTCGCCGACAACTTCCGCAACGACATCGTCGATGAGACGGCGGAGGCGGGGCGGAACCTGATCCTCACCGGCGGCTGGCCGTTCGACGACCCCTCGATCCTGCCGATCGTGGCACGCATGCGCGCCGCGGCGATCGATCGCGGTGGGCAGGCCTGCTTCGTGGAGTTGCGCGCGCCGCTGGACGTGCGTCTGGAGCGGAACCAAACCGAGAACCGTCAGCGACACAAGCGTCGCGACTGGGCGACCGACGCGGCGCTGACCGCCCTGACCGAGGCGCACCGATGGGAGAGCAACGGCGACTTTCCCTGGCCTGATGAGCACCTGGTGATTGAGAACGCCTCCGTCACGCCGGGGGAGGCAGCGGCGGCCATCATCGAGCGGTTCGGGCTGCCCCGCGCCTAAGGCGCGCCGCGGGCTGCGGTCGGCAAGTACGGCGGCCGTCAGATGCGAGATTCGGGAGGCTCCGGAGCGGCAGCGAGTGGTCGCTGCTGTGCCGTGCCTGGGTGAGGCCTCGTGTGAATCACGAGCTAGTTCAATGCGGCTCGCCACCGCTGAGCGAGCGCATCCTCGGACGGCCGCGTCTTCAGGTGGGAGAGATCGGGATAACGCACACTGAGACCTTCAACGCTCAGCCCGTCCCGCGGGACAATTCTTGTCGATGCGGGATTGAGCCTGCCCCACTTTCCCGGAGTCCTAGCCTGAGGCGACGATGTCGCCCCGGAAGGAGTCCAGGATG
>JAQCKI010000103.1 GCA_027592645.1 Chloroflexota bacterium | reverse complement strand
TGGCTCGTCGGCCCGGTCGCGCTCGATCGGTTCGAGGACGGGCGCCTGGCGCCCGGCGGCGCGGTCACCTTCGCGGCGACCGTGGCGACCGGCTTCGGCCTGCGCGCGCGCATCCTGACGCCCGCGGCGACCGGCGCGGATCTCGTCGCCTTCGAGGCGCACGAGGTCTGCGTGCTGCCGGCCCCCGCCACGCTCACCTTCGCGCACGCGTTCCCGGATGGGCGCCGGCAACTCCACGTCGCCGACACGCCCGACCGAACGATCACCGCCGCCGATGCGCCCGCAGCCTGGGGCGCGCCCTCCGTGCTGCTGCTCGCCCCGCTGCTTCCCGAGGATATCGACCTGCCCTCGTTCCTCGATCGGTGGCCACAGGCCGATGTTGGGCTGCTCGCGCAGGGCCTCCAGCGGCGCGTCGGCGCGGGTCGCATCGTGGAGCACCTCGAAGCGCCTTCGGGCGCGCTGATTGCAGCGGCGCGCCCGAAGGTGACCGTGTTCCTCTCGGAGGAGGAGACGGAGGCGTGGCCGGAGGGCGCGCTGGCAGCGCTCGCCCGGTCGTGCCGCGCCGTGGTGCTCACGCGCGGACACCACGGCGCGCGCATCATCACAGCGCACGAAACGGTCGAGGTGCCTGCCGCGCCTGCCGAACGCATCGACCCAACGGGTGCGGGTGACGTATTCGCGACCGCGCTTATACTCGGCAGGCGAGCGGGGGATCGCGCGGCTGAACGGCTGGCAGCGGCATACGCCGCGGCTGCCGTGGCCGTGCGCGGGCCGGGCCCCTTGCCCCCACTCGCCGATATCGAGTCACGGCTGGTCGCCTCCGATCGCGGGAGCGACGCCCCCGGCGAGGGACCGTCTGCGTGAGCGTCGTCATCGCCCTGGCGAACCAGAAGGGCGGGGTGGGCAAGACCACCACCACCGTCTCGCTGGCCGCCGCGCTCGCCGTCCGGGGGATGCGCGTGCTCGTGCTGGACGCCGACCCGCAGGCCAACGCCACCTCCGCGCTGGGCGCACGCCTCGCCGCCGATGGTGGCGGCCTCTACGCCGCGCTCGTCGATGAGACGCCGCTGGTCCCGCAGGTCATCGCCACCGCCACGCCCGGTCTTGATGTGCTGCCGACGAGCCCCGCGCTGGCCGGTGCGGAGGTGGAACTCGTCTCCGTGATGGCGCGGGAGTACCGCATGAAGCGCGCCATCGAGCCGCTGCGGGAGCGGTACGACGCGATCCTGATCGACTGCCCGCCGTCACTCGGCCTGCTCACCGTGAACGCACTCTCCGCGGCGGACGAGGTGATCATCCCGGTGCAGAGCGAGTACTTCGCCCTGGAGGGCCTCGGCCACCTCGCGCACACGATTGAACTGGTGCAGCGCAACCTGAACCCCCGCCTGAAGATCCGCGGCGTCGTCCTCACGATGTACGACAACCGCACGAACCTCTCGCGTGACGTGGAGATGGAGGTGCGCAAGCACTTCGAATCCACGTTCCGCACGGTGATCCCGCGCTCGGTGCGCCTCGCGGAAGCGCCGAGCCACGGCGAACCGATCAACACGTTCGACCCGCTGTCCGCTGGCGCACGCGCCTATGACGAACTGGCGGAGGAACTCATGGAGCGGCTGCACGTCGCACCACAGCCGGCATCGACCGGCGGGCCGGAGGGTGGCTATGGCGCGTAAAGGCGGCCTGGGACGCGGGCTCTCCGCGCTGATCCCGGAAGGCGACCCGTCCCCGCGCGACGAGAGCGTCCCGGTGACGGAGGTCGCCACCGCGGACGTGGTGCCCAACCCGCACCAGCCGCGCGTGGCCATGGACCCCGCGAAGCTGCAGGAACTGACCGACTCGATCCTCACGTATGGGATCATCCAGCCGCTGCTGGTGACCGAGGTCATCGCGCAGGACGGTTCCACCGTCTACCAGCTGATCGCCGGCGAGCGCCGCCTCCGTGCCGCGCGCGCGGCCGGGATCGATCGCGTCCCGGTGACGATCCGTCAGAGCACCACGCAGGAACAACTCGAGATCGCGATCGTCGAGAACGTCCAGCGCGCCGACCTCAACCCGCTCGAAGAGGCGGCAGCCTATCAGCGTCTGGCAGAGGAGTTCGGGCTGACGCAGGCGCAGGTCGCGGAGCGCGTCGGCAAGTCGCGTACCGCCGTTGCGAACACGCTGCGGCTGATGGACCTCCCGGTGGAGATCCGCGGCTCGATCTCGGGCGGTGAGATCACGGAGGGCCACGGCCGCGCGCTGCTGGGCCTGCCGGACGGGACGATGCGGCTGACCGCATGGGAACGCGTGGTAAAGGACGGCTTGAACGTCCGCGAGACCGAGCGCATGGTACGCGAGTGGGCAGGCGCGCCGAAGCGTCCGACCCGCACAAAGGCGCCCGAGGTCCGTGGGCCGGAGGCCGTCACCGCCGGTTTCCAGGAAGCGCTGCAGCGGAGCCTGGGGACGAAGGTGGCGCTCCGCCGTTCGAAGCAGGGCAAGGGCAGTCTGACCATTCACTTTTATAGCGACGAGGAACTCACGGGGATCCTCGAACGCATCCTGGGAGAGGAAGCGCTGTGAGCGTCGCCGATCGATTGAAGGAACTCGGGATCACCTTGCCGGAGGCGGTGACGCCGCTGGCCGTCTACCGGCCGGTCACTCGCGCCGGCAATTTGCTCTTCCTCGCCGGCCAGGTGCCGCTCAAGGACGGCGCGGTGTTGCACCCGGGCAGGCTCGGCGAGGAGGTCACGGTGGAGCAGGGCTACGCGGCCGCTCGCCAGTGCGCGATCAACGCGCTGGCGGCGGTGCAAGCGTTCCACGGCACGCTCGAAGGGCTGCGGCTGGTGAAGACCACCGGCTTCGTCGCGAGCGCCGTTGGCTTCGTGCAGGCGCCTCAGGTCGTGAACGGCGCCAGCGAGTTGCTCCGCGACATCTTCGGTGAAGAGGATGGCATCGGCGCCCGCACCGCCATCGGCGTGGCGATGCTGCCCGCCAACTCCCCGGTGGAGGTTGAACTGGTGATGGAGGTCCGCTGATGTCGCGCATCGATTTCGTCACCGGCGCGCCTGAGAAGTACGCGCACCTCGTGGAGGCGCTCGCCACCGTGGCGACGCGCACCCGCGCCGCCGTCGAGGGTCACCGCGAGGCCGAATTGCGCCGGGAGCCGTCAGGCGGCGGTTGGTCGCCGCACCACGCGTTGGCGCACATGGCGCTATTCGCGCAGCGTAACGGCGTCTTCATCCACCAGATGGGAACGATGACCGACCCGGACCGGATCGCCTTCGATGAAGAGGCGGAGACGCAGGCGCTGCTCGGCATGAACCCAGCCGCGCTCCTCGATCTCATCGAGGCGGAGATCGGCGGCACGGTCGCGTTCCTGTCGGTGACCCCGGACGCCTCCTGGGGCCGCCCCGGCCGCATCGGCGGCGCACGTCGATCGCTCCGCCAGCAGGTCGCCTCGCACGGCAACCACATGGCCGAGCACATCGAGCAGATCGCCGCGGCGCTCGCCGCCTCGAAGTAGGCGTCGCGCCCGATCACCCACATCCCCGCGAGGCGACTCGTGGGGATGTTCGTTGTGTGGCAGGGGCTGATAGGTGCGGGGTCAGGCCCGGACGGGCGCATCCACTGGCGAGCAGAGCAGGTCGTACGGCAGCGCGCCGTCGACGCGGGCGCGGACGATCGAGCCCATCGCGTGGACGCCCTTCACGAACGCCATGCCATCGACCTCCGGTGCGTCGCGGTAGGTGCGGCCCACCGAGACCGGGTCGCCCGAGGCGGACGTCGCGGGCTCACGCGACTCGATCAGGACATCCACCTCGCGGCCGGTCATCGAGCGATTGGAGGCAAGCGAGATCTGCTGCGCCAATTCCATCACCCGGCCGTAGCGTTCCTGCTTCACCGCCTCCGCCACCTGGCCGGGCATCTCTGCGGCAGGTGTGCCGGGCTGCGGCGAGTAAGTGAACGCGCCGACGCGATCGAACTCCTGCTCTTCCATGAAGCGCAGCAACTGGCGGAATTCCGCCTCCGTCTCGCCGGGGAAGCCGACGATGAACGTGGTCCGCAGCACCACGTCCGGCACTGCGGCGCGCATGATCTCGATGCTGCGGCGCGCCTTCGCGAGCGTCGGGCGCTTCATCCGGCGGAGCACGCTGTCGGAGCCGTGCTGTAGCGGCATGTCCAGGTACGGCACCACGTTCGGGAGGGTCGCCATCGACTCGGCCAGCCGAGGCGTGACCTTGCCGGGGTAGGCGTACATCAGGCGGATCCACGGTACCTCTGGCACCGCCTCCGACAGTTCTTCGAGCAGTACCGCGAGGCCGTCGCGGTCGCCCTCGTCCTCGCCGTACGCCGTCGAGTCCTGCGCGACGAGCACGAGTTCCTTCGCGCCGGCGGCTGCGTACATCCGCGCCTCCGCGATGAGGTTTCGCGCCGGGCCGGAGTGCATCCGGCCCTTAATCGTCGGGATGATGCAGAAGGTGCACGGGCGGTCGCAGCCGTCCGAGATCTTCAGGTAGGCGCTCGGCTGGCCCAGCACCGGCAGTGTGGAGATCGGGATGTCGTACGTCTCGCTCGCCGCGCCCACGGAGGCGGCGATGGCGTCCCACTGTTCCGCGCCGAACGTGGCGTCGATGCCGGGGACGGCGCGGCGCACCTCGTCCTCCGCGATCTGCGTGAGGCAGCCGACGACGACGATCTGCTGGCCCGGCCGACGGTTCGCGTCCAGTTCGCGCACCACGCCGATCGATTCGTCCTTCGCCGCGTCGATGAAGCCACAGGTGTTCACCAGCAGCAGGTCCGCCTGCTCCGGCGCGTCCACGGCCAGGTGCCGCCCACCGCGCAGCGCCGCCTCCAAGCGCATGGAGTCGACGGTGTTCTTGGCGCAGCCGAGGGTGACGAGGTGGTACTTCAAGAGGGATTCAGGGTACCGCAGCCGGGCCTAAGCGCTCCGAGCGGTGGCGAGGTATGCCCGCTCGCCCTTCGCTAGCCCTCGAACCGGCGCAAGACCAGTACCGCGTTCTGGCCGCCGAAGCCGAACGAGTTCTTGAGCACCACGCGCGGGTTCGCCTGCCGCGACTCGTTCGGGACGTAGTCCAGGTCGCACCCCTCGCTCGGGTGTTCGAGGTTGATCGTGGGGGTGACGATGCCCGTGCGCAGCACCTGCACCGCTGCGATCGTCTCCACGCCACCCGCGCCGCCCAGCAGGTGGCCCAGTTGCGACTTCATCGCCGAGACCATCAGCTTCGGGGCGTGCGTGCCAAAGGCGGCCTTCACCGCCTCCGTCTCCGCGCGGTCGCCCACGTCTGTGGAGGTGGCGTGCGCGGAGATGTAGCCGACCTCGGTCGGATCGACGCCCGCGTCCTGCATCGCGAGCCGCATCGCCCGCGCGGCGCCCGCGCCGTTCTCGGCGGGAGCGACGAGGTAGGCGGCATCGGCAGTGCAGCCATAGCCGGTGATCTCCGCCAGCGGCTCCGCGCCGCGCGCGAGGGCATGTTCCAGGCGCTCCAGCACCAGTATCCCGGAGCCCTCCGCCGGCACGAAGCCGTCGCGGTCGCGGTCGAACGGACGGCTCGCGCGCTGCGGGGTGTCGTTGAAGCCGGTGGAGAGCGCGCGCATCGAGGCGAACCCGGCGAGCCCGAGTTCGCAGATGCCGGCCTCGCTGCCGCCGGCCAGCATCACATCCGCCGCGCCGCGCCGGATCACCTCCACGGCGTCGCCGATCGCCTGCGTGCCCGCCGCACAGGCGGTGGTGACGGTGGTGTTGTAGCCGAGCAGGCCGAACTGGATCGCGACGTTGCCGCCGGCCATGTTCGAGAGGCGCTTGGAGACGTAGAAGGGGTCCACCTTCATGCCGCCACGGGAGTCGATGGTGCGCATCGCCTCCTGGTCGTTCGGTATTCCGCCGCCGCCATTCCCCATCACGACGCCGATGCGTTCGCGGTTGATCCGCTCGAGGTCGATGCCCGCGTGCTCCAGCGCCATCCTGGAGGCGGCGATCGCCAGCTGCGAGAACCGCGCCATCCGGCGACCGTCCTTGCGATCCATGTAGAGCGTGTAGTCGAAGTCGTTGACCTCGCCCGCCACCTGGCAGGGGTAGGCGCTCGGGTCGGCCAGCGTCATCGGCCCGATGCCAGAACGGCCGGCCGAGGCGTTCGCCCAGAACTCGTCGAGGCCAATCCCGAGCGGCGCAAGCACGCCCATCCCGGTCACGACCACCCTCGGGCGTCCATCAGCCATCAGCGGCCTCCCAGCGTGTGCGCGGAGATCGTATCGGACGTGTGGCTAATGTTCGGGCGTGAGGCCGGTGTGGGCGCTCAGCGCAGTCCCAGCGCGTGGTCACCGGCGATGCCCAACAGGTGTTCGCGCGCCGCGGCCACGGTGTACAGCGACCCCACAACGATCACCGCGCCGGTGTTCCCCACCAGGTCTGTGGCACGCGTCAGCGCCTCCTCGATGCTCCCGGCACGCTGCGGGAGCGCACCAAGGGCGCGCGCCGCGCGTGCCACGTCCGCCGGGTCGGCCGAGCGCGGTGAGGGCACCGGCGCCACGAACACGTCGTCCCCCACGCCGATCAACGGCTCCAGGATGCCCTCGATGTTCTTGCCCGCCAGCACGCCCACCACCCACGCCCGCCGCGCAGGCACCGGCAGCGCCTTCAGCGCCTCCGCGAAGCGGCGCGCCGCCAGCGGCGTGTGCAGCCCATCGAGCACCGTCAGCGGCTGGCGGCGAACGATCTCCACGCGGCCCGGGAGGCG
>JAQCKI010000102.1 GCA_027592645.1 Chloroflexota bacterium | reverse complement strand
GGGGGCGGGCGGTGGCGCCGCCGGGACAACGGGCACCGGGGCCGCTTTGGCGGCCGGGGCGGCTGCTGCGGCCGGAACCGCCTCTCCACCCTCTGCGGTGGGCGCGTCGGCCGAGGCCTCGGCGGCGGGTACGGCAGCGACAGCGGGAGCCGCCGCGGGCGCGCCACCACTGGTGCCGACCATGGCGCGGGCCGCCGGGGCATCCTCGTACCAGAGCGAGTTGATTTCGGTGAACCGCGCCTGCGCGGCAGGGACATCGCCCTCCGGGAAGATCGCGGTGACGGGGCAGGCCGGCTGGCAGGCGCCGCAGTCGATGCATTCGACCGGGTTGATGTACAGCATCCGGTCCGCGCCCTCTTCGAAGTGGATGCAATCCACAGGGCAGACGTCCACGCACGCCTGATCTTGCGTGTCGATACAGGTCTCGGTGATCACGAATGTCACGGGACAGACCTCCAGCCGGGCCATGGTTAGTGAGAGGGCGCACGATGCCCACCGACGGCAAGAGCCTACCGGCTGCCTCGCATGGCGTCTAGGAATGGCAGGGCGTCGAGGTGTGCGGGAGGTGCGGCCTGAGAAGTTGTGAAGGGTGACACGAACACCCTCGATCCTGACGCTCAAGTTTGTACAGTGGATCCTGGCAAATCTGTGAATACCTGAGAGGCAGGTCACCGTGGCAAACGGTGGACAGCCGGCCGTCATCGTCGAAGGCGTCCGGAAGTCATACAAGGAGGTCGAGGCGCTCCGGGGCATCGACCTGAGGATCGAGGCGGGCTCCGTACTCGGGCTGCTCGGGCCGAACGGCGCGGGCAAGACCACGCTCGTGCGCATTCTCACCACGCTGCTGCGGCCGGATGCCGGCCGGGCGAGCGTCGCCGGGTTCGACGTGGCGACGCAGGCGCACCAGTTGCGGGAGGTCATCGGCCTCGCGGGCCAGTCGGCCGCCGTGGACGACCTGATGACCGGCCTGGAGAACCTGGAACTGGTGGGGCGGCTGTACCACCTCCCCAAGGCGGAGGCGCGACGGCGCGCGGTGGACCTCATCGAGCGGTTCTCGTTGACGGACGCCGCGAACCGGATGGCCCGTACTTACTCGGGCGGCATGCGCCGTCGGCTGGATCTCGCGGCGAGCCTGATCGGCGATCCGCAGGTGCTGTTCCTGGACGAGCCGACGACCGGCCTGGACCCGCGTAGCCGCCTGGACATGTGGCAGGAGATCGAGGCGCTGGCGAAGCGTGGCACCACCGTGCTGCTCACCACCCAGTACATGGAGGAGGCGGAGCGCCTCGCGGATCGCATCGTGGTCATCGATCACGGCCTTGTGATCGCGGACGGCACTGCGGCTGAACTGAAGGAGCGCACCGGCGGTCGCGTGTTGGCGGTGCAGGTGGAGGACGCCTCCAAGATCCCGGCGGCGCAGGCCGTGCTGGATCCGTTCGGCGGAGCGCCGCGCGTCGACGAGGTGAACCGCGAGGTGAGCGTGGCCGTCGCCGAGGGCGCGGGGACGCTGGCGAACGTGGTGCGCGCGCTGGATGCCGCGGGCATCGTGATCACCGACCTCAGCCTGCGCCAACCGAGCCTGGATGACGTGTTCCTGGCGCTCACCGGCCACGCTGCGGAGGCGACCGCGGAGGACGGCACTGCCGTTGCGAGCAAGGGACGGGGACGCTGATCGCAAGTGCACGCTGGGCGTTGCATGACGCCATGCTGATGGCCCGCCGGAGCCTGTACCGGTTCATCCGGCTGCCGGACTGGCTGTTCTTTTCCACCGCGCAGCCGGTGATGTTCGTGCTGTTGTTCACCTACGTCTTCGGTGGCGCCATCCAGGTGCCCACGGGGAACTACATCGACTTCCTGCTGCCAGGCATCCTGGTGCAGTCGGTGCTCTTCGGGACATCCGCCACGGCCGTGGGCCTCGCCGAGGACATCTCGAAGGGTGCGTTCGACCGCTACCGGTCGCTGCCGATGTCGCGCTCGGCGGTGCTAGCGGGCCGGATCCTGGCGGACACGGCGAACAACGTGTTCGTGATGGGGCTGATGATCCTGGTGGGCTATCTGATTGGCTTCCGATTCCAGGGAACGCTGCTGCAGGCGCTGTCGATGCCCGTGGTGGTGATCATCTTCACGATCCCGTTCTCGTGGATCCAGGCGTGGATCGGTACCGCGGTGAAGTCGGTGGAGGCGGCGAACCTGGCCGGTTTCGTGTGGATGTTCCCGCTCACGTTCGTGAGTTCCGCCTTCGTGCCGATCGACTCGATGCCCGGCTGGCTGCAGCCGGTGGCGCAGGCGAATCCGTTCTCCGTGGCGGTGGACGCCGCCCGAGCACTGGCCCTGGGCCAGGAGGCCGGTCCCGATGTGGTGAAGACGCTGCTCTGGTCCGCCGCGATCATGATCGTGGTCGTGCCGCTGGCCGTGCGCGGCTACCGGCGCGCGTAGGTTTCGCGATGGTCTGGCGTCCCTTCGCCCACTTCATTGCTCCGCTAGCATCGAGGTGGGCGAAGGGAGCCTGAGCCATGGCAAACGAGCACGGTGCGCCCTCGCTGGCTGAGCTGCAGCCGGTGTCCGTGCCCGACGATGCGAAGTTCAAGCGGCGCCTGCGCGCGTTGCAACTGCGGCTGCTGCACGCCCAGAACCACCTGCGCGACACCGCCGACCTCGCCGTGTGCGTGGTGTTCGAAGGCATGGACGCCGCCGGCAAGGGCGGCGCGATCCGGCGGCTCTCGGGCCGCCTCGACCCGCGCGGGTACCGGGTGCACGCGATTGGCGCCCCGGTGGAGGCGGAACTGCGGCACCACTACCTGTGGCGCTTCGCCTCGCGGATGCCGCAACTCGGTGAGATCACGGTCTTCGACCGCTCCTGGTACGGGCGGGTGCTGGTCGAACGCGTCGAGGGCTTCGCCACCACGGAAGAGTGGGAACGCGCGTACGAGGAGATCGTGGCATTCGAGCGAATGCACGCGGCGGGGCGCACGCTGCTGGTGAAGTTCTGGCTGCACGTCTCGCCGGAGGAGCAGTTGAAGCGCTTCCGCGAACGGGAAACCGATCCGTTCAAGGAGTACAAGATCACGCCCGAGGATTGGCGCAACCGCGAGAAGCGCGCCGAGTACGAGGTCGCCGCCGAGGAGATGTTCCGGCGCACTCACTGGCCGGGCGCGCCGTGGACGCTGATCCACGGTGACGACAAGCAGCACGCGCGCCTGCGGGTGCTCCAGGAAGTAGTGGCGCGGGTGGAGGAGCGGCTACCAGAACTGTGCGCGCTGCCCCAGAAGGACTAGGCGGACCGCCCGGCCAGGTGCGTAAGCGCGATCGCTTCCGCCACGCAGGCACGTTCCAGTTCGCGCAGATCCTGGCTTTCGTTCGGCCCGTGGATTGCGCTCGTCGGCTCGCCGACGCCGGTCAGCAGGATCGAGGCGTCCGGGTAAGCCCGTGCCAGCGCCGCGACGAGCGGGATCGACCCGCCGACGCCAATCTCCGCGGGTTCCACGCCCCAGGCGTCGCGCAGCCCGCCCCGGAACGCCTCGTAGGCCGGGGTGCCCGAGGCGATCTCGAACGGCTCGGCGGATGAGCCGCGCGTCACGGTGACCTGCGCGCCCCAGGGTGCGTGTCCTTCGAGGTGTGCGACCAGTGCGTCCATCGCCGCAGCCGGATCCTGGCCGGGCGCCAGGCGCAGGCTCACCTTCGCGCGCGCGACCGGCACGATCTGGTTGATCGCCTCGGACAGTCGAGGCGCATCGATCGCGAGGACGGACACGGCGGGCTGACGCCACAGGCGCGAGGCGATCGGCCCGTCGCCTACGAGGTGGACGCCCTCCATCACGCCGCCGCTGGCGCGCAGTTCATCCTCCGGCACGTCCACGGCCGGGTCGGCCGCGCGCACGAGGCCCGCGATCGCCACGCTGCCGCGATCATCGTGGAGCGTCGCGAGCAGGCGGGCGAGCGCGCTCAGCGCATCCGGCACGGCACCGCCGAATTGACCGCTGTGGACGCCATCCCGCAGCGTGCGCACCTCCACGGTGCAGTCCACGAGGCCGCGCAGCGACGTGGTGAGCGCGGGTACGCCCACCCTCCACTGTTCCGAGTCGGCCACCACGATGATGTCCGCAGCCAGCGTCTCTGCGTGCGAGGCGAGCAGGGCGGCGGCATGGGGCGACCCGAGTTCTTCTTCGCCCTCCACCAGCACCTTGATGGTGAGCGGGAGGTCTGCCGGCAGCGCACGCAGCGCGCCGAGGTGGGTGGCGAGGCCGGCCTTGTCGTCCGATGCGCCGCGCCCGTAGAGGCGTCCGTTGCGCTCGACGGGTTCGAACGGCGGCGTGCGCCACGCGGTGGGGTCACCGGCGGGCTGCACGTCGTAGTGGGCGTAGAGCATCACCACCGGCGCGCCCGCCGGGCCGGGCCGTTCGCCCAGCACCGCCGAGGGCGCACCGGGGATATCGAGCATGCGGACGGCGAGGCCGACGCCGCGCAGCAGGTCGGCGACTCGCTCTCCGCAGGCGGGCATGCCCGGCGTGTCCGAACCCTCCGCACTAACCGAGGGGATCCGCACGAGCGATTCCAGGTCGCTGCGCACGGATGGGAACGCGGCGGCGACGGCCTCGGTCAGTGCGGCGCTCATCGGGCGTTCGTCGGACGCGGGTTCAGTTGGCCGGAGCAGGAGCCGCGATTCGCGTCGCTGACGATGCGAGACGGGCAGATGGTGCCATTCCATGTGACGCCGTCCAGCCACGTGAACGTGGAGGTGTCCGACGGGTCTGTGCCGATGATCGCATCGGTCAGGTTCGTGCCGGTGAGGTTGGCGCCGGACAGGTTCGCGCCGCGCAGGTCCACGGATCGCAGGTTGGCACCCGAGAAGTTCGAGCGCTGCAGATCGGCGCCGCGGAGGTCGGCGTTGAACATGGAGGCGTTCGAGAGGTCGGCCTCGGACATGGTGGCGAGACGGAAATCGGCGCTGTTGAGCCGCGAGTCCACCAGCAGGATGCCTGTCAGGTTGGCGCGGCTCAGGTTCGCCTGGTTCGCCTCCGCCGCCGTGAGGCGCGCACGGGAGAGGTTGGCCTCCGCGAGTTGGACGCCGTTCAGGTTCGCCGCGAAGAGTTCCGCGCCACGGAGGTCGGCGCCGTTCAGTTCCGCGTTGTGGAGCCGGATGCGCGCGTTGGTGCCGTTGATGAGCCCGAGTTCGTACAGGAACGTGATGACGAAGCGCTTGCGTGGCCCATCCATGCCGTCGAGCGCGGTCAGCGTCTGGGCGCGGGCTACCTCACGCACGAGCACGTCACGCGTCGGGTCGAGTTCGCCACCGAGCAACTGGCGATCGAGCGTGAGCCGGCTGATCTGGTCCAGGTAGTCCTGCAGGCGCTGTTCCTGGGCGTTCTCGATCGCCTGCGCTCGTGCTGATGCGTTCAGCGCTTCCGATACGGACGTACCCCCGACCAGCAGCACCAGTGGCAGCACGATCAACTCGATGTACCCCATCAGCGTCTTCTCGCCGAAGCCGGTCCACCTCAGGAATCGACGGAACCCGTGCCAGATGCCATTGAAGAACCCACGCACGATGTTCATGGCGTCACCACCGCCACGCACGTCCACTCATCGCGCGGGTCGCCAGCGATGCTCTCGGTGCGAACGTTGCTCCAGTAGTCGGCGCCCCGGTAGTAGCCCCACTCCTCCATGACGCCCTCGATGTCCCGGGCGGCGCGCACGAGTTCCTCGCGGGGGATGCTGGCGAAGGCGATGGCGTTCGCCGGGGCGGCGGGATCGAGCCCCGCCAGCCGCGTGAACGAACGGTCGAGCGCGCAACTCAACACGCCCTCCACGACGTCCCATGCGGGGATGCGCGGGCGGGCGTAGCCGTGGTTGAGCGCGGTGGCGACATCCGGAAGCCACGGGTAGCGGGTGATGAGTTCGCGGTCAGTGAAGAGAGAACTGCGCACCGGGGGCACGCCCAGCAGGGCGCTGGTCTTCTGGATCTGCGGCGACGTAGCCCAGGTCAGGAAATCGAACGCCGTCTCCGGGTTCGCTGCGTCAGTGGGGATGGCCAGCAACCAGTTGCCGGTGACCGTGCTGGACTTACGCCCGGTCGGGAACTGGGTCACGCGGATCTGGTCGGAGACGGCGGAGGTCAGCAGGAGTTGCGCGTCCGCCGCCCACGCCACGGCCGCCGAGGCGGTGCCATCCAGCATGCGGGCGTGCGGCTCGTACCGCTCGCCGGCGAATTCCTCGTACGGGACACGGAGCCGCGAGGCCTCCCGGATGTACTCGACGAATGCGTCCATGGCGATAGCGGAGCGGAGCGTGGTGGTCCGCCAGCTGCGATCGAAGACGTCGCTGCCGCGGCTCGCCAGCCATGAGAGGTAAACGTGCGGATTGTTGGACGGCGCGAGCCCGGCCGCCCCGACATAGGCGGGGTCCGGGTTCGCGAATTCCTGGAGGAGGTTGTCGATGGTGTCCGGCTCCTGGATCACGTCGGCGCGATACCACAGCATCATCACGTTGCCGACCAGCGGCAGCGCGTAGGTCTCGTCACCGCGTGGCACACCGATGGCATCCGGGGGCAACGGCCCGAAGGTGGGTGGCCAGACGCCGAGCGATCCGGAGCGGTCGAGGATGTCCCTATCGATGACATAGCCGAACGGTGAGAGCGGCGTCAGTTTGTGGTTGCCCGCCAGGTACGGCATCCAAGTGACCTGCCCCCGGTATTCATACCACCTGGAGAGTTAGTGTTTCGTCCCTGAGCAGCGGTGCCCCAG
>JAQCKI010000101.1 GCA_027592645.1 Chloroflexota bacterium | reverse complement strand
GGCTGGTCGCGGAGATCAAGCGCGCATCCCCGAGCAAGGGGATCTTCGATGCGGACCTCGATGCGGTTGCGCAGGCGCGCGCATACGCGGAGGCGGGTGCCGCCGCCATCTCGATCCTGACGGAGCCCGACCACTTCAAAGGCAGCATCGACGACCTCGTTGCGGTGGCGGCGGCGTTCGCCGGTGATGCGGACCGGCCGGCGCTGCTCCGCAAGGAGTTCATCTTCGACCCGTACCAGGTGCTGGAGGCGCGCGCGTTCGGTGCTGACGCCCTGCTCCTGATCGTGATGATGCTGGAGCCAGCCGCGCTCACCGAACTGCTCGATGCGACACACGCGCTCGGCATGGAGGCGCTGGTGGAGGTCCACGACGCCGAGGAACTGGCCGCAGCCGTGGCCGCCGGTGCCCGCGTCATCGGCGTCAACAACCGTGACCTGCGCACGTTCGAGGAAGACCTCGGCACGTTCGAGCGCCTCGCGGCGGTGGCCCCGGCCGGCGTGACGCTGGTCGCGGAGTCCGCGATCCGCGCGCCGGAGGATGCCCGACGCATGGACGCCGCCGGTGCGCACGCGTTACTGGTGGGCGAGGCATTGGTGCGGAGCGGTACGGTGGTAGAGACGGCGCGCTCGTTCATGCTCGTCGGGGAGGCCGCCTCGTGACGTACGTGAAGATCTGCGGGCACCGCACCCCGGAAGATGTCCTGGCCGCCGCGGAGGCGGGCGCGGACTTTGTCGGCATCAACTTCGCGAACTCGAAGCGCCGGGTCGAGATCGATGAGGCGCAGGCGATGGTGCGCGCTCTCGGCGGGCCGCTCGGTACGCATGAGATCGCCTTCCCGCCGCCCGCGCAGCCCCGCGCGCGCGAGGAGATCGGGCCGTGGTTCGAACACGGCGCACGCGTGATCGAGGCCCACCTCGCCGTGAAGCGCCCGCTCGTCGTCGGCATCTTCGCCGACCAGCCGATCGACGAAGTCAACGAGATCGCCGAGGAAGTCGGCGTCGACCTCGTGCAACTCTCCGGCGATGAGACGTGGGAGGACTGCCTGCTAGTCACCCGCCAGGTGATCCAGGTGGCGCACATCTCACCGGTCGACTCGCCTTCGGATCCGATGGCGCACGTTCGACCGGGCTTTGCGCTCGCGCTGATGCTCGACTCCGCGCACGGCCCCTACCGCGGCGGCACCGGCGTCACGTTCGACTGGGAGGTGGCCCGGCAGGTCGCCTCGCGCCTTCCGGTGTGGCTCGCAGGTGGGCTGACGCCTGAGAACGTGGCGCAGGCGGTCAGCACCGTGCGCCCCTGGGCGGTGGACGTCGCCAGCGGCACCGAGACCGATGGCGTGAAGGATTACGACAAGGTGCGCGCGTTCATCCAGGCGGTCCGCGCCGCTGATGCCGCCGGGGAGGCAGGCCGATGACCACCGAGGCACATGAGGCGCAGCAAGAGACGCCGGACGCTCTGGGCCATTTCGGTGAGTTCGGAGGCCAGTACGTTCCGGAGACGCTGATGCCCGCGCTGACCGAACTCACCGCCGAGTACGAGCGCGCGAAGATGGATCCGGCATTCATCGCGGAACTCGAGGGGCTGTGGCGTGACTACGTGGGCCGGCCCTCGCCGCTCACGCTGGCGGCGCGCGTCTCGGCCGAGGTGGGCGCGAAGGTCTACCTCAAGCGCGAAGACCTCAATCACACCGGCGCGCACAAGATCAACGCGGTGCTGGCGCAGGCGCTGCTCGCGCGGCGCATGGGCAAGCGGCGGATCATCGCGGAGACCGGCGCGGGCCAGCACGGCGTCGCCACGGCGACGGCCTGTGCGCTCTTCGGCATGGACTGCATCGTCTACATGGGCGCGGAGGACATCAAGCGCCAGTCGCTCAACGTCTTCAAGATGAAGGTGCTGGGTGCCGAGGTGCGCGCGGTCGACTCCGGCTCCCGCACCTTGAAGGACGCGACCAACGAGGCGATTCGCGACTGGGTCACGAACGTCCGCGACACCTACTACATCATCGGCTCCGTCGTCGGGCCGCACCCGTACCCGCTCATCGTGCGTGATTTCCAGTCGGTCATCGGGCGCGAGGCGAAAGAACAGATGCTGGAGAAGGAGGGCCGCCTCCCGACGATCGCCGTGGCGTGCGTCGGCGGTGGCTCGAACGCGATGGGGCTGTTCTACCCGTTCCTCGATGACCCGGTGCGCCTGATCGGCGTGGAGGCGGCGGGCGAGGGCCTGAACAAGCGCCATGCGGCTACGCTCAGCGCCGGCCGGCCCGGCGTGTTGCACGGGACGCGCTCCTACCTGCTCCAGGACGCCTGGGGTCAGATCATGGAGGCGCACTCCATCTCCGCCGGCCTCGATTACCCCGGCGTCGGCCCCGAGCACTCCTGGCTGAAGGTCACCGAGCGCGCCGAGTACCGCGCCGTGACCGACGACGAGGCGCTGGCCGCCTTCCAGGTCTTGTCCCGCCTCGAAGGGATCATCCCGGCGCTGGAGTCATCTCATGCGATCGCGCAGGTGTTGAAGATGAAGGGCGAACTGCGCCCGGACGACCTCGTCCTCATCAACCTCAGCGGCCGGGGCGACAAGGACATGAACACCGTCGCAGCCGCCCTGAACGTCACGCTATAGGCGGGCGCGCGGCGCGAGAGCCGCGACGGCGTCTCGTGGGGTTGTAGCGGGCGCTGCGCGCCCGACCCACTCCATCCCCGGCTCGGAACGCGACGCGGCTGCGCCGGACGCTCCGCTTCGCCCCCGCCTCGGAACGCGACACGGCTCCGTCGGTCGCCCGGAGACAGGGCCGCTCCGATCGGTTCGCATCGCCGCCGGCATCGGAACGCGACGCGGCTGCGCCGGACGCGCAGTGGCGAGAGCATGGAGTCCGCAGTGGGCATCACCGGAACGCCGCCGATGTCCGCGATGGGTGCCTGCTCTTCCCAATCCGTTCGCGCTGAGCCTGTCGAAGCGCGATCGCCGTCCAACCACCGCCCGATGAGCCCTCGGGCCGTGCGGAGGCGTACCGCGAACCCGGGACGCTAGCCCCGCGCCGGCAGTCCCCACTCCGTCGGGTCGAACGCCTCGAGGTGTTCGAGGATGATGTGCGCCCCCGCCACCATCGCCTCGTGATCGGGTTCGGGGAGGGCGATGACGGACATGCCCGCCGCCAGTGCGGCCTCGACGCCTAGCGGCGCGTCCTCGAACACCAGGCAGGCCTCGGGCGTTGCGCCGATGCGGCGGCCCGCCTCCAGGAAGATGTCCGGCGCGGGCTTGCCGTGCGCGACGTCTTCCGAGGTCACGATTGCCTCGAACTCCCCGAACCAGGCGTCGTGCGCGACCCGCTTGTCCGCGAGTGAGCGGACCGAGGACGACGTGGCGATCGCCTGGGGGATGCCGTGCGCGCGCAGGTGTCGCGTGAGGGCGAGTGCGCCGCGCGTCGGCAGGACGTCGCGGAACAGGATCGTCAGCGCCGTCTCGCGCTCGCGCGCGAACTCCTCCGGGGTCAGGGGGATACCGGTCGCTTCGACCAGGATCCGGGAGGCGATGGAGGTGGGGCGGCCCATCATCCTCGACCGCACGTCGGGATCCAGCGCCACCCCGAACCGGGCGAGGATCGCGGTGGTCACCTGCCGGTAGAGCGGCTCGGTATCGAGCAGCGTCCCATCCAGGTCGTAGATGACGTGGGTGATCCTCGGGCGGTCGGTCATACGCCCATCGTAGGCAGCGAGGGCGGCCAGCGTCGCGAATCTGAGACGCCGCTGGTAGCCTGCGAGGGTGACTGAGTCTCCCCGGCAATCCCCATGGCTGATCCTCCCGTGGCGGCGATCCGATGTCTTTCTGGGCGTCGGGCTGGTGCTGCTGGGCTATCTGCTCGCGGTCGGGCTGATCATCGCCGCCGTGGCTGGCGCTGACCCCTCGCGTGACCCATCGGCGGCGCTGGGCGCGGCTGTCGCGATGGGCGTGTTCGAACTCTGGCTCGCCGTCAGCGTGCTGGGCATCGCCCACCGGCGGAAGATCACGCTGATCGACCTCGGCTTCGAGGTGCCCATCCGCTGGGCACACGTCGCGACCGGCGTCCTCGGTGCGTGGGCGCTGGTGCTGGCGTACGGGACGTTCATTGCGCTGCTGGCGAAGGTCACCGGTTGGGACCTCGGCTGGCTGGGCGAGGGCAACGCGCTACCCGACTCCGACGCCCGCACCACTGAGGTCTGGATCGCGCTCGGCATCGGGATCGTGGTGCTGGCGCCGTTCTGCGAGGAACTCTTCTTCCGCGGCTTCCTGTTCCGGGCCTTCGAGACGCTGCGGAGCGCCGGGCCGGCGATGGTGCTCAGCGGGCTGGCGTTCGCCCTCGTGCACTTCAACGTCAGCGTTGTGGTGCCGTTCTTCACCATCGGCGTGCTGTTCGCTTGGATCTACCGGAAGTCGGGCTCGATCTGGACGCCCATAGCCGCACACGCCATCTTTAACGGGCTGTCCTTTGCTGTGACCGTGGCAGGAGTCGGATCGTGAGCCCCACCATCACCGGCGACCGCATCGCCGAGATGTTCGAACGCACTCGTGCCGAGGGCCGTCCGGCGGTGATGCCGTTCATCCCGGCCGGCTGGCCGGAACTGGATGCCACCGTCGAGATCATCGAGGCGGCCGTGGCCGGGGGCGCGGACGCGATTGAACTCGGGATGCCGTTCAGCGACCCGCTGGGCGATGGCCCGGTGAACCAGCGCGCCTACGAGCAGGCGATCGCCAACGGCTGTACCCCCGACACCGTCTTCGAGGCCGTGCGAGAACTGCGCGCCCGCGGTGTTCGCGCGCCATTACTCGTTATGGGATACTCCAACCCGCTGTTCTCGTACGGGGTGAACAGGTTTGTGCAGCGTGCCGCAGAGGTCGGGGTCGACGGGTTCATCGTCGTCGACCTGCCCCCGCAGGAAGCGGGCGACCTGGAGCGGGCGGCCAACGCCGCCGGTCTGCACATGGTGTACCTGCTCGCCCCAACCTCGACCGATGAGCGCATCCGTCTGGTCGCGGAACACGGGAGCGGCTTTATCTATTGCGTGAGTGTCGTCGGAATCACCGGCGCCCGGCGCGAACTTTCGGCGGAACTGCCCGAGTTCGTCGCCCGCGTTCGAGATCGGACGGATCTGCCGCTGGCCGTTGGCTTCGGCATCTCCGCCCGCGAACACGTCAGGGACGTTGGCCGGTTCGCGGATGGCGCCGTGGTTGGCAGTGCCTTCGTCAATCTTGTGGCGGAGACACCAAGGGAGCAGCGCCCGGCACGCGTCCGGGCCTTCCTGGAGGAGATCACCGGTCGTGACCCTGGACATCGGTAACAGTCGCATCGAGGCCAGCATCCTCGGGGCCGCCACGTATACGTGGAGCCAGACGACTGTCGCCGCGCCCGTCCGGGCGACGACCGGTTCGTTTGGCTCGTAACCCCCACATCACGCGCCCCGGCGGACATACAGTCCGTGCGCGGCGGTCTGGAACGGTCTGACGAGCGAACGGAGATCCTCAGCATGCTGGTCCGCGGTATCCGTGGCGCCACCACAGTGGCCTCCAACTCGCGCGAGGAGATCCTCGCCGCGACGCATGAACTGCTGTCGCGCATCGTCGAGGCGAACGAGGTCGACCCCGACCTGGTCGCCAGCATCCTCTTCAGCACCACGCCGGACCTGACCGCCGAGTTCCCCGCCGTGGCGGCGCGGGAGCAGGGCTATGTCCACGTGGCGTTGGAGTGCGTCCACGAAATGAACGTGCCCGGGTCGCTGGCGAAGTGCCTGCGCATCCTGATGCACGTGAACACGGACCGCCCGCTGGATCAGATCAAACACATTTACCTCCACGGTGCGCGCGCGTTGCGCCGCGACCTGGCGGACGACGAGGAGTAGCGAACATGATCGTGGTGATGAAGCCGGATCACACCCCGGAACAGCAACAGGCGGTCATGGACCGCCTCGGCGAATTCGGCCTGAAGGGCCAGCCGATCTTCGGCATCACCCGCACCGTCATCGCCGGGCTCGGCCAGGTGCTGCAGGACCACCGCGACGACATCTCGATGATGGGCGGCGTGGACGAGGTGATCCGCGTCTCGAAGCCGTACAAGCTGTCCGGCCGCGAGGTGCACCCGAACGACACCGTGATCGAACTGAGCCACGGCGTGAAGATCGGCGGCGGCCGCCCCGTCTTCATGGCCGGCCCGTGTGCCATCGAGACCGAGGAGCAACTGTGGGCCTCCGCGGCGGGAGTGAAGGCGGCGGGTGCGCACGTGATCCGTGGCGGCGCGTTCAAGCCGCGGTCGTCCCCGTACTCCTTCCAGGGCCTGGGTGTCCCCGGCCTGAAATTGCTCCGCCAGGCGGGCGACGAGTTCGGGATGCCGGTGATCACGGAGCTGTTATCCGTCCGTGACGTGGATGCCGTGGCGCAGTACTCGGACATCCTGCAGATCGGTGCCCGGAACATGCAGAACTTCGTGCTGCTCGCGGAGGCCGGCAAGACCGGCAAGCCGGTGCTGCTGAAGCGCGGCCTCGCCGGTACCGTCGAGGAATGGCTGCTTGCCTCCGAGTACATCCTGTCCGAGGGCAACCCGAACGTGATGCTCTGCGAGCGCGGCATCCGCACGTTCGAGCCCGCCACCCGGAACACGCTGGACCTGAACGCGGTGGCGCTGGTTCGACGCCTCTCCCACCTCCCGGTGATCGCCGACCCGTCGCACGGCACCGGCAAGTGGTACCTGGTGAAGCCGATGTCGCTCGCCTCCCTCGCCGCCGGTGCAGACGGACTGGAGATCGAGGTTCACCCGAACCCGGATCACGCGCTCTCGGACGGTGCGCAGTCGTTGACGCCGGCCAACTTCCGTGAACTGGCGGACGAGTGCCGCGCCCTGGCGAGCGCGCTCGGGCGGCCGTTCGCAGAGGCACCGGCCGCCGTGCCGGTCCGCTCCTAGTCGCGGCCCGGATGAC
>JAQCKI010000006.1 GCA_027592645.1 Chloroflexota bacterium | reverse complement strand
TGCCGCGCTGCGACGGCATGTCAATCCGCTTGCCGTGCACGATCTCGCCCGCCGTCAGGAGTTGGATGCGGCGTAGGTCTTGCCGTCCCACGGCGACGTGTAGAGTCCCGCCGCCGCGGCCTCCCTCCGCATCTCGCGCGTGGGTTCCGAGGCGATGACGAGCACGCCAATGGCGGCCTTCTCGCGTTCGACGGTGCCGTGGAGATCACGAACATCCTTCGGTCCCGTGCCGCCGCCCTTCACGGAGATGATCACCTGGGCGAAGCGGCGGGTGTCGGGCTGATCGGGGCCGTCCTGCTCCGGGAACGTGGTCACGCCGTCGATGCCGCGGTCCATGCCCTTGCGGTTCTCGCCGCCGCGCGCGGTACCGCCAAGTTTCGCGACGGCCCAGTACTGGAACTGGTACTTGTCCCGTTCGGCCAGCGCGAGCGCCGCGGCTTCGTCCGCGGGGTCACCGTCCACGTGGACGCCGTCCGGGAAGTCGCCCGGGAAAGTGTCGATGAGCCGCCGCCGCATCAAGTCAACGGCGAGATAGGTGATGTCGATGCCGACCCATTGCCGCTTGAGCCGATGCGCTGCGACGGTGGCGGTGCCGCAGCCGCAGAACGGGTCGAGCACCACGTCACCCTCGTTCGAGGAAGTCGCAATGATGCGCTCCAAGAGCGCTTCGGGCTTCTGAGTCGGGTAGCCCAAGCGTTCACCAGTACGCAGGCCGCGGAGCATCTCGATATCGGTCCAGACGTCCTGAAGAGCGACGCCCCGGCTCTCGTCGAGATAGCGCTTTATCGCGGGTACTGACCCAGGCCGCCTCTGTACCACGCGACCCTGCTCGTACAACTCCTGCATGCGTTCGCGGCTATATCGCCAGTACCTGGTCACGCCAAGGAACTCGTACTGCGGATTACCTTTCGCCGCCCCACCGGGCCCGGTGATGTCGCCGAGGTTGTAACGTCGCCCAGTTTCTGGCTCGACGTGCTTGTACCAATTCGTAATCGTGCTCTCGGGAAGGGGCGTGTACTGCACGTTGAACACTGCTGCAGGGGAACGGCGGTAGTACAGCAGGGAGTCGTGGATGCGGCCAAGGTGCTTCGCACCCTGACCTGCGTCACTGTGCGCGTCCGAACGCTTCCAGACGATCTCGTTCACGTAGTTCTGCGGCCCAAACACGGCGTCCATCAGCACCTTCAGATAGTGGCTCGCGGTCGGGTCGCAATGGAGGTAGATGGAGGCGGTGGGCTTCATCACGCGGCGGAGTTCGACGAGGCGCGGCGCCATCATCGTGAGGTACGCGGTCACGTCGTTGCGGCCGAGCGCGGCGACGAACGCCTGGAGCAGCCGGCCCACGTCATCGCCGCGGCTGACAACGCCGTCGTAGACCTCTGAGGTGTGCTGGCCCCAGGTCCAGGTGTCGCCGAACGCCTCGATCTGGGCTTCGGCCTCGGTGCCCTTCGCCTCCTTGAAGAGGACGTTGTAGGAGCGGTTGGAGTTGAACGGCGGGTCGAGGTAGACGAGATCCACGCACTCCGACGGGAAGTCGCGGAGCACCTCGAGGTTGTCACCGTAGTAGAGCGTGTTCGGGCGGAACTCGGACATGCGCGGCAGTCTACCAGCGTGACGAACGCGACCGGTCGGCCTCGCGGCACGCTGGGCCCTCCCCGGGCTGATCGGTCTGGCGCCCGGTGGTACGATGCCGGAGCACCCCGCGCGAACGCCCGTTCGCGCTATTGCGTAGTCAGATTATCGGTTCTGCCCCGCCATGTTCACCCACCTCCACACGCACACGGAGTACTCACTCCTCGACGGCCTGTCGAAGATCGAGCCGCTGGTGAAGCGAGCCAAGGAACTCGGCCAGGACGCGCTGGCGATCACCGATCACGGCGCGATGTACGGCGCGATCGAGTTCTACGAGACGGCCCGGAAGCACGGCATCAAGCCGATCCTGGGCATCGAGGCGTACGTGGCGCCGGGCTCGCGGTTCGACAAGGACCCGAAGAACCGCTGGCCGCACCACCTGACCCTGCTCGCCGAGAACGAGACGGGCTACCGCAACCTTCTGAAGTTGTCGTCCGCCGCCCACCTCGAGGGGTTCTACTACCGGCCGAGGATGGACAAGGAGCTGCTGGCCGCGCACAGCGAGGGGCTGATCGCGCTCTCCGGCTGCGCCTCCGGCGAGTTCATGTCCGCCCTGCGCGAGGACGACCCGAAGAAGGCGATGGAGGTCGCCGGCTGGTACTCGGACGTCTTCAAGGGTCGCTACTACCTGGAGACCATGGAGCATGGCATCGAGAAGTTCTCCGCGCTGATGCCGGAGGTCTTCCGGATCGCCAAGGAGATGGGCCTGCCCTCCGTCGTGACGAACGACTCGCACTACACGGGGCCGGACGACCACCACGCGCACGAGGTGCTGTTGTGCATCGGCTCCAACAGCACGATCCACGACGAGAAGCGCTTCAAGCTCGATGGCGACACGTTCTACCTCCGCAGCGAATCGGAGATGCGCTCGCTGTTCCCGGATCACCCGGAGGCGGCGGACCACACGGCGGAGATCGCCGAGCGCGTCAACATCGACATCACGTTCGGGCGCACGATGCTGCCAGACCCGGGCGTCCCCGCGGGTACCACGGCGCGCGAGTGGCTCCGCGAACTGTGCGAGGAAGGCCTCTACCGCCGCTACTCGGACGTCACGGGCGAGATCCGCGAGCGGCTGGCGTACGAACTGGACGTGGTGGGCCAGACCGGCTTCGACGAGTACATGCTGATCGTCCGCGACATCGCGCACTTCGCGAAGCGCACCGGCATCCGCATGGGCGTGCGCGGCTCCGCGGCATCCTCGATCATCCTGTACACGCTGGACGTGACGGACATTGACCCCCTGGCGTTCGGCCTGGTGTTCGAGCGGTTCCTGAACCCGGAACGCCTGAGCATGCCGGACGTGGACTTCGACTTCGCGGACGACCAGCGTGAGGCGGTGATCCGCTACACCGTCGAGAAGTACGGTCGCGACCACGTCGCGCAGATCTGCACCTTCGGCACGATGGGCGCGAAGGCGGCGATCCGTGACACCGGCCGCGCGCTGGGCATGGACTTCTCCGCCGCGGACCGCATCGCGCGGCTGATCCCGGACGTGCTGAACATCTCGCTCGGCGAGGCGTTGAAGCAGTCCAACGAACTGCAGCAGGCATACGAGGCGGAGCCGGACGTCCGCGAACTGGTGGATACCGCCCGGTCGCTGGAGGGCGTCGCGCGGCACTCCTCGACACATGCGGCGGGCGTGGTCATCTCCAGCCAGCCGCTGACGGACGTGGTGCCGCTGCAGCGCGCCACCAGCAAGGACGCGGACGCCGACACCGCCGTGCCGACCACGCAGTACCCGATGGGCGACATCGAGAAGATCGGTCTGCTGAAGATCGACTACCTGGGCCTGACCAACCTCACGATCCTCGGCCGCGCGGTCGAGTTGATCGAGGCGCGACGCGGCGAGCGCGTGGATCTGCTGCAACTGCCGGACGGTGACGCTGCGACCGCGGAGATCCTCGGCGCGGGGGAAACCTTCGGCGTCTTCCAGATGGAGTCGGCGGGGATGCGCCGCTACGTCATGGAGTTGAAGCCGCAGAACGTGCGCGAACTCTCCGCGATGGTGGCGCTGTTCCGCCCGGGCCCGCTGGAACACATCCCGCGCTACATCGATGTAAAGCACGGCCGCGCCGAGGCGTACTACCCGCACGAGAACCTTCGCCCGATCCTGGAGGAGACGTACGGCGTCATCACCTACCAGGAGCAGGTGCTTCAGATCGCTCGCACGTTCGCCGGCTACTCACTCGGCCAGGCCGATGTGATGCGCAAGGCGATGGGCAAGAAGATCGCCTCCGTCATGCTGGAGGAGCGCGAGCGCTTCCTGGCCGGCATGAAAGCGCAGGGCTACGACGACCGCCTGGGCAACGACCTGTTCGACCTGATCGAGCCGTTCGCCGGGTACGCGTTCAACAAGGCACACGCGGTCTGCTACGGCTCCATCGCGTACCAGACCGCCTACCTGAAGGCGCACTACACCGCCGAGTACATGGCGGCGGTGCTGCAGGCCGCGAACGGCAACCACGACCGCATCGCGCAGGGGATCGCGGAGTGCCACCGCCTCGGCATTCCGGTGCTGGCGCCGGACGTGAACCGCAGCCAGGCGAATTTCACCATCGAGGCGCTCCCGGACGGCCGCGAGGCGATTCGCTACGGGCTGTCGCAGGTGAAGAACGTGGGCCACGGCGGCGTGGACAGCCTGATCGCCGAGCGCGAGGACAAGGGCGACTTCGCGCACATCGAGGACTTCGCCCGCCGCGTGAACGCGCGCGAGGTGAACAAGCGCGTGCTGGAGTCGCTGGCCAAGGCCGGCGCGTTCGACTCGCTCGGCGACCGCGCCTCGATCATCAGCGGCGTGGACCGGCTGCTGTCGCTGGCGCAGCAGGAGCAGAAACTGCGAGAGACCGGGCAGACCTCGATGTTCGACCTGTTCGGCGCGCAGGTGGACACACCGCTGCCGGCGCTGGAACTGGAGACGGTGGTCATCCCCCAGCAGCAGATGCTGGCGTGGGAGAAGGAACTGCTCGGGACGTACATCTCGGAGCATCCGTTCTCGCTGGCCGCGCGCCACCTGTCGCCCTACATCACGCACCAGGCGGCGGAGGTCACGGGCGAACTCGCCGGGCAGGACGCCATCGTCGCGGGCATGGTCACGAACGTACGCGCGCTCGCCACCCGCCAGGGCAAGGCGTTCGCCGCCGTCACGATCGAGGACCTCAGCGGCCAGGTGGAGGTCACCGTCTGGGCGGACGCGTACGAGAAGTACAAGCAGGCCGGCGTGCTCTTCGAGGGCAACATCGTGCTGGTGAAGGCCTCGATCAGGCCGCGCGGCGACCGCGTCTCGGTGGGCGTGCTGGAACTGAGCGCGTACGACGCGGAGGGCGGCCGCCTGGCGAGCGACTTCAACGCCTCGAAGTTCCAGGTACGCAGCGGGGGCCGCAGCGGCTACGCGGTGCGCGAGGGTGCGCCGCCACCGTACCGCGGCGGATCCGGCCCCGGCGGGCGACCATCGGAAGGCGCGCACGACAACGCGGGCACCCCCCACTCGCGGCCCGATCTGCGTGTCGTGGAACGCGGCGACGACGGCGGTCCCGAGGCGGCAGCGCCCCCGCCGGCTCCCCGTCGCGACGAGGCCGGCCCACGCCGCCTGATGGTGGTGCTGGAGGAGACGACCGACGAGGCCGCCGACCTCCGCCGGCTGAGCCGCATCCTGGCGGCGCTCGATGAGACGCCCGGCGATCTACCGGTGGAACTGCGCATCAAGCGCCGCAGCGGTGACCTGATCCGCTTCGAGCGGGGCGCGGTGTCCGCCGAAGCGATCGAACGGCTCGTGCCGCGTCTGAAGGGGCTGCTCGGCGTACTCGGTGACGCTCGGGAGGCGGGGGCGGACGATGTCGCCGTCGCATCGACGGCAGAAGCAGACCTCGCCGCCGTCGGCGCGTAGCGCTCGCCCGTTCACACTTCACACACACAGGGCCCTCGCGCGAGCGGGTACACTCGAACGCACCCACCCACCCAGCCGGGATGAGGGCGCATGGTTGCCGATCCGTCCGGGATGTCTCCCACGACCGCGCGTCAGCACGAACAGGTCGAGGCGATTCGCGCCGAGATCGGGCGTGTGATAGTCGGCCAGCAGGCGCTGGTCGACCGTCTGCTGGTGGCGCTGCTCACCAACAACCACGCGCTGATCGAAGGTGTCCCCGGCCTCGCCAAGACGCTCACCGTCTCCACGCTCGCCGGTGCGCTCGAATGCTCGTTCGCGCGCATTCAGTTCACACCTGACCTGCTCCCGGCGGACATCACCGGCACACTGGTCTTCAACCCACAACAGGGCGAGTTCCACGTCCGCCGCGGCCCGATCTTCGTGAATATCGTGCTGGCGGACGAGGTGAACCGCGCGCCTGCCAAAGTGCAGTCCGCGCTACTGGAGGCGATGCAGGAGCGCACCGTCTCTATCAGCGGGCAGTCGCTGCCGCTGCCTGAGCCGTTCATGGTGCTGGCCACGCAGAACCCGATCGAGCAGGAGGGCACCTACCCGCTGCCGGAGGCGCAGCTCGACCGCTTCATGATGAAGATCCGGGTCGACTACCCAGCGCGCACAGAGGAACGCGAGATCCTGTCGCGCGCCCTCGGTGGCGACCAGGACGAACCGCGCGCCGTGGTGAACACCACGGACATCGCCCACCTGCGCGAGGCCGTACGCGCGGTGGAGGTCAATGACCGGCTGCGCGAGTATGTGATCCGTCTGGTGGAGGCGACCCGCGACCCCGCGCGCTACCAGATGGCCGACCTGGCCCCATTGATCGAGTTCGGCGCGAGCCCGCGCGCCGGCGTGTTCCTCGCGCGAGCCGCGCAGGCATATGCGTTCATCAACGGTCGCGACTATGTGACGCCCGACGATGTGAAGGTGCTGGGTCCGGACGTACTGCGACACCGGCTGGTGCTGTCCTACGAGGCGGAGGCGCGGAGCGTCACGGCCGAGGCGATCATCTCGCGCATCCTCGAAGGCGTCGGCATCCCCTAGGCGGCTGCCCATGGCGACCCAGGCAACCGAACCGACTCGAGACGATCCCACCATCGCTCTCTCCACCGCCCTCCTCGGGCGGGTGCGGAGCATTGAGATCCGCACGCGCCGGCTGGCCGCGTCCGACGTCTCGGGCTCGTACCGCTCTGTCTTCCACGGCGCCGGTATCGAGTTCGCCGAGGCGCGCGAATACGTGCCGGGCGATGACATCCGCCGCATCGACTGGAACGTCACCGCACGCATGGGTGTGCCTTGGGTGAAGGAGTACGTGGAGGAGCGCGACCTGACCGTGGTGTCGGTGGTGGATCGCTCCGCCTCGATGCTGGCGGCACACGGCGCGGGCGCACGGGTGCGCGCGGCGGCGGAACTGGTGGCGCTGCTCGGGTTCTCCGCCGCGTACAACCACGACCGCACGGCATTGCTCACGTTCAGCGATGGTGTCGAGTCGTACGTGCCGCCAAAGCGCGGCGTGCGGCACGTGGTGCGCCAGATCCGTGACGTGCTACACGCGGACCTCGCCACCGGCCAGCGCACCTCCATGGCCCCGGCGCTCGAGTACCTGGGCCGCGTACTCCACCGTCGGTCGGTCGTGCTGCTCATCTCCGACTTTCTGGACGGCGGCTACGAGTCGTCGCTTCAGACGCTCGCCCGCAAGCACGAGGTGATCGCGCTCCCACTGATCGATCCGCTCGACCTCGCGCTACCTGACCTCGGCCTGATTGAGGTGGAAGACGCAGAGCACGGGCGGCGAATGCTGGTGGACACCTCAAGCGCCGCGATGCGCGAGCGCTACGCGGTGCAGGGCCGCGCACACACGGCACGCCGGGAAGAGGCACTCACGCGCGCTGGTGTCGATGAGATTCCGATCCACCTCGAACGTGACGCGGTGGAGCCGGTAGCGGCGTACTTCCGGCGGCGCGCTCGCGCGGTGAGCCAGTGACGCGCGCGCGCCGTTCGGTGCTGCGCGGCGCTATGCGCATCGCGGTTGCGCTGCTCGCCGCGGCGACCCTCGGCGGCGTCGCCGTGGCCGATGCGCAGGAAGCGCAGGAGGCGCCACCGATGACCGTGGGGGCGTCGTTCCGTCCGGCGGCGGTGACAGTAGGCGACCGCGTCACACTCACGGTGCGCGTGACGCACCCGGACGATGTCGTGATCAGCGTGCTGCGTCCGGACTTCCCCGGCGTAGAACTGATCGCCTCCGGGATTCCGCGCGAGGAGCCGCAGACAGACGGCACGATCGTCGCGGTGATGGAGTGGACGCTGCAGCCGTTCACGCTGCGTGCGCTGGACACGGGGCCGGTGCCCGTGCGCTGGCTCCGCGACGATGGCACGATCGGCGTGTTCGAAGGCCCCGCTGCACGTCTAGACATCATCCCGACGCGCGACCCGTCTGATGCGGCACTGCGCCCGCTGAAGCCGCAGGCGATCGTGGAGGGCGCTCCCCCCGCGTGGATCAGACCGGCCGCTATCGCGGGCAGTGCTGCGGGGGCCCTGATCTTGCTCGGCGCGCTCGCATGGTGGGCAATCGCGCGACGCCGCCGGCCGGTTGCGGTCATTGCGGTAGAGCACGGGCCCGAGGAACGAGCGCGCGCGCAACTCGATGGCGTACGAGGGCTAGGCCTGGAAGAGGATGCCGCCTTCCAGCGGTACTACGGCACGATCTCGCTCGCGGTGCGCAACTACCTCGGCGAGCGGTTCGGATTCAACGCGGCGGCGCTCACCACGCGCGAACTCGAGCAGCGGATGACCCGCCACGGCATCGATCGATGGCAGGCGCGGCTCGTCGGCGGGCTGCTCGATCGCTGCGACAGCGCCGTGTATGCGCGGCGCTACCCCGACCCTGAGTCCGCGGACCACGACCTGACGCTCGCCTTCGAGATCGTGGAACTCGGCCGGCCCGTCGAGGCGACAGTGCCCGAGGACGAGGCGGTGCCCGCATGATGCTGGCCGCACCGTGGGCGCTGCTGCTCACCGCACCACTCGCACTCCTCGTGCTCAACGCCTGGCTGCGACGCCAGCCGGTGATGGTGCTCCCCACGCTCGGGCCGGTGGCAGCATCGGCCCGTCCGACGTGGCGCACGCGCCTGCACCGGCTCCCGGACGTCCTGCGCGTGCTGGCGCTGCTGCTCGCGATCCTCGCGCTTGCCCGCCCGCGCGAAGGGCTGGCGGTGACCGTGCTCCCCGAGGAGGGCATCGACATCGTCGCGGCAATGGACGTGTCGTCCTCGATGTACGCGCTCGTGGGCGCGGGCGAGACGCGGATGCAGGCGGCGCGACGCACGCTGGTGGAGTTCGTGGACTCGCTCGAGGGCGACCGGGTCGGCCTCGTTGCCTTCCAGTCGCGCGCGCTGACACTGTCGCCGTTGACGCACGACCTGGACGCGATCCGTGTCCGCGCACGGGCGCTGGACTCTGGGCTGCTCCCGGACGGCACCGCCATCGGCCTCGGCGTCTCGGAGGCGCTCGCGCTGCTCGATTCGTCACGCGCGCGCAGTCGCGTGGTGGTGTTGATGACGGACGGTGAGAACAACACCGGCGAGATCGATCCGATCACTGCTGCACAGGTCGCGGAAGCGCTCGGGATCCGCGTCTACACGATCGGCTTCGCGCTGATCAGCGGGAACACGCGAGGGCTACAGCAAATCGCCACCACCACGGGCGGCGAGTTCTTCGACGCGCGGACCGCGGACGAACTGGCGCGCGCGTACGAAACGATCGGCAACCTGGAGCGTTCCCGCATTGGCGAGCGCAAGTTCATCACGTTCCGCGAATACGCCCCGGCACTGGCGCTCGGCGTCGTAGCACTGCTGCTGTTCGAGACAGCGCTGCGCTCGACGTGGTTGCGGAGGCAGCCATGATCGAGGGCTTCCGTTTCGCCGAGCCGCTGGCGCTGATCACGCTGATCGTCCCGATCCTGATCGTGGCGGGCGGATGGCACGCCGAGCGCAAGCGTCGCGAGGCGGCGTTCCGCACCGCGTTGCCCGCCGCGCTGCGGCTGGGGAGCCACCACGGCCGTCGCGTGTTGCGCAGCACGCTGCTCGCACTCGCCGTCACTGCGATCGTCCTCGGTGCGGCGCGCCCGCAGTGGGGTAGCGAAGAGGCGGAGGTCTCACAACGAGGCATCGACCTGGTGATCGCGCTCGACGTCTCGCGCTCGATGCTCGCCGAGGACGTCGAACCGTCGCGTGCGACCGCATCCGCGCAGGGGATGCGGGAGATGCTGGTGCACCTGACCGGCAACCGCGTGGGGCTGGTCACGTTCGCCGGGACAGCCTTCGAACGGTCGCCACTGACACTGGACCTGGACGCGCTCACCTCGCTGGTCATGCGCGCACAGCAGGAGGCGCCGCTGGTGCAGGCAGGCACCAACATCGCGAGCGCGCTCGACGCGGCGATGCGCACGCTGGCGGTGGAGGATCGGGCGCAGGCGCGCGCGATTCTGCTCGTGACCGATGGCGAGGAGACCGGTGGCGACCTCGCGACGGCGATCCGCCGTGCGCAGGACGCGAACATCCGGATCTACACCGTCTTCGCTGCGACCGAGGAGCCGACCACGCTGCCGGAGGCGAGCGGCGGCACGGACATCACCGTGGGCGTTCGCGATGTGCTCGCACGGATCGCCACGGAGACTGGTGGCGAAGTCCGCAACGTGGAGTCGATCCCAGGGCTGGCAGTGGAGTTCCGCCGCCTGCGCCAGACGCAATTCGAGGCGACGACCGAGACACAGCCGATTGACCGCTTCCCGTGGTTCTTCGCGGTGGGCCTCGGCCTGCTCGCGCTGGAACTGGCCGTCGGCGAGGCGGGTCGGATGCGCCGGCCTCGGCTGCGCGCGGGGCTGGTCACGTCCGCGCTCACCGCGATGCTCGTGGTCGGGTGCAGCGGCACAGCGCTCTACCAGGCTGTGGAGCGCGGCAACGCGGCATACGCAGCCGGTGACTACGAAGCGGCACTGGCCGCGTACGAGGAGGCCGCAGCTGACGCACCGGTGGATGCCGCCGTCCAGTACAACATCGGCAACACGCTCCACTTGCTCGGGCGGTTCCGCGACGCGACGGCCACGGGCGAGGCAGCGCTGGCGCTCACGACCGAGGACGCCGACCTCCGGCTGCGCCTCGAGTACGCGCTCGGCAACCATGCCTTCCAGGCCGGGGAGATCGAGGCGGCGCGCGACCGCTACGTCGCCGCGTTACGCATCGACCCGACGGACCGCGACGCGAAGGCGAACCTGGAACTGCTGCTCTGGTTCCTGGAGGCACCGCCGCCTGAGGATGAAGAGGAGCAGCCCCCCGAGGAGGAGCCGAGCGAGGACGATCCCGCCGACCCGAACGGCGAAGAGCCCGAGAGCGATGAGAACGGCGAACCGGGCGACCAGCCCGGGCAAGGCCCGCCGTCCCCCGGCACGCCCGACCAGCCAACGCCCGGCGGCGCATCGCCACCCGGCCCGTCCGGCGACGACCCGACCGGCCCACCAACAGAAGCGCAAACGTTCGAAGAGGCGCAGGCCGCCCTCGCGGAGGCGCTCGCTGAACTCGGGCCGGTGGTCACCCGCGAGGAGGCGCTGCGGCTGTTGGAGCTGGCGCGCCGCGCGAACGAACTGTCGCCGCTACCGTCGCGGCCTGGCGGAGGCGTACCGGCCCGCTAACAGCGGCTCGGTCACCGATGGCGCGGGCGACCGGCCGAACCGGACGACCCGCCGACCCACCAGCCGCCAGAGACGCCGGCTGACCGCGCGGTAGTCCGTGTCCAGGCGTTCCGTCGCATCGGCAGCCTCGGGCGTCGCGTCCTCACCTCGGCCGTAGCGCGACGAGGTGAATGACCGAGCGAGTGCAATCAGCGCCGGGCGTTCCGGCAGGTACCCGGCCAGCGCGTCAGCGGCCTCGGTGGGCGTGCGGACATCGGCCGGCGCGATTCCTGCCCACGAGGCGAGGCGCTGCACCTTCGCCCAGCGCCGCTCGGACGACTGCAAGCCGCGGAAGCCGTGGTCCCAGAGCAGGCGCGCGGCGAAGATCAGGATGAACCCGATCGTGGCGAGCACGATCACCGCACCGATGACCTCGGCGAGCCACGAATCGGACTCATCGACGCCGAGGACATCGCCGGCGGTGTCGAAGTCGCCGGCCGGGAAGAAGTCACCGAGTTCCGCCTCGTCCAGGAGGAAACTCAACGGATCCAGGTCGCCCGGTGCGCCGGCGAGAATGCCATCGCGGTCGGCCAGCGCCGCACTGTCATCGCCTGAACGCGCGACGAGGCCGCGGCTCGGCGTCGGGTTGAACTCCACCCAGCCGAGCCCCGGGAAGTAGACCTCCGGCCAGGACCAGGCGTCCTCCTCGGACAGCACGTACACCTTCGACTCCGCGTCGAACGAGGATGGATCGAGCGTGAAGCCAGCGGCGATGCGCGACGGGACGCCGAGCGTGCGCAACATCACGACCATCGCCGTGGAGAAATGGTCGAAGTACCCCGACTGCTGGTTGAACAGGAAGTCGGCGGCGGCATCCGAGCGCGGTGCCGGCGTGCGCACGTCCAGCGAGTACGCGTAGTTCGCGCGCAGGTAGGACTCGATGCGTCGGGCCGCCTCGTACGGCGTCTGCGCACCGGCGGTAATGCTGAGCGCGAGCGACGCGACCTCGGGCGGCAGGCCCGGAGGCAACTGCGTGTAGCGATCGAAGACGCGCTGCGGGTAGACCGTCCCCGAGTGCTGCAGCGTGGTCACCGAGGCGACGGAGATCGCGCCGACGGTGATGTACGAGTCGCCGGAAGTGACGCGTGCGTCCGGCACCACCGCGAGCGGGTAGCCCGCGTTATCCACCAGCACCTGCGTGGTGACATCGGACGCCAGGGGGTCACCGGCGGCGAGCAGCCGCTGTTCCGGGACGTTGCTGCCCACCACGGTGACATCCGCACGGACGGGCTGTCGTAGGAACGCGCGCGTCTCCGCCGTGCCGAGTTCGGCGGATTCCACGCTCGCACCCGGCTCATCCAGAATCGCTGCCGCGGACACCTTCCATCCGGAACCGGTGTACTCGTCGTACACCGCGCCGCGCAGGTTCAGCGCCTGCTCCGTGGAGACCTCCAGCAGCGGCAGGGTATTGAGCGTGATCTTGCCCTGGATCGGCAGCGTGGGCCCCAGCGAGTGCACCGGGATCTCTTTCTTCGATCCCACGCCGATGAACAACTGGCCCACGCGGTCGACCCGCTCGGTCACCGGCGCCAGCGCGCGGCCCCACACATCCGCCACCGGGCCCCAGTGGTTCGCGGTCGGCACCGTCCATGCGACGGCGACCAGCAGCACCGCAACCACGGCCCCCACGCTGAGGACCTCCAGTGACATGAAGTCCGGCGGATCGAAGCCCTCCGTCCGCCATCGGTCACGGGCACGCAGGTACTGGATCCGCGCGATGAGCATCACGGCGGCGAGCACGAAGACGATGAACGACAGTGACGGCTGCCCCGGCAGGTAGGAGATGTTGGTCAGGAGGACAAAGCCACCGGGCACCAGCGCCGCCCACGGATTCAGCCAGCGGATTGCCGCCCACGTGGAGATGAACGCCACCGCGAACACCATCGTCACCAGCAGCACCACGAACGGGAGGGGGTCAGCGGAGATGCCGCCCTCGATGAGCGCGGCACCCCAGTCACGCAGGCGGAGCCAGAACTCCGTCCAATGAGCGCGCGGGCCATCGCCCAGCAGCGGGTCGGTCAGTTCCATCGTCTGCATGACCAGCAGCAGCGTGCTGATCACGCCAACGACGGCAGTCACCCCGGCCACGATCAGGCCCGATAGCCGCGAGTGACCGAGGAGCCACGCCGCCGCCAGCCCCACCAGCGCGGGCCCCATCAACGAGGGCATCTCGCGCACCCAGTTCGCGCTCTGCAGCGATCCCACGACCGGCAACTGCACGAGCATCACCAGGCTGAGCGTCAGCCACTCTTCCCACGACCACCACCAACCGCGCTGGTGCTCGTCCGCATTCACCGACCGCCGAGGCCGACCGGTGGTCAGGAAGACGTCATCAAGGGAGGGGTTCGCGGCCACGGTCAGCCCTCCGCCCGCGAGACGCGCGCCGCGTCGTCACGTTCGTGGTCGGCGCCGGCGGAGAGCACGCGGCCGAGGTCATCGCGGTACTTCACCGTGTAGGTGTAGACGCCGCCGGCCGCGAGCGTGCCGTAGACATCGATGCTGCTCGGCGCGTCGCCGAAAGTGTCTGCCTCCAGCAGCACGGCGGCCACCTTCACCCCGCGCGTGGCGAGCGAGACGAGTGTCAGCGCCCACTTCGGGTCGGTGGAGGGCGTCACCACGACGACCGTGGTGTGGCGTCCGAAGCGCCGGGACTCCTCGAGCAGCAGGTTGGAAAGCGGCGCGTCGCCCACGGAGCGCGCAATCGCGAGCGATTCCAGCAGGCGCGTGTAGTGGTTCTGACCGCGATCGGGGTCATCGACGCGCAGGCTCGCGCCGAACGAGATCATGCCGACCGTCCGATGCTGATGGATGAAGTAGCGCGCCACGGAAGCGCAGACGGCGACCGCCCACTCCTCGGTGGAGTCTTCGCCCTCGCCGACGTGGTGGCGCGCCTCCAGATCCAGCACGACCCAGATGTCCGAGGCGGGGTCGAGTTCGAATTGCTTCACGACGGGCTTGCCGAGGCGCGCGGTGCTGGGCCAGTGGATGCGGTTGTAGGCGTCGCCCGGCGCGTACTCGCGCAGGCCGGCGACATTGGGCGTGACGTTGTGCGTGCGACGGCGGATGCGGCCCTCGCCGGGCAGGTTCGCCGGGGGGATGTAGAAGTTCGGCAGGTCGGGCGCGTTCGGGTAGACCAGGATCGTGGTCGTGTCACCGAAGGTGCGGGTCACGCGGAAGAAGCCGAACGGATCGCCGGCCGTCACGCGCACCGGACCCAGCGTGTAGACGCCGCGGACGCGAGTGCGCGTGCGGTACGACCACGCCTCCACACCCTTCCACCCCAGCGTCATGGCGCGGCGCGAGGCATGTCCGGGGATCGACGAGGGATCCTTCACCTCCAGCCATATCTTCGGCAGCGGCGAGCGGGAGCGGATCACCAGGTGCCCCTCCAGCGGCTGCCCCTGCGTCACGCGCTGCGAGGTGCGATGCACCTCCACCTCCAGCCCGTTCGCCATCGCGCGGGTCCAGAAGTAGGCGAGCGGCACGGCGACGGCGACCACGTAGGCAAGCCGGAACAGCAGCCAGAAGCCGGTCGCGAAGCCCACGACGACGCATACGACGGCAACGGCGCTGACGATCGCAACGTTGTGGCGGCGTTTGACGGTCGCAATGGCTTCGCGGAAATCGGGCACGATCGGCCCTACACCCCGCCACGAGCGCGCACGCCCGGGACGGCGACACGCTCCAGCACCTCGTCCACGATCTGCGTGCTGTCCACCTCGCGGACGCGGGCGCTGGGACTGACAATCACGCGATGCCCCAGCGTGGCGTGCGCCAGCGACTTCACGTCGTCCGGCGTAACGAACTCACGACCATCGAGCATGGCGTGCGCCTGCGTGGCGCGCATCAGCGCAAGCGATCCGCGCGGCGACGCACCGAGGTAGGCGGCGGGGTGATCACGCGTCTGGTTCACCAGCGTGACGATGTACTGCTTGATCAGCGGGTCCACGTAGATGCGACCCACGGCCTCCTGCATCTCCACCACTTCACGCGGCGAGACCACCTGCGCGAGCGAATCGATCGGGTGGCGGGACTGCTGAGCATCCATGATCAGCACTTCATCCGTTGGACTGGGGTATCCTAGGCGGATGCGCATGAGAAAGCGATCCAGTTGTGCTTCCGGCAGCGGGAAGGTGCCTTCGTACTCAATCGGGTTCTGGGTGGCCATCACCATGTGCGGTGCGGGAAGGCGGTGCGTCACGCCATCGACGGTGACCTGGTGCTCCTCCATCGCCTCCAGCAACGCGGACTGCGTCTTGGGCGTGGCGCGGTTCACCTCGTCCGCGAGGACGATCTCCGCCATGATCGGCCCGGACCGAAAGGTGAATTCCCCGGTGCCCTGCTGATAGATGGAGACGCCGGTCACATCCGTGGGCAGCAGGTCAGGCGTGAACTGGATGCGGGCAAACCGACAGCCGGTGGAGACGGCCAGTGCACGTGCCAGCATGGTCTTACCGACGCCCGGTACATCCTCGATGAGAAGGTGTCCCCGGCAGAGCAGCGTCACGAGCGCGAGCTGCGCCTCCGCCGACTTGCCGATGATCACCTGCTCCACATTGGCGAGCAGGCGCTCGGCCACGATCCTGGGATCCTCCATGACGCCTCCGGGAGATCACCCGGTGCACCTATCAGGGCCGGGCCGAGGGGTGTTTGGTGTCAGCGTAGTGGGGCGACCTCCGGGTCGCCGCTGACCCGAATATCTCCCGAGTATAACGATCTGGGAAAGGCCCCCCGCACCCCCGCGGGTTACGATCTCAACAAGCCCCACCGTACTGGAGAATTTGTGCGCGGATCGCCTTCCGAGCCCCCGCCGCGCCGCCCGTCGCGCCGCCGTCTGGCAGTGCGCATTGCCGCACTCACCGTGGTGCTGGTGCTCGCCGCCATCGGCGCTGCATTCATCGAGGAGCGCCGCACCGAGCGGCAGACGGACATCACGGTTGCGCGCGCAACGCCCACGCCGGTGGTGACGCCCACGCCCGAACCCACGAACGCCACCGCCACGCCGCTGCCGCAGGCGCCCGCCGTCACCGTGGCTCCGGTACCGATCGAGGCGACACTGCTCCCGGAACAAGTCGGGCAAGGCGAGTCCGCCGTCCTCAGTGTGGTTCAGCCCGGTGCTGCATCCGCATCGGTGATGTTCTTGAACCGCCGCTATCCGCTGCTGCGAGACGGCGATGTGTTCTGGACGCCGCTGGGTGTGGGACTTGTGGTTCCCCTCGGCGAGCACGTTGCGGAGGTGAGCACGCGCGACGAAGCGGGGCTGCTCCTCGATCGCGCGGAACTGCGCTTCCGCGTGGTACCGGTCACGCGCCCGATCGACTACCTCCAACTGACCGAGGAACTCACCTCGATCCTGACGCCAGAGGCCGCGGCAACCGAGTTCCGGCAGCGCTCATTCGAGCAGTTCAACCTGTTCGAGGCGCGCCCGGCGTGGGACGGCCTCTTCATCCGCCCGACCGAGGGCATCGTCACTACCGAGTTCGGCCAGGGCCGGTCGATCAACCAGGGGCCAGTCGGTGGCTTCCATTCAGGCCTGGATATCGCAAACGCCGCCGGCACGCCGATCGTGGCGCCGGCACCGGGGCGGATCTCATGGGCGGGCCCGATGCCCATCCGCGGGAACACGGTGCTCCTGGATCACGGCGCGGGCGTCGTCACCGGCTACCACCACCTGCTGGAGATCGTGGCGGAGGTGGGGCAGGAGGTGGAGCAGGGCGAGTTGATCGCGCGGATGGGCTCCACGGGCCTCTCCACCGGGCCGCACCTGCACTGGGAGATGACGATCTACGGCATCAACGTCGATCCGGACACCTGGACGCACGTGCCGTTCGCCCCGCGCTCGAGGAGTAGCGCGGAGTAGCGGGCGTCAGCCGCCGAGCGAGGCGACCAGCGCGCCCCACTCCGCCTCCACGCTCTCATCGATGACGCGCAGTCCCGCAGCCTCCGCGGCGGCGCGCACCTCGTGTGCGTCGCGCACCAGGAAGCCGCTGGCGATGAGCACGCCGCCCGGCCGCAGCGCCGCCGCGAGCAGCGGCATCATCGCGCCGAGCACAATCGACGAGATGTTCGCGAGCACCACATCCGCGGCGCGCACCGCCGGTTCGTCCGGCCACGGCCAGCGTTCGCCCAGCGTGCCTGCGCGGAACTCGACGAGTCGCCCGACGCCGTTGCGCTCCGCGTTCTCGACCGCCACCACTACGGTGTCGCCATCGAGATCCACACCTCGCACGCGCCCGCTGCCGAGTTTCACCGCGGCGATCGCCAGGATGCCGGAGCCCGCACCGATATCGAGTACCTCCGCGCCGGGCGGGATCATCCGCTCGAGTGCGGCCAGGCACAGGCGCGTGGTCTCGTGCTCGCCGGTACCGAAGGCGGCACCGGGCTCCAGGTCCAGCACCACCTCGCCCGGCTTCGCCTGGTACGGCTCCCAGGTGGGGCGCACCACCAGCCGCCGGCCGATGTGCTGGATGCGGTAGAACTGCTTCCACTCCTCCGCCCAGTCCACCGGTTCCACCTCGCGGTACTGGAGCCGCGGCAGCCGTTGACTGAGCCCTACCGCATCGAAGCGACGGCGCAGCGCTCGACGCTCCGCCGGAGCGAGCACCTGCGCGAACGTGGCGCGCACGGTCCAGGGACGGTCGGTGAGTTCCTCGTAAGAGAAGTCGGCGGCGTCCGAGATCAGCAGGACGGGCTCGATCGATACGCCGGCGGCACCCGTGTCACGCAGGACGTCGGCCACGGTCTCGGAGTCGGAGGCGTCGCAGCGCACGGTGACCTCGAACCAGCGGTCGTCAGGTGTGGCCACGCGCTACGTGAAGGCGCTCTTGATGCGTTCGAAGACGGAGGGATCTTCGTCCGGCACCTCTGGTGTGCCGAGCGACTCCGCGAGGCGGCGCAGCAGTTCCTTCTGGTCGCCGGAAAGTTTCGTGGGCGTCACCACGTGGGTGCGCACCAGCAGGTCGCCGCGCCCGCTGCCGCGCAGGTGCGGTACGCCGCGGCCACGGATGATGTGCACCTCGCCGTGTTGGGTGCCGGGCTTCAACTTCAACTCCACCGGCTCGCCCTCGATCGTCGGCACCTCTACGTCGGTGCCAAGCGAAGCCTGCGCGATGTTCAGCGGCAGGTCGTAGATCAGGTCGGACTCGGCGCGCTTGAACACCTCGTGCGGGGCGAGGTGGAGTTCGATGTAGAGGTGCCCCGGCGGGCCACCGCGCGGGCCGTGGTCGCCCTCGCCGGAGACGCGCAGTTGCGAGCCGTGATCGACGCCCGCCGGCACCTTCACGGTGCGCGAGACCGGGACGCGACGCATCCCCTGGCCGCGGCAGGTCTTGCACGGGTCGCTGACGATGGAGCCTTCGCCGCGGCAGCGCGTGCACATCGCCACGTTCACGTACTGACCGAAGAGCGACTGCTGCACGCGACGGATCTCGCCTGCGCCCTGGCACTCAGTGCACTGGGGCTTCTCAGCACCCTCCGCCTGCCCGGTCGCGCGACAGTCGGCGCAGCGCTCCACGCGCTCGAAGGCGAACTCATGCTCGACGCCAGAGACGGCCTCCTCCAGCGAAATCTCGAGCGCGGCGTGCAGGTCGGAGCCGGCCTGAGGGCCGGCGCGGCGTGTGCCAGTACCGCGGAAGAAGGCGTCGAAGATGTCGCCAAAACCGCCGAAGCCGTCGTGGCCCTGGAAGCCCTGCGCACCGCCACCGAGGCCTGCCGCGCCGAACCGGTCATACCGCGAGCGCTTCTCCGGGTCGGACAGCACCTCGTAGGCGGCGTTGACCTCTTTGAATTTGACCTCGGCGGAGGCTTCCTTGTTCCGGTCAGGGTGGAACTGCATCGCCAGGCGTCGGAACGCCTTCTTGATGTCGTCCGCGCTCGCGTTGCGCGGGACTCCCAGGACCTCGTACAGGTCAGCATTGCCGGTGGAGTTCGTGGTCATCGAACTTCTATCGTACCGCCCGATTCGCTAACCGCGACGCCCCCCGTCAGCGCCGCTCCGCCAGCAGGCGTCCCTCCACCGCATCGAACGTCTCGGGCGTCACGCCCTGGGCGCGCAGGAACGCTCGAGCGCCGCCGTGCCGCTCCCGAAGCACCGCCAGCATCTCCGCCATGGAGTGGCGCGGCACGCCCAGCGCCGGGTTCGGCGTCTCGTCCGGCTTCATCACGCCACGTGCCCGCAGCCGCTCGACGAGCGTGTCCATCGCCTGCTGCGAGAGGGCGAAGTCATCGAGGATCGTCGCCTCGTCCACGCCGAGCGACTCCAACAGCAGCGCGGCAAACACCCCGGTGCGATCCTTGCCGGTGACGCAGTGGAAGACCGCCGGGTAGGTCTCGTCGCGGGCAAGCAGCGAGTACGTGGAGGCCCATGCGGTCGCCTGGCGCTCCAGCATCTCGGCATACGCGGGGTCCCACGCGCCCTCGGTGCGGGCGGCGAACTTGGCGTCTGCGTTGCCCATCGGGAAGTGGTGGCGGATCACGTCTGCTGCCACCAGCGCGCCGGGGCCGCGCGGGTCGCCGGCCTCCGCCTCGCTGCGGAAGTCGATCACGGTGCGCAGCGGCACCGCCGCGCGCAGGCGTTCTGCCTCGTACGGCTGCATCCGCTGGTGCTCGCCGGAGCGGAACAACCGCCGCCAGCGCAACGTGCGCCCGTCGGCGGTGTCGTACCCGCCGAGGTCGCGGAAGTTGAAGACCTGCTCGAAGTCAAAGTGCCGGTCGTACTGCTCGCTCATCGGTTGCCCCCTGATTTGCGGCTGCCCGGCCGGGCAGCCCGACGCCCCGCCGACGGTATACATCAGCGAGGCGTCGGGTGTGTCATCTGCTCCGGCGTACGGGCCTAGACCTCGCGGAACTCGCCCTCGATGGTGCTCGCCTCGTCAGCGTCGTCTTTCGCGTCGCCCCCGGCGCCGGGCGCGTTCTGCGCCTGCTGCTTGGAGTAGATCGCGGCACCGATCTCCTGCATGGCGGCCGAGAGGTCTTGCGACTTCGCTTCGATCGCCTCCAGGTCATCAGCATTCAGCGTCTCACGGAGTACGGCCACGGCCGCCTCCACGCGCTGGCGCTGTTCGGCGGTGACGATCTCGGAGTTGTTACGCAGCATCTTCTCGGCGGCGTAGCCGAGCGAGTCGCCCGTGTTGCGCGCCTCGGCGAGCGCACGCTTCCGCGCGTCCTCCGTCGCGTGCTCGTCCGCCTCGCGGCGCAGGCGCTGCACCTCGTCGTCCGAGAGCCCGCTGGAGGCCTGGATGGTGACGTGCTGCTGCTTGCCGGTGGCCTTGTCCGCAGCGGACACCTTCACGATGCCGTTCGCATCGATGTCGAACGTGACCTCCACCTGGGGCATGCCGCGCGGGGCCGGCAGGATGCCGTCCAGGATGAAGCGTGCCAGCGACTTGTTGTCGCCGGCCATGCTGCGCTCGCCCTGCAGCACATGGATCTCCACGGACGCCTGGTTGTCGCTGGCGGTGGAGAACGTCTGCGAGGCGCTGGTCGGGATCGTCGTGTTGCGCTCGATGATCGGCGTCATCACGCCGCCCAGGGTCTCGATCCCCAGCGTCAACGGGGTGACATCCAGCAGCAGGACGTCCTTGACCTCGCCCTTGAGCACGCCCGCCTGGATCGCCGCGCCGATCGCAACGACCTCGTCCGGGTTCACGCCGCGGTGCGGCTCCTTGCCGAAGAACTCCTCGACGCGCTTCTGCACCAGCGGCATCCGCGTCATGCCGCCGACAAGGACGACCTCATCGATCTGCGCGTTGGTCACGCCTGCATCGGTCATCGCCTGCGTCACCGGGATCAGGGTGCGGTCCACCAGGGCCATCACGAGCTGCTCCAGTTGCGCGCGGGTGAATGGCATCACCAGGTGCTTCGGCCCGCTGGCGTCCGCCGTAATGAACGGCAGGTTGATTTCGGTGGACTGTGCGGAGGAGAGCTCGATCTTCGCCTTCTCGGCGGCTTCCTTCAGGCGCTGCAGGGCCATGCGGTCCTGCGCCAGGTCGATCCCCTGGTCGCGCTTGAACTCCGCCACGAGGTGCTCGATCAGTACGTTGTCGAAGTCATCGCCACCCAGGAACGTGTCGCCGTTGGTCGCCTTCACCTGGAAGGTGCCGTCGCCAATCTCCAGCACGGAGATATCGAACGTGCCGCCGCCGAGGTCGTACACCGCGATCAGTTCATCGCTCTTCTTGTCCAGGCCGTAGGCCAGGGCAGCGGCCGTCGGCTCGTTGATGATGCGTAGCACCTCAAGGCCGGCGATCCGGCCGGCATCGCGGGTGGCCTGACGCTGGGCGTCGTTGAAGTAGGCGGGGACGGTGATCACCGCCTCCGTGACGGTCTCGCCGAGGTACGCCTCTGCATCCGCCTTCAGCTTCTGGAGGATCATGGCGCTGATCTCGGGCGGCGAGTAGTGCTTGCCACCCATCTCCACGCCGGCGTCGCCGTTGTCTCGGCGGATCATGTTGAAGCCGGCGACGCGCTGCAGGCGGGCCACCTCTTCGTCTTCGAACTTGCGGCCCATGATCCGCTTCACGGAGTAGACCGTGTTCTCCGGGTTGGTGACGGCCTGGCGCTTGGCCACGGTGCCGACGAGACGCTCGCCGCTCTTCGCGATCGCGACCATCGAGGGCGTCGTGCGGCTGCCTTCCACGCTGGAGATGACGCGCGGCTCACCGCCCTCCATCACCGCGACGCACGAATTCGTCGTGCCGAGGTCGATCCCGATGACCTTGCCCATGTTGCCCTCTCTCTCCGCGCGTGCGGCGACGTCTCTATCCGGTCGGCAGCGCTACTCGCCCGCGCCGACCATGACCATGGCGGGCCGGATCACCCGGCCCTGCACCACGTAGCCCCGGCGCACCAGCTGGACCACCTGGTGCGCGGGGCCGGGCGCCTCACCCACGGCCTCGTGTTGATTCGGATCGAACGGCTGATTGAGCGCGTGGATCTGCTCCACGCCGCGCTGTTCCAGCGCCCGATGAAACCCCTGCAGTACCAGGCGTACGCCCTCTGCCCAGGGGTGATCCTTCACATCGTCCGGAGCGGACTCCACGGCCCGCTCCAGGTCGTCCAACACCGGCAACAACCCGGCGACCACGTCCGCCACCGCCACCCGGTGCACTTCCGCCCGAGCGTCTGAGGCTCGGCGCTGCAGGTTCTGGTAGTCCGCCAGCGCGCGCGCCTCGCGGGCACGCGCAACGTCCAGCGCCTCGCGAAGCACGTCGACCTCGGACTGCTCGATGGCCTCGGGCGCGTCGATCTCGGCGGCAGCATCGGTGACGGCGTCCGGCGCGGAGATGTCTGGCGCGTCCGTGTGCGTCTCCTCCGGCGCTGCCGGGTCAGTGGTGCGGTCGGTCGTCATCATGTCCCTCAACTCGCCCCCGTCGAGGCGAAACGGTCACCCGCGCGGGGCTGCTGCTCTTACTGCCGCACGTCGTGCAGCAGCTGGCCCATCAATGAAGCGATGTACCGGACGCGCGGGATGGTGCGCTGATACGCCATCCTCGTGGGGCCAATCACGGCCACCACGCCCGCCGCATCCGTATCGCCGTACCGGGAGACCACCACGCTCCAGTCGTGCAGGCCCGTATCCGGATTCTCCTGCCCGATGATCACGCGAGTGGTGCCCGTCCCGCCGTCTACCGTGGACTCCAGCAGTCCGCGCAGGCGGTACGCCTGCAACTGCGCCACGGCCTCCAGCATGCGGTCAACGTCGGAGAACTCCGGCTGGCGCAGGGCATTGTTCAGCCCGTCCAGGAAGGTCTCCTCCGCGATCCGCAGTTCTTCGATCGATTCCGCTACCGCGCGCGCGGTCGCCACCTCGTCCGGGTCTTCGAGCCCCACGAGGCGGTCGCGCACGTTGGCCGCGTCCGCGCCTGCCAGCAATCCGTTCAGTCGGGTCGCGCGGGCGTTCAGAGCATCCTGCGTCACCGGCTGACGGTGCTGCAGGATCCGCTGGCGCACACGGCCGTCGTCCATGACGCAGACCAGCAGTGCGGTGTCCCGGCTCAGTTCCACCAGTTGCGCGTGCCGGAGCCGGGCGGTCGAGGTGCGCGGCCGGGTGACGACGGCGACGTTGCCCACGAGCGACGAGAGGATCGTCGCGGTCAGGCTGAGCCACTCGTCCAGGCCGCCGGCGACCTGGTGCAGTTGGTGCTCCACGGTGCGGCGCTCGTCGAGCGCCACCGGATCCTCTGCCATGAGCGCTTCCACATAGAAGCGGTACCCCATGTCCGAGGGGATCCGGCCCGCGGAGGTGTACGGGTGGGTGATGTACCCCTCCCGCTCCAGCCGGGCCATTTCGTTACGGATCGTGGCGCTGGAAATCTCCAGCCGATGGCGGTCGACAAGCGCGCGCGATGAGACCGGTTCGGCGGTCTCGATGTACTCGTCCACCACCATGCCGAGGATTGCGGATTGTCGGTCGGTGAGCACCCCTGAGCCTCCGTTAGCACTCTCACCATGAGAGTGCTAATCCATGCACTGATTGTATTCAGGACGCCTACCGGGGGTCAATCCTGAAGGCCTATCTGCCTATACTGCGAGGGACGCGAGGGTGGGCGGCGCGGAGGGGCAAGCCCCCGTTCAGCCACGGTGTTGGAGGCCTCCCACGACCCAGTCTCGCCGTCCCGACCGTTCCGGACGCCCCCCCCGCACACGCGATGAGCGTGACGAGGCGCTCGCGCGCCGCGCGCTGGAGGATCGATCCGCCTTTTCCGCCCTCTACGAGGCCCACGCCAGCCGGGTCTATCGATACCTGCTCTCGCGTACGTCTGATCCGGCGGAGGCGGAGGAATTGACCTCGCGGGTGTTCCTGAGGGCACTGGCCGGGCTGGACCAGTACAAAGGCCGCGGGGCGGGATTCTCCTCCTGGCTGATGAGCATTGCCCACAATCTGCTGGTGAACTGGTACCGGGATCGCGGCCGCCGGCCTACCACGGCGGCACTGGACGCCGCCATGGACGTGGCGTCCGAGGTGCCCGGCCCGGAGTCCAGCCTGGAGCAGAACGAGCGGATCGCGCAGGTGCGCGGCGCCATCTCCTCGCTCTCGGCGGACCGCCAGGAACTGATCGCACTGAAATATGTGGACGGCAGAACCAACGCGGAGATCGGTCGTATGATGGGCCGCACCGAGGGTGCCGTGAAGGCGCTGCACCATCGCACACTCCGGGAATTACACGCGCTGCTAGCCGATCTCGCGGATGACGCAGAGGCCGGTCGGGGTCGCGAGAGGGCTCGCTGATGACGTTCGCGGCACGGATCACGGGCGTCGGCCGTTACGTGCCGGATCGCGTCCTCACCAACCTCGAGCTCGAGACGCTCGTCGAGACGTCTAGCGACTGGATCCTGGAACGCACGGGCATCCGCGAGCGCCGCATTGCCGCGCCGCACGAGACGACCAGCAGCATGGGCGCCGAGGCCGCACGTCGCGCGATCGCCTCTGCGGGCATCGAGGCCAACAGTATCGACCTGGTGATCACCGGGACGTGCACACCGGATGGCCTGTTCCCCGCGGCCGCCAGCCGCATCCAGCACGCGATTGGTGCCACCCACGCCGGCGCCTTCGATGTGAACGCCGCGTGCATGGGATTCCTCTCCGCACTTTCGACCGGCTCGCAGTTCGTCGCCACTGGTGCGGCGGAGCGCGTGCTGGTCGTCGGCGCGGAGACGCTCTCGCGCATCGTCGACTGGACTGACCGAGGCACCTGCGTGCTGTTTGGCGATGGCGCCGGCGCGGTGATCCTGGAACGCGGCGTGGCCGGTGAGCCGGGCGCGCTGCACGGGCTGCAACTCCGCTCGGACGGCAGCCAGGCCGGGCTCCTCTACTCGGACGGCCCGTGCTCCACGCCGGTCGAGGGCCTGGAGCGCGAAGCGAAGATCATGATGGACGGCCGCGCAATCTTCCGGCACGCCGTGACGCTGATGTGCGACTCCGCCACCGAGGTCCTGCAGCGCGCCGGGTTGAGCGTGGACGACATCGCGCTGGCGATCCCACACCAGGCGAACCTCCGCATCATTACCGCGATGTCAGAGCGCCTGGGCCTGCCGATGGAGCGCGTCTTCGTGAACGTGGACCGCTACGGTAACACCTCCAGCGCAACCATCCCGATCGCGCTCGCCGAGGCGGAGGAGGAAGGCCGGCTGAAGCCGGGCGACCACGTCCTCTTCGCTTCGTTCGGCGGCGGCCTCTCGTGGGGCGCGATGGTGATCGAATGGGCCGGCGTGGGCTCGCGGCGGGCGCTGGCCGCCCCGGCGCGAACCGCCACCGCGTGACCGCTCCCCGACCTGGCACGGAGGAGGCACCGCGCCCGCGCGTGGTGATCACCGGCGTGGGCGTCGTCTCCGCACTCGGGCGCACCACCGGACAGATCTGGGACGCGATGGTGGACGGGCGCTCCGGTGTCCGCGCCATCACGCGCTTCGACGCCTCCCGCTTCGCGACGCGCATCGCCGGTGAGGTGACCGATGCCGACGTGCGCGATGCCCGCTTCGGGGAGGCGTACTGGGACACGCTCGACCGCCGCTCCCGCTTCGCCGTCAGCGCCGCCCTCAGCGCGGTGCAGGGTGCGGGCCTCTCGCTCACCCCTCAGAACCGTGGCTTCGTCACCGTCGTCATGGCCTCGGAGCGTCCGGAGGAGGACACGCTGCTGGCCGGCGCGCGCCTGCTCGATCACGACGTCGACGAGGCCGCACGTATCCTGGCAGCGCACGCACGTCCCCACGCCCCATCGGAACGGGTGGCGGCACTGCTCGGCGTGACCGGGCCGGTGCTGCAACTGGAGAACCGCGCCGCCGGCGGGCTCGCCGCGATCATCGAGGCGGCAGCGATCATCCGGCGCGGTGATGCGCTCGTTGCGATCGCCGGTGGCGCGGAGGCACCGATCACTCCGCTCACCCTCGCCGCCTTCCAGGGCACCGGCGCCCTCTCGACGCGCAACGACGACCCGGCCGGGGCTTCGCGCCCGCTCGATCTCGACCGTGATGGCTTCGTCATCGCCGAAGGTGCGGCGGTGGTGGTGCTGGAGTCGTTAGAGGTCGCCGTCGCACGCGGGGCGCGCATCCTCGCTGAGATCGAGGGCGAAGCGCTGACGTTCTCCCCGGGCACGGACGGCGTGCCGTCCACCGACCCCGTACAGATCGGCACGGCGATCCAGCGCGCGCTCGCCAGTAGCGGGCGGATCCAGTCAGAGATCGACGTGGTGATGCTGCACGCCGCCGGCACGGTGGCAGGCGACCGGCTGGAGGCGCTGGGCGTGCGGCGGATCTTCGGCGCATCCACGCGTCACCACCTCTACACCCCGGCGGTGAAGTCGCACCTCGGCCACCTGCTGGCCGCCTCCGGGCCCATGGCGCTGGCGGTGCTGCTGGAGGCGATGCATCACCAGGTGATCCCGTGGACGCGAAACCTCGAGCACGAGGATCCCGAGGTGGATCTGGACGCCAACACCCGGGGGCCACGCCCGGACAACCTGCGGGTCGCGATGGTGAACGCCAGTGGCTGGGCCCACAACGCCGTGCTTGCCATCTGTCACCCGGATGCGATGCGCCCGATCCCGGACTCGCTCACCCGGGACGCAGCGTCCGAGGGCCTCGGTATCCCACCTGCGGGTGTCGACCTGCCCTGAGTCTCGCCGGCGCCTCGGGTGGCCCGAGGCCGGTGCCACCGGTAGGATCAGTATCTTCCCCACGTCATCGGAGGCCGCATGGACTTGACCTGGCTCGGGTACGCCGCCACGCGTATGCGCACGCGCAACGCTGCGGTGGTGATGGACCCGTACGACAAGACCGTCGGCGGCACCATGGGACGCCCGGACGCGCACATCATCACCTCCAGCCATGACGACTCGATGCGGAACGGTGTCGCCGCCGTCGCGCCGGCGGATGGCGACCCTATGCACCTCGTCGGCCCCGGTGAATACGAGATCCGTGGCGTGCAGGTGGAGGGCGTGCGCGGCTCGCTGCGCGGCGAAGGTGACCCGGCCGCACGCATCAGTACCCTCTGGCTGCTGGAGGCGGAACTGCTGCGGGTCGCGCACCTCGGCGGACTCGGCGCGGCGCTGACCGCGGCCCAACTGGACGTGCTCTCGCGCGCCGACATCGCGATCGTGCCGATTGCCCTCGCGGACACGCTCGGTCCGGAGGACGCCGCGAAGGCGATCCGGGCGATGGAGCCGTCGATCGTGATCCCCGTGGGCTACGACCCGGCCGATGACGCGCCGCTGAAGGCGTTCGTCCGTGCGCTCGGCGGGACCGCCGAGGAGCCGGTGGGGCGCTTCACGATCAACTCGCGGTCGTTCGATGGCGAGACGCGCCGCATCGTCCTACTGGAGCCGCGCGCCTAGTCGCCCGCCCCCCTCGCACGATGGCAACGAATGAGGCGCCCCGCGGGGCGCCTCATTCGTGGTGTTGCATGCGCAGCGCGCGGATTACGGGAGGAAGGTCAGCGGGTCGAGGTGTTGGCCGTTCCGCCTGACCTCGAAGTGGAGGTGTGGGCCGGTGGATCGGCCGGAGTTCCCACTGAACCCGATGATGTCGCCGGAGTCCACGAACTGGCCGTTGCCGACCGCAAAGTCGGAGAGGTGGGCGTAGAGCGTCTCGTAGCCATCGCCGTGGTCGATGATGATGTGGTAGCCGTACGAACAGCACGGGTTGCCGCCCACGAACGCCACCTGGCCACCCTTGGCCGTGGAAATCGGGCTGCCGATGCTCATGCTGATGTCGATCCCGAGCGGGTGCGACGGGCCGAAGGATGACGTCATCGGCCCACCGCCGGGCCAGACCCAGCCGCCGCTGCCGGTACCGCCCGGCGCGGCCACCACCACGGCCGGCGGCGGTGCCAGCGGCACCTTGCGGCCACCCGGCACCAGGATCAATGCACCCTCGCGGATGTTGTTCGGGTCGCCACCCAGGCCGTTGGCGCGGAACGCCACCACGTCTCGCCAGTCCGCGTCATAGCGCACAGCGATCGCGGTGACGGTCTCACCCACGCGGACGGAGTGGATGATGCCATCCACGCTGGGAATCTGCAGCTTCATGCCCAGCAGCAACAGGTCGTTGTCACTGAGCACGTCCACGTTGTTCCAGGTGATCGAGTTGCCGTTGACGCCGAAGTGGGACGCGATGCCGGAGATCGTGTCACCGGGCTGCACTTCGTACTCGAAGAAGATCGGGATGCGCTCGCTGGCCGTGCCGTTGTCCACGCTGGTGGTGGTCTGCGACGAGCCCTCCTGCAGCGCGGCGATCGCGTTACGGGCGACCAGTGTGCCATCGCGGGCAGCCAGCACGGCGTCCGCCGCCACGGGCGGCTGCACCACGGTGAGCGGAACCGGTCCCGCGGTGAGCGAGGTGACCCCGGCCGTAGGGACGGCAGCAGCGAGTCCGGGGAGCGTGAGGCGTTCGGCGCGCAGTACCGGGTTCGTCGCGGCCTCGGTCACGGGTGCCGGCACGGCGCCCACGCCGACGATCATCAGGAAGACGGCGGCCAGGATGCTGAAGTGGACGGCGTGGCGGCTGCCACCGAGTCGAGGTGCATGGGGCGCGCGTGCGCGCAGCAGGGCGCGACTGCGTCGGGGAGCCCTGGGCGGCTGAATCGTTCCGTTGATGAACGGCTCCCTGTGCGCACCCTGCGGGCGCGGCTCTCGCCATCCGAATTCCTGGGCGACCTGTTAGCCGCCCGGAATCGTAGCACTGCGGCCGACCGCTGCCGGAAGGCAGCGGTAGACGGGTATCCCCACCCGACTTGGTGAAGAAAGACTAACTAGTGCCGGTAGACACGAACAATCCCATTTCAATGATCACGTGAGCCAATCTCGCACAAGCGTGCGAGACCGTTTATGCCGGCATCCGGCCCCACGACGCAGCATCGCCCGCCGGTGAGGGCGGGCGATGCTGGTTGATCGGCGTGGAGAACGGGGGCTTCACAGCGACAACTAGATGTTGTCGCCCTTCAGCGTCGAAAGGAATTCCTTGTTGTTCTTGGTCTTGGAGACGCGCTCGATCACACGCTCGGCGGCGTCGCCACTGTCCTCCTCGATCATGGAGGCCATGCGGCGGAGCAACCAGATGGAGCGCAGATCCTCCTCCGAGAAGAGGAGATCCTCGCGTCGGGTGGAGGAACTGAGGACGTCGATGGCCGGGTAGATGCGCTTCTCCGCCAGGCGGCGGGTGAGGCGCAGTTCCATGTTCCCGGTGCCCTTGAACTCCTCGAAGATCACGTCGTCCATGCGAGAGCCGGTCTCCACGAGGCACGTGGCAATGATCGTGAGCGAGCCGCCCTCTTCCGTGTTGCGGGCAGCGCCGAAGAAGCGCTTGGGCGGGTAGAGGGCAATGGGGTCCATACCGCCGGAGAGCGTGCGGCCGGAGGTGGGCATCGCGGTGTTATAGGCACGGGCCAGTCGGGTGATGGAGTCCATCAGGATCACCACATCCGTGCCGCCCTCCACAAGGCGCTTGGCGCGCTCCATGGCGACTTCGGCTACGCGAGTGTGGTCTTCCACCGGTTCGTCGAACGTGCTGGCGATCACCTCGCCCCGCACGGAGCGCTTCATGTCCGTGACTTCCTCCGGCCGCTCACCGATGAGCAGGACCATGAGGTGGCAGTCCGGGTGGTTGGCGGCGACGCCATCCGCGATCGCCTTCAGCAGCATCGTCTTACCGGCCTTGGGCGGCGAAACGATCAGGCCGCGCTGTCCGCGGCCGACGGGGGCAAACAGGTCCACCATCCGCTGCGAGACCTCGTGCTGGCCGGTCTCCAACTTCATCATGCGGTTCGGGAAGATCGGCGTCAGCGCGTCATAGTCGGGCCGCCGCTTGGCAACCTCCGGGTCCACGCCGTTCACGGCATCGACGCGGAGCAGGCCGTAGTACTTCTCGGAGGATTTTGGCTGGCGCACCTGGCCGGTGACGTAGTCGCCGGAGCGGAGGCCGAAGCGGCGCACCTGCGACTGCGAAACGTAGACATCGTTCATGCCGGGGAGCAGGCGGTCGCCGCGGAGGAAGCCGAAGCCATCGTCCACCAGCTGCAGCACGCCACCGGAGAAGATCGTGCCCCGGCGCTCGGCCTGCGCCTCCAGGATGCGGAAGATCATCTCGTTCCGCGGGAGGCCTGCCGCGCCTTCAACGCCGAGTTCGACCGTGAGGCCGATCAGTTCGTCGCGGCTGCGGGTTTCCAGGTCAGCAATGCTGAGGGCCGGGATATTCGGATCGATATCCGGCATCGGCTCCAGCGAGGGGTCAGCCTGCGGGACGCGGCCGGTACGGCCATTCCCGTTGCTCATCCCGGAGCCGGTACCCGTGCCGGTACTACGGCGCGAGCGTCGGCGTGTTCTCGGAACATCCGAGGACGCGAGATCGCGTCCGCGAGGCGATGACGTCATATGTTTGGGCCTGATCTTGAGGCGGCGTCCGGTGCGCTGATGTGGCACGGGGACTATCGGGAGGGCTACCACGACCGTGGTGCCTTCACCATGCTAGGCGACGGCATACGGTTTCCACAAGTCCGGGCGATCAGCAATCTCCGATACGGCCCTCCGAGGTTCCTGCCGGTCTAGACCGGCGAATATTTCTGCGCGTCCCGCAGGAAGATCTCGATCCCTCGATCGGTGAGCGGGTGCTGCACCATCTGGAAGAGCACGGTGGAGGGGATCGTGGCCACGTGCGCCCCGGCGAGTGCCGCCTCCGTGACATCGCGCGGGTTGCGGATGCTGGCCGCCAGCACCTGCGCGGGGAGGTTGAACGCGTCGTAGATCGCCACGATCTCGCGGATCAACTCCATGCCGTCATGCCCGGCATCATTCAGCCGGCCGATGAACGGCGAGACGAACGTGGTGCCGGCCTTCGCCGCCAGGAGCGCCTGGTTCGCGGAGAACACCAGCGTGGTGTTGATCTTGATGCCCTCGTCAGCCAGGCGCTTCGTCGCCTGCAGGCCCACCTCGCTCATCGGGATCTTCACCACCACGTTGGGGTGCCACGCGGCGACGCGGCGCGCCTCCTCGATCAGCGGCTCGAGTTCCATCGAGATGCACTCGGCGGAGATCGGGCCGTCCAGGGCCTCGCAGATCTCCAGCACGCGCTGGCGGTACTCCACGCCCTCCTTCGCGACGAGTGAGGGGTTCGTGGTGACGCCATCGACGACGCCCAGGGCGGCGCCCCGGCGGATCTCCTCGATGTTCGCGGTATCCATGAAGATGCGCATGTGGGTCTCCCGATCTGCGCGCGCGGCGCGCCGGAGGGTCAGAACGGCTTGAAGACGGCCAGCCAGAGCATGACCGGCAGGGTCAGCACGATCACGGTGCCAAACACCAGCGGCACGTTGTCCGCCATGGCGTCACGGAGTTCGTCCGTCATCCCGCCGTGCTTCTTGGCCGATAGCGACAGGATACGCACCCGGCGCAGCCCCACGCCCATGAGCGGCAGGAAGATGAACAGATCCACCAGGGTGATCACCTGCAGCGCCATGAGCCAGCCGGTGGTGATCACGTTCAACTCGGCAGAAGCCGCCCAGGCGTAGCCGGTGAGGAGCGTGGCGATGAAGCCCGGGAGTAGGAAATAGGTCTCGTTCCGCTGCGCCTCCTGGAAGAGCAACGCCTTCTCCTCGATCGCCTGCGCCGCCCACGCCTTCCAGATCGGCACCACGACGCTGCCGATGCCGACCATCATCACGAACAGCGAGAGGGTGTGAAGGAATCGCCAGACCGTCACGCGACGCCCGAGGCGGCTTCCGCGGCGGTGGCCACCCCGGCGGGACGGTTGGCGGCGTGCCGGAAGGCAGCGCCGACGAAGTCGCGGAACAGCGCATTCGGCCGATTCGGGCGGCTGGTGAACTCCGGGTGGAACTGCGCACCCACCATGAACGGGTGGTCAGGCAGCTCCACGATCTCCACGAGCCCCGTCTCCGCATCGCGGCCGGCCACCACCAGACCCGCCTGCACCAGTTGCGGCAGCAGGGCGTTGTTCACCTCGTAACGGTGGCGATGGCGCTCGCGCACGATGTCAGCGCCATACGCAGCCGCCGCCTTCGTTCCCGGTACCACGCGGCAGTCGTACCCGCCGAGGCGCATGGTGCCGCCCATCTCGTGCACCTCCTGCTGCTCGGAGAGCAGGGAGATCACTGGCCACGGCGTCTTCGGGTCCGCCTCAGTCGTGTTCGCGCCGGGCATCCCGGCGACGTGACGGGCGAACTCTACGACCAGCATCTGCAGCCCGAGGCAGTCGCCCAGGTACGGAATCCGACGCTCACGCGCGTAACGGACGGCGTTGATCTTGCCCTCCAGGCCGCGGTCGCCGAAGCCGGGGCACAGCAGGATGCCGTCCACGTCGCCGATCGCCTCGGCCGGGTCGCGACCCTCGAGCTCCTCGGCGTGGACCCAGTCGAAGTCCAGCGCACCCTCGTGGTGGACGCCGGCGTGCACCAGCGCTTCCTTGATCGAGAGGTACGCGTCGTGCAGTTCCACGTACTTCCCGACGAGGGCGATGCGCGCTCGACGCTTCGGCGCGTGCAGGCGCTCCACGAACTGCGCCCACTCCTCCAGGTCCGGCTTCACCGACCCGAGGCCGAGGTTGCGCGTGACGAGGTTGCCCAGCCCCGAGCCCTCGAGGATGAGCGGCACCTCGTAGATCGAGTCCGCGGTCTGGAGCGGGATCACGGCTTCGCGCTGCACGGAGCAGAAGAGCGCCACTTTCTCGCGCAGCGACTCCGGCACCGGGAAGTCGGACCGCGCGATGATCACGTCCGGCTGGATGCCAAACGAGCGGAGTTCGCGCACCGAGTGCTGCGTAGGCTTCGTCTTGAGTTCGTGCGTGGAGCCGATGTACGGCAGCAGCGTGACGTGGATCGAGAGCGTCTCGCCCGGCGTCGCGTAGCGCATCTGCGAAATTGCCTCGAGGAACACCTGGCCCTCGATGTCGCCGACGGTGCCGCCGACCTCCACGATCACCACATCCGCCTTCAGCGTGGTGCCCGCCAGGCGGATGCGACGCTTGATCTCGTTGGTGACGTGCGGGATCGCCTGGATCGTGCCGCCCAGGTAGTCGCCGCGGCGCTCCTTGCGGATCACCTCTTCGTAGATCTGGCCGGAGGAGGACGAGTTGACTTTGGCAAGGTCGATATCGGTGAAGCGCTCGTAGTGCCCCAGGTCCAGGTCCGTCTCAGCACCGTCGTCGGTCACAAAGACCTCACCGTGCTGGTACGGCGACATCGTGCCGGGGTCGACGTTGATGTAGGGATCGAGTTTGAGGATGGAGACCTGAAGGCCTCGCGCCTTCAGGATGCGTCCGAGTGAGGCGGTGACGATGCCCTTCCCCACGGAAGAGACCACACCACCGGTGACAAAGATGTACCTGGCCATGTTTGGACGCGCTCGCGGCTGGGGGAGCCGGGTTTTCAACATCTTAGGGGCGGACGGGCGGAGGTGTCGAACCGGGGCGACGCGGTGGCTCTCTTCCATCCGTTCGCACTGAGCCTGTCGAAGTGCGATCGCCGTCCGGCCACCGCCCGATGCGCCCTCGGTGCGCTCCCGCTCAAACGGCCGCCGACGGTTCGAGGCTCATCGGCACGTGGTGGTACGGAGGCGGCGGTTCGACAAGCTCACCGCGAACGGATCCGGAGGAGCGGAGCGCGTACCCTCGATTCATGCCCTCGACGGCGGAGTGGCCCTTCTTGCGTCCGTTCGCACTGAGCCTGTCGAAGTGCGAACGCCGTCCGGCTACCGCCCGATACGCCCTCGGTGCGCTTCCGCTCAAACGACCACGGACGGTTCGAGGCATCGGGCCGTGGTGGGGCGGAGGTGGCGGTTCGACAGGCTCACCGCGAGCGGATCAATCATCTGCCCCTTCAAGCCCGCCGCGCGACAATCCCCCTTGAGGGAGACGCCTTCACCGCGCCGCTGTCCGAAAGTGGACGGGATGAAGGAGGGCCGAACATGGCAACCGTACCGATCTATCCTGCCCCCACGCCCTCCACCCCGCTGGCGTTGCGCTTACTCGCGCCACTCGGGAGCCGGTGGACGTATCTCCGGCTGATCTACCTGGCCCTGGCGTTCCCGCTCGGGCTCCTCTATTTCGTCTCGCTGCTGCCCGGGTTCGTGGCCGGCGGTGCCCTGTCGTGGACGATCCCGGGTTGGGCGCTGCTAATCCTGATGGTGATCATCACCCGCTGGTACGGCGACCTGGAGGCAGAGCTCGCGCGCCGCCTGGTGGGCGTCGAGATCCGCCGTCCCCCAACCTGGTACGAGCGAGACGTGCCGATCCGTGAGCAGGCGAAGCAGGTACTACTCGATCCGTCCACCTGGACCGGGATCGTCTACCTCTTCTCTCGGTTCCCTCTGGGCCTCACCGCCTTCGTCACAATGGTCGTCTGGATCACCTGGTCGGCAGCCTTCACATTCGCGCCGGTCATCTACGAAGTCTGGACGCCGGCGGAAGGGGGTCTTCACTCGGCTGGCTGGCTGCAGATCGGCACGTGGACGATCGACACGCGGGCGAAGGCGTGGGCGGTCGTCCCGCTCGGCATCGCAGGCTTCCTCGTCGGACTGCACGGTCTGAACCTGCTGGCGTGGCTCTATTCCCGCTGGGCGGGCCTCATGCTCGGTACCCGCGCGCGGGACATCCCCGCGCCTCCCGCGATGCTCGAGGACGGCCCCGCCGTGGTGCCGGCACGGGCTCGAGGCGTGGTCGCGGACCTCACCCCGCGCGAGCGGGAGGTGCTGTTGCTGATCGCCCGCGGCTACTCCAACGCCGAGATCGCCGAAGCGTTCGTGGTGAGCGAGGGCACCGTGAAGACGCACGTGAAGCGCATCCTCGCGAAACTGGACGTCCGCGACCGTACCCAGGCGGCGATCCTCGCGTTCGATTCGGGCTTCGTCACGCCGGAGATGGCCTCCGAGCCCGAGCCGCGCTAGATCTGCCCGGCCGGAGGCTGCGTGGACGTTGACGTGCCGCCCGCGCTCGGCGAACGTACCGCCCGAGGAGCCACGCCATGCCCGACACGCCCGCCGACGCCGCGCCTGCCGCCGAGCCCCTGCGGTTCGACGTCGTCGAGGGCGTCGCGACGATCACGCTCAACCGGCCGGATGCGCTCAACGCGCTCAACGAGGACCTCGTGGCGGCGCTGCTGGCGGCGCTGGCCCGGATCAGAGACGAAGACGCGATCCACGTCGGCGTGATCACGGGCGCGGGGCGGGCGTTCTGCGCGGGCGCGGACCTCCGCCGGCGCGTCGCGAACCAGGACGAGGGCCGCGGGCCGACCCCGTTCCCCGTGCGACCGCCCGCCCTCCAGCACACGTTCGACACGCAGAAGCCGATGATCGCGGCGGTCAACGGGCACTGCCTGGGCGCCGGCCTCGAACTGGCGCTTACCTGCGACATCCGCCTCGCCTCCACCGCCGCCACGTTCGGGCTGCCCGAGATCTCGCTCGGCTTCTTCCCGGGCGGCGGGTCGCCGCTGCGGCTACCGCGGGCGGTCCCGCTGAGCGCCGCGATGGAGATGCTGCTCACCGGAGACCGCATTGATGCCGCCACGGCGCGCGAGTACGGCCTGGTGAACCGCGTGCTGGAGCCGGACGCGCTGCTGCCCGACGCGCAACGAGTCGCGGCCCGGATCGCCTCGCACGCCCCGCTCGCGGTACAGGGGCTGCGCGAGGTGGTGATGCACGGCCTGGAGATGCCGCTGCCGCAGGCGCTGCGCTGGGGCGGCGCCATGCGCTGGGCGATTGGCCAGACCGAGGACGCGAAGGAGGGTCCGCGCGCTTTCGCGGAGAAGCGGCCCCCGGAGTTCAAGGGCCGCTAGCGGGCACGATTCGACTGACCTCGTCGATCGGATTGGCTCTTACGCGTGACGCAATGGCGCGCGAAGATCGTCGTGCGCGCCGCCGCGGGGCGGCGCCGGACGATCGGGATAGGGGGCACTCGGATGGCTGTGGGATTCGTGACGACCGTAGAGATCGATGCACCACTCGACCAGGTCTGGCCGATCATCGCGGACGTCGAGCGTTGGCATGAGTGGACCGCCTCGATCACCAGCGTGGCCTGGCAGGACGGCGGCTCGATGCGTCCGGGTGCCGTGGCGGCGGTTCGACAGCCGAAGTTGCCGGTCGCAAAGTGGACGGTGACCGAAGTCGTGGATCAGGGCGCCGAACGCCGCTCGTTCACCTGGACTTCAGGTGCGCCCGGGTTCCGCTCCACCGGCATCCACGAGGTCGTTGCGCGGCCGGGCGGGAATTCCACCGCCACCGTGGGTATCCGGACAACGGGCATCATCGGCGCGCTGATGTGGCCGATGTTCAAGGGCCTCACGAAGAAGTACGTCACGATGGAGGGCGAAGGCCTGAAAGCCCGCGCCGAGGGGTCGCGCTAGCGCGTCTCCTCCGCGTACACCTCGCCGCTCTAGACTCGTGGGCATGAGCCGCCCGAGTCTTGTTCCCGAATTGATCGTTTCGGACCTCGATCGAACGATCGCGTTCTACTGCGACGTGCTGAGGTTCGAGATTGCCTACTCGAGACCAGAGGAACGGTTCGCCTACTTCGCCCACGGCAACGCGCACCTGATGGTCGAGCAGCCGGTTGGCCGGTCGTTCCTGGTCGGCCCGCTTGAACACCCGTATGGCCGAGGGATAAACATCCAGATCGAGGTACCGGATGTGGCCGCCCTGTACGCCGCCGTGAATGCCGCCGCTGCCCCGATTCACCTGCCGATCGAGGACAAGTGGTACCGCCGGGACGAGGTTCTCTTAGGGAACCGACAATTCGTGGTTCAAGATCCGGATGGATATCTAATGCGTCTGTTCGAATCCCTGGGCGAGAAGCCGGTCTGAGTACGTCTCAGTACCGCAGCAGAGTCGCGCTGCGGTATCCGGACACCGGCGCGTCTAACTAGAACAGCGGGAAGTCGGCCTCCCGACCGAGTAGCACCCGCCCGGCGGCCTCGTACACCAGCGGGCCGATCATCACGTGCGCGCAGGCGGTGTGGATATCGCGGAAGATGCGGTCGAGCGGGTTCGACCGCTGGATCGCGCTGGTCGCGCAGGCGCGGTGGAGCAAGTCCGCCACGCCGAGGCTCTCCGTGGCGGCATGACTCGCCGCCAGCCGCACCTTCGCCCGCAGGATCATGTCGCCGTCGCCACCCGAGGTCTGCACGTCCGCCCAGAGCGCGTCCGCGGAGCCGTAGTAATACGCCTTCGCGGCATCGAATCGCGCCTGAGCGATGGCGAACGTCTCCTGAACGCGACCGACCTCCTGCAGCGGCACGCCACTCCACCCGCGCTTCGTGGTGAACACCTCGCGCGCCGCGGCCAGCGCCGCACGCGCCAGGCCGAGCGCCTGCGCGCCGTGGTTCATGAAGATCAGCCCGCCGCAGCGGTACAGCGCCCAGTCGTGCTGCGGCTTGGAGAAGTCGAAAACGTGCGCCGTCGGAACGTGCACCTCGCGGATCTCGAAGTCGTTGCTCGCCGTCCCGCGCAGGCCGGTGGTGTCCCACGTGTCGTGAATCGTGACCTCGGCCCGAGGCACCACGAACGCGAGCACGCGGTCGGTGCCGTCCTCGTTCTTCGCGGGCGCGTCGCTACCGCCCTCGTAGATCAGCGCTTCGCCTGCGAACCAGCCGGCGTGCGAGGAGCCGGAGGCGAACGGCCAGCGACCGCTCACGGTGTACCCGCCGTCCGGGGCGGGCACCGCTCGGCCGATGGGGCGCGCGACGCCGGCCATGATCTCGGCGTGCTCGAACAGCTCGCGACCCACCTCCGGCGAGACGAAACCGCCGTAGATGCCGGCCTGCGCGGCGAGCATGACGCACCACCCAGCCGATCCGTCCGCCGCCGACGCCTCCTCCACCACCCGCGAGGCGGTCACCGGGTCGGCCCCCACCCCGCCGTACGACTTCGGTACGACGAGGTGGAACATCCCCGCCGCGCGCATCTCCTCCACCAGGTCCGCGGGGAGGCGGCGCCCGGCCTCGGTCGCGTCGGCAGCGGCGCGGATGCGCGGCGACAGCGCCTCCGCCACGGCGAGGGGATCAGTGATTGCATCGAGGGACATCGGGGGCTCCGGTGAGCGTCTGACGGTGGAGGGCAGGATCGTAGCGCGGTGGTATAGACGCCAGACGGCCCGCCGGGTGGCGGGCCGTCGGATCGTCAGGCGCTCCCCACGGCCTACACCCCGAGCGCCTCCGCGACGTCGGCGAGGCCGAGGGCTTCGAGGCGGG
>JAQCKI010000100.1 GCA_027592645.1 Chloroflexota bacterium | reverse complement strand
GATGATCTCCTCGGCCCCGTACCGCTTCCGCTTTGCAACCATCCCAAGACCCCTTCCTGTCCACCGCGATGCTCACTCTCGCGGTGGATCTGTTTCAGGGGGTCAGGTCAGTGCTGCTGCTGGACATGGGCGAACCGGTGAACGTGCTGGAGATGGCGGAGACGATGATCGCGCTCTCCGGCTTCGAGCCGTACGAGGAGATCGATATCGTCTTCACCGGCGCACGTCCCGGCGAGAAGCTCCGCGAGGATCTTCAATACCTGGCAGAACGCCCGGTCCCGACCCCGCACGAGAAGTTGATGGTGCTCACCGCGCCGCCGGATCACACCGGTTTCCTGGCGCACGCACGGAATCTGCTGGCGGACCTGCCGGATTTGCACGATCAGTCGGCCGCGTCGCGCCTCTGGTCGCTGGTCGCACCCTCAAACCCCACGCCTGATTCGGCGTCACAACCTTCGAGCGACACTCGCACCCACCTGAACATCGCGACGCAGACCTCGACGTAGGGCGGCGCGATACCTGGATGCGAGATCAGCGGCTGCCCTAGCGGTCGTATGCCTGGATCATGCCCAGCAGCACGCGGTCCGCGAGGCCTGCAATCTGCTCGCGCGCCCCGGCAGACTCCTCGCCGGTCATGCGGTTGCGCTCGGCAAGTTGCTTCGCGGTCTCGTCCAACGACCGACGGAAGAACGTGAACGCCTGCGTCGCCTGCGACAGCGGCGTGCCGCGGCGCAGCAATTCCGCGCCGTACTGATGCCCGATCTGGCTCACCTCTTCTTCGAGGTCGGCGCGACGGCCCCGGCGCGCCAGGTAGTCATCCACGATCTCGACAAGCCGGCGGCCCAGTGGGCGCAGCGCGTCGCGCTCGTCCTGGTCCATGTCGCGGGACCATGACGCCTCCGGCTTACCGGAGTGCAACTGGCGGCGGATGCGCGTGACCGCCGCATCACCGAGTTCCCGCTGCGGCTGGCGTCCGCCGCCCTCCACCAGCGCGTGCAGCTCATCCTCGGCGAACCGGCGGTGCCCACCAGGCGTGCGAAACACCTGGATCTCGCCGGCATCCGCCCAGCGCCGCACCGTGGATTCGTTCACGCCCAGCACTTCACAGGCACGGGCGAGGCTCACCCAGCGCGATCGGCGCCGCGCCGGCTCTGCGGGCGCAGTCACTGAGTGGCCGGCGGGATCGTTCGAGGTTCGCGGCATCCGCGGCTCCGGATCGGGATGACCGTCCTCGGGAAAATCTCCCAAATTGAGGAGCGGCTTCATGAGGTTTGGCCAGTGTAGGTCGTGCGCCATAGCCGTTGCAATCTGCGCAATCTGCGCAATCCACCGCTCAGGCCGCCTTGCCCTCCTCGGAGCCTACGTCCCGCGCGTCACAGAGCGGTCACCAAAGCGTGACCGCAGGTCGTCGATCACGTGGTCCAGGCGCTCGTCGCGCAGGACGGAAGGCGTCCCGTCCGCCCCCGCCAGATCGGCCAGCCCCAGTTGCATGGCGTCCTCCACGAGGTTCGTGACGCCTACGCCGATCAGTCGCACCGGGCGCAGGCCCTCGGTGCGGATCGCCTCGTCCAGCAGCGCGCGCGCCGCCTCCAGAATCGGCGGGGTCGCCTGCGCGGGGCGCTCCAGGGTGCGGCTGCGCGAGAGCGTCGTGAAGTCCGTCCAGCGCAATTTCAACGTCACCGTCCGTGCGCGCCGCCCGTGCGAGCGGAGGTCGCTGCCGACGCGTTCGGTGAGGCGGTGGAGGACGCGGCGGATCTCGACGAGGTCCGTCAGATCCTCCATGAACGTGGTCTCGCGAGAGATCTGCTTCTGCTCCCGCCCGTCGCCGCGTACCGGTGCGTGGTCGATGCCTCGGGCTCGCTCGGTGAGCGATTCGCCGGCCGCGCCAAAGTGCGATGCGAGCCACTTCGGGTCGAGCGCGGCCGCCTGCCCGATCGTGCGAACCCCGGCCTGCGCGAGCGCGTCGCCGAACTTCGGCCCCACGAACGGCAGGTCACGAATCGGGAGCGGTGCCAGGAATGCCGCATCACCCCCCGGCGGCACCTCGATCAGGCCGTCCGGCTTCGCGCGGTCGGAGCCCACCTTGGCGGTGGTCTTGGAGCCGGCGATGCACACGGAGACCGTGATCCCCAGTTCCTCGCGCACCCGCGCGCGCAATCGCTCCGCCGCCGCCCGTGGCGCATCCGCCTCCAGCCCCAGTCCGGTGAGATCCGCATACGCCTCGTCGATGCCCGCGGGTTCCACCACGGGCGTGACCCCGCGCAACAGTTCGTGGAACTGACGCGAGACGGCCACATACGCCTCGTGGTCTGGCTCCACGACGATCGCGTGCGGGCAGAGGCGCAACGCGACGGCCATGGGCTGCGCGGAGCGACAGCCGAACACGCGCGCCTCGTACGACGCCGTGGAGACCACGCCGCGCGGGCCGGCGAAGCCCACGAGCACGGGCTTGCCGCGCAGCTCGGGGTTGCGGGCGCGCTCCACCGCCACGAAGAACGAGTCGAGGTCGAAGTGGGCGATGCGCGTGGGGAAGGCGGGTGTGGTGGGCGTCACGTCCGGCACTCCGATGGGGTGCCCTCACGGTAGAACTGACGTTCGCCGAGCGTCAACGGGCGCAGCGCGCTCCGAGCGTTTCTCGCCTCCGCGAGCCCCTCGCGCCCTCGTGAATTTGGTATCTTGCGTGCCGACTCAGAGCCCCAATGGCGTTATCACCCTGCACGGCCGACGGATTCTGAGATTCCCCGTTTCCGGGGCAATCCCGGTAGTTGGCGCCGGTCACCCACCGGCTGGAAGTGTTGGACTGAGTGAGCCAGAGGATTTACGTCGGGAACTTGCCGTTCAGCGCCTCCGAGGAGGACGTCACGGCATTGTTCGCTCAACACGGTGAGGTCATCTCCTGCCATCTGCTGATGGACCGGGAGACCGGCCGGCCGCGAGGCTTCGGCTTCGTGGAGATGGAAGATGATGCGGCACGTGCGGCCATTGCTGCCCTGGACGGCCAGGACTTCGGTGGCCGTGCATTGCGTGTGAATGAGGCACAGCCGCGTGAGAGCGGCGGAGGCGGCTTCCGCGGTGGCGGAGGCGGTGGTGGCGGTGGACGCCGCGACTACGGCGGCGGCGGACGCGGCCGCTAAGGCCCACACACCAGGGGATGCTTCATCGCTCAGGGTGAACGCCAGGAAGCGTCGAATGACACACAGACGGCCCCCTCTTCCCAGGGGGCCGTCTACATGTCACAGTCACGATGTGCGAGACCGGTCTACTCGGTGCCCGTCGCGGGCTTCGAGCCGTCTTCGGTGGGTGCCGCTGGCTCCTCGGCGTCTGCGGCCCCGGCGGGGCGGTAGTGCTCCCGCTCCACCAGGCGCAGGCCCTCGAGTTCCTCCGCGGTGACGTTGTTCACCGCCTCGGTCGGGTGCTGACCTTCGCGCACGCGCCGCATGATGGCGACGCCGGCGGCGACGATCAGCGCGGACGACACGGCCGCGCCGCCGGCCAGGAACGCGTGGCGCTTCTTGACCTCCGGGAACCGGTTGAGCGCCTCGTGCGCCAGCCGCAGCACGCTGTGGGCGAGTTCGTCCACGTGCTCACCGCCGCTGGGATGCTTCAGATCGTCGGGCAACTTCATGTTGCGACCTCGGTAGCAGACTCGCGGTCATCAATGACGCGGAGCACGGCGGCGGCGTGGAGCGCGGCGTAGATCGCCTCGCTCCCCTTGTTACCCACCTCACCCCCGGCGCGGGCTTCCGCCTGCGCCAGGTTCAAGGTGGTGATCACTCCAAAGGCCACCGGAAGCCCGTACTCCCGTGACACATCCATGATGCCGCGTGCTGTCTCAGTCGCAACATAGACATCGTGCGGCGTGTCGCCCTTGATCACGCAGCCGAGCGCGGCGATGGCGTCGTAGTCGCCGGTCTCCGCGAGGCGCTGCGCGACCAGCGGCAGTTCGAACGCACCGGGGACCCAGTAGACCTCGATGTCCTCTTCGGCGACACCGAGTTTCGTGGCGGTCTCGATCGCGCCATCGCGGAGTTTGCGCGTGATCTGGTCGTTGAACATCGAAACAATGATCGCCACGCGCAGCCCGCGTGCATCCGGATCAGACTCGCCGAACGTCTGAACCACCTACGACCCCTGTCCCGGCATGTCTTGATCCAGCAGGTGGCCCATGCGATCGCGCTTCGTCTGGAGGTAGCGCACGTTGTGCGGGTTCGCCTCCACCTCCAACGACACGCGCTCCACGACTTTCAGGCCGTAGCCATCGAGGCCGGCGCCGCGCAGCTCGCCGAACTGGTCCAGTTCGCGAATCTTGATCGGGTTGTTGGTCATCAGGCGCATCTCGCGCACACCGAGGTCCACGAGGATCTGCGCACCGATGCCGTAGTCGCGGTTCTCCGCCGGCAGGCCCAGCGCCAGGTTGGCATCGACGGTGTCGAGGCCATCCTCCTGCAGCTTGTAGGCGCGCAACTTGTTGTGCAGGCCGATGCCGCGGCCCTCCTGGTCCATGTAGAGGATCACGCCTCGCCCGGCGGCGGCGACGAGCTTCATCGCCGCTTCCAGCTGCTGACCGCAGTCGCAGCGGTAGGAGCCGAAGACGTCACCGGTCAGGCACTTGTCGTGCACGCGCACCAGCACCGGCTCGGACGTGGACGGGTCACCGAGCACCAGCGCGACGTGCTCCTTGTTGTCGATGATCGTGCGGAAACCGACGGCCTTGAAGTCACCAAACGGGGTGGGAAGTTGAATCTCCTCCACCTTCTCCACCAGCCGCTCGTGGGCCATGCGGTAGGCGATCAGGTCGGCGACGGTCAGGATCTTGAGGTGGTGCTTCTTCGCGAACTTCACCAGGTCCGGCATCCGGGCCATGGTGCCGTCTTCCTTGATGATCTCGCAGACCACCGCGGCAGCCTCCAGGCCCGCGAGACGGCAGAGGTCGACGGAGGCCTCCGTCTGCCCGGCGCGCACTAGCACCCCGCCGGGCTTGGCCCGCAGCGGGAAGACGTGGCCGGGACGGGTGAAGTCCGCGGCCGTGGCGCGCGGGTCCGCCAGCGTCTTGATGGTGCGGGAGCGGTCGGCAGCGGAGATGCCGGTGGTGACGCCGGTGGCGGCCTCCACCGAGATCGTGAACGCCGTGCCGAGCGGCGCGGTGTTGTGGTCAGTCATCGGCGAGAGGCGCAGCAACTCGGCGCGCTCTTCGGTCACCGGGACGCAGATCAGGCCGCGCGCGTGGACGGCCATGAAGTTGACCATCTCCGGCGTGCAGAACTGGGCAGCGATGACGATGTCGCCTTCGTTCTCGCGATCCTCGTCGTCCGTGACGATGATCGGGCGGCCGAGGCGGATCTCCTCGATCGCCTCCTCCACGCTCATCATCACGTCCGGCCGGCGCTTCGCGCGGACGGAGGTGGGGGTGGGGGCGGCGGACTTCTTTGCCGCGGGACGCGCCGTGCGCGACGTCCGCGGGGCGGTGTCCCCATTCGACTGAACCTTGCGAGTGGCCATCTGCCGTTCCTTTACTGCGTCGACGCCGACATGGTCGTCGCGCGGGCTTCCAGGATCTGTTCCACGTAGCGAGCCATGATGTCCGTCTCGAGGTTGATCGAGGCGCCGGGCTGCTTCTGCATCAGGTTGGTGTGTTCCTGCGTGTACTGCACCAGCGACACCGAGAACGAGGTCGCGTCCTTCGCCATCACCGTCAGGGAGATGCCGTCCACGCAGACGGGCCCCTTCATCGCGATGTACTTCAGGTGCTCCGCGTCCGTCTCGAAGCGCGCGATGATCGCGTCGCCCTCGGGTGTGAACGAATGCAGGCGGCAGGTGGTCTCCACGACGCCGCGCACGATGTGCCCGGAAAGGCGCGTGGCGGCAGTGACGGAGCGTTCGAGGTTCACCGCCTCGCCCTCCTGCACGTCCGCGAGGTTGGAGCGCCGGAACGTCTCCGGCATGACGTCGAACGTCATCGACTCGTGGTCCATGGCGCGGACGGTCAGGTCTACGCCGTTGACGGCGATCGAGTCGCCGAGTTGTGAGCCGTCCAGGATGGTGTGGCACTCGATGACGAGTTCGCCACCCTCGGTGCGGCGCACGCGGCCGACTTCTTCCACGATGCCCGTGAACACTATGCGTCCCCGCCTTCGTCCGTGGCGTCCGGCCAGACCGGTACACCCGCGATCAGCGTGTCCTGCCCCAGCCGCGCCACCGTCAGGTCGCGGAGCCGCGGTGCCTCCCGCATTCGCTGGACGCCTTCCCCGGCGACCGCAGAGGGTGCGGAGGAAGCGCCGATAATTACGGGCGCCATCACAGCATACAACCGACCCACGAGGCGCTGGTCAAACAGCGATCCCAGCAGCGTGCCCCCGCCTTCCACCAGCAACGTCAGCACACCGCGCGCGCCGAGCACGTCCAGCATCGCGCCGAGGTCGATCCGCCCGTCCACACCAGTGGCGACCTCCACCACCTCCGCGCCGGTAGCGGCGATGCCGCTGCGCCAGCCCTCGGTGGCCGCACGCGTGGTGATGACGACCGAGCCGGTGCCGAGGACGCGCGCGGTCGCCGGGACGCGCCCGTGGCTGTCCAGCACCACGCGTAGCGGCTGATGTGGGTCGTCGACGCCTTCGGGGCGGGCGGTGAGTTCCGGGTTGTCCACGATCACGGTGTTCGAGCCGACCGCGATCGCATCGATGCGGGTGCGCTCCCGGTGCGCCCACGCCCGCGCCTCCGGCCCGGACACCCAGCGCGAGTCGCCGGAGGCGGCGGCGATGCGGCCGTCCAGGCTGGCGGCGAACTTCACGATGACCAGCGGCCGCCCAGTGCGGCGGTGGTGCAGGTAGCCCTCCATCAACTGCTCGGCTTCGGCGGCGCCGTCACCCGACGTCACGGTCACGCCCGCGGCGCGCAGGTTGGCGTCGCCCTGACCGGCGACATTCTCATCGGGGTCGACGATGGCGTAGCGGACCTCCGCGATGCCGGCCGCGAGAATCGCGTCCACGCACGGTGGCGTACGGCCGTGGTGGAAACAGGGCTCCAGCGTGGCGTAGAGCGTCCCACCACGGGCGGCCTCGCCGGCCTCGAGCAGCGCCATCACCTCGGCGTGCGCGCCACCCGGCGGCTGCGTGTGGCCGCGGCCGACGATGCGCCCCTCGCGC
>JAQCKI010000099.1 GCA_027592645.1 Chloroflexota bacterium | reverse complement strand
AAGGTGCATGCGACCCCCCCCCCGGCCCGCGCCGCGTAGCGTCCGTTCGCTACGCCTCGTACCGCCGGAAGAGTGCGGCGGCGTTCTGCCCGCCGAGGCCGAACGAGTTGGAGAGCACCACGCGGAGGTCGGCCGCCACGGCCGTGTTGGGCGTGATGTCCAGGTCGCAGTCCGGGTCCGGCACCTCGTAGTTGATCGTCGGTGGGACACACCCGTGGTGCATCGCCAGCACGGAGGCGACCGCCTCGATGCCGCCCGCGCCCGCGGCCAGGTGGCCGGTCATGGACTTCGTCGAGGACACCTTCACCCGCATGGCGTGGTCGCCGAGCGCGAGCTTGATCGCCTGCGTCTCCGTGCGGTCGTTGTACGGCGTGCTGGTGCCGTGGGCGTTGATGTAGTCGATCGCCGAGGCAACCTCGCCCGCATCGTTCAACGCACGGGTCATCGCCAGCGCCTGTCCGGTAGGGTCGGGCGCCGTGTCATCGGTCGCGTCGAAGGACCAGCCAACGCCCGCGAGCTCGCAGTAGATGCGCGCGCCACGCGCCAGCGCGTGCTCCTCTGACTCCAGTAGCAGTACGCCGGCGCCCTCGCCGAGGATGAAGCCATCGCGGTTCGCATCGAACGGCCGGGAGGCGTGGGCGGGGTCATCGTTGTTCTTGGAGAGCGCACCGAGGCGTCCCATGGAGGAGAGCGAGAGCGGCGTGATCATCGCCTCTGCGCCGCCCGCCAGCAGCGCCTTGGCGTGGCCGAGCCGGATCATGCTGAGGGCGTGGCCCAGCGCGTCCGTGCCGGAGGCGCAGGCGGTGTTGATGGTGGTGTTCGGCCCGCGCACGCCGATCTGCCGGCCGAGGCGGCCTGACCCCATGTGCTGGCCCATCCGCGTCACGATGAACGGGTCCACGTTTCGCGAGCCCCGGTTCAGGTAGATCTCCCACTCGGGGCCCATCGCGAAGCAGTCACCGGATGTGGCCATGATCACGCCGATGTCGTCGCGGTTGGCGTCGGTGACCTCCAGCGCGCCATCGGCGAGCGCCTGCAGCCCGGCGGCCAGTGCGAACTGCGCGAAGCGGCCCGTGCGGCGCGCGACCTTCCGCTCCAGGTACTGCTCCACGTCGAAGTCCTTCACTTCGCCCGCGATTTGCACCAGGCAGTCAGCCGGGTCGAAGGAGGTGACACGGACCACGCCGCTGCGCCCGGTGCGAAGCCCCTCCCAGTATTCCGCTGTGGTGTTGCCAATCGGCGTGACCGCGCCGAGGCCGGTGACCACGACTCGATGGATGGTGCGCTGCAGGGGTGTTGCCATGGCGGGCCTCCGTGAGCGGAACGTGAGGCCTGATCCTACCGGGTATGCGTCGTTGGCTCGATCCGGGCGCCGGCCCGCAGGCCTCGACGGCAGTGCGAGAATGTCCCCGCGCCGGAGGTGAGCCATGCCGCTGCCACTAGAGGGATACCGAATCCTGGACCTGTCGGTCTGGCAGCAGGGCACGTACGCCACCGCCATGCTGGCGGACATGGGCGCGGACGTCATCAAAATCGAGTCATACGCGAACCCGGATCCCGGCCGCGGCCTGCAGCCGATGGCGGGCGGGAGCCCCTACTTCCACGCGCTGAACCGCGGGAAGCGCTCGATCCTGCTCGACCTCAAGACAGAGGCGGGCCAGGAAGTGTTCTGGCGGCTGGTGAAGACGGCGGACGTGTTCCACAACAACATGCGCTACGGCGTCATGGAACGCCTGGGCGTCACCTTCGAGCGGCTGCAGGAGGCCAACCCGCGCTGCATCCTCTCCAACGCCACCGGCTGGGGGCACCTGGGCCCCGATCGCTTCGATGGCGCCATGGACACGCTGGCACAGGCGCGCGGCGGCTTCATGTCCGTCACCGGGGAGGGTGAAGAGGGCATCCCGACAATGGCGGGCTTCCCGCAGGGGGATCACGTCGGTGCGATCGTCAGCGGCTACAGCATGGTGCTGGCGCTGCTGCACCGAGAGCGCACCGGCGAGGCGCAGGAGGTGAACACCTCCCTGTACGGCTCGCAGCTGAACATCCAGTCGTTCGGGATCACCTCGGCGATGTGGTCAGGGGTGACGCGCGGGCGGATCAACCACTCGCAGCGGGCGCCCACGTGGCAGCACTACCAGGGCAGCGACGGCAAGTGGTTCATGATCGGCGCGCTGCCGGCGGATAAGTGGTGGCACGAGTTCTGCGAGGTCATGGGCTCCGAGGAACTGGCGCGCGACCCCTACCGGACGCAGGCGCAGCGCCTGGAACGGAACCCCGAGGTCATCGCGAAGATGGACGCGATCTTCTCGACGAAGACACGTGACGAGTGGGTGGACGCGTTCCAGGCGCGGAACCTGCTGGTGCAGCCGGTGGCGGACTACCTGGAGATCGCCGCCGACCCTCAGGCGTGGGCCAACGACTACCTGGTGAAAGTGCCGGACGCCGAGGGCCGCCTGTGGCCGATGGTGGGCTCGCCGGTGCACCTCTCCAAGACTCCGGCCCGCATTGAGAAGCGCGCACCCGAGTTCGGTGAGCACACCGAATCGGTGCTGCTGGAGTCCGGCTTCACCTGGGACGACATCTCTGCGCTTCGCGAGCGGGGCGCATTCGGCTCGCCGCCGGCGTAGGCAGCGCACGCGGCCGCAGACGCACAGACGCCCCGCGAATGCGGGGCGTCTGTGATTGGGCTTGGGCGCGACTAGATCGCGGCGATGCTCTGCAGGAACTCACGCACGTTCAGCGCCAGCGCGGACGGCTGGTCGGTGGGGACGTTGTGGCCGGCGTCCTCGATCAGCGAGACGCGCGAGCCGGCGATGCGCCGGTGCAGCCGCTGGATTGCCTCGGGCGTCAGCATGTCGGTCTCGGCGCCACGCATGATCATCGTGGGGCACTGGATCCGGTCGACGTCGTCCCACAGGTCGGCGACGCGGCGCTGGCCCGGGTCCGGGTCAGGCGGGCGGACGGTGGCGTCGCGGAACGCCGGGTCAAAGTCCCAGACGTACATGCCATCGTCATTGACGGTGAAGGAGCCGCGGACGCGGCGCTCCACCTGCTCTGAACTGGCGTAGGGGAGGTAGGGGCGGAACGCCTCCATCGCCTGCTCCAGCGAAGCGAACTTGTCGCCGGTTGCCATCAGGCGGCGCACGGACTCAATGCCGGAGCGCAGCACCTCGGGTGCGGTCTCCACCACGATCAGCGCGGTCACCATCTCCGGGTGCTCGGCCGCGTAGCAGATAGCGTTCGCGCCACCCATCGAGTGGCCGACGAGCGTCACCGAGCGCAGTCCCAGCGCGTCGATGATCGCCTCGAGGTCCTCGATCTGGCGGGAGCGGCTGTAGTCCAGGTCCGCCACGCGGGCGGACTGGCCGTAGCCGCGCTGGTCGAGCGCGATCACGCGGAACTCGCGCGCCAGGTCGGCCGCGACTTCGTTCCAGACCTCGGACGTCTCGGCGTAGCCGTGCAGCAGGATGAGCGCGTGCTTCGTGCGGGTGTCGCCCCACTCGCGGTAGTGGAAGCGGAGGCCGTTGGCCTCAATGAACTCGTCGCGTGCCTTGCCGGGGTTGGCCATCGGTCGGGAGCCTCCATGAACGGATCTGACAGGGGCAGCGGGCGGCCGGATCGCGGCTCGCCGGGGAATGCCCGGGGAAGTGCTGGAAGGGTGGGATCGTAACAGTCAGGACGGCTGCCGTCCCGAAATGATGACGGTTGAAATAACTAAGTTCTGCGGCTCCCGGTTAGACGGAGGCGGTGGCGGCGTTCGCGACGGGCAGGCCGGCACCCAGGCCGATCCAGTTCCGACCTCGATCGTGGGAGGCGAAGAGCTTGTCGCCGGCGGCGACGAAGACCAGGTCCTCCCAGTCCCACGGGCGGACGACACACGGGACTCGATCCCACTCGTCTTCGTCCTCCAGCGCCTGCCGCTGCCAGGTCACGCCGCCGTTGGGCGAGCGGAACACGGCACCCTCAAGGCCCCCGGGCTGTCGCGCCATGGAGAGCACGAGCGTGTCCGGGGCACCCGGCATCACGGCGAGGCTGCCGCCCCACGAGCGGTCGAGGCCGCCCACGGACTGCATCCAGGTGAAGCCCTCGTCCTCCGACCGGAAGACGCCTCGGTCGGCGGTGGCGAAGAGGCGATCCCGCTGCTCGGCGTGCACCCAGATGCCGTGCAACTTCGCATCGAGGCCGTCCGAGCGCCGCAGCCACGTCTTGCCATCGTCGCGCGTGTACCAGGCGCCGGCCCCGGCGATGCCGAGGATGATGCCTTCCACCGCGTCGCCGACGCTCACCACCGCGACCTTCGTTTCACCGGCGGGCGGTACGAAGTTGGCGTTCTTCAGGACGTTCTTCACGCCCTCCAGTTCCTCCCACGACTCGCCCTTGTCGGCGGATCGCATCAGCGTGCCATCGGTGGCACCGATGTAGAGGTCGCCGCTGGTGGTGACGGAGACGGAGCGCGGGTCGCCTTCCCAGCGCTGGGCCCACTTGCGACCGTTGTGCACCCACACGCCGGTGTTCGGTGCGCCGGCGATGCACAGGCCGTCGTGGTAGTTCACGGAGGTGAACCGGTAGCCGCCGACCGCCACTTCCGGATCGCCGCCGGGCACCACCTGCAGGAGGCCCTCGTTCGTGGCGAGGACGATGCCGAGCGGTTCGTACGTGCGTCGTCGGATCATGGTGTCGTGGTGCTCCCATTGCGGTGCGTCCGCAGCAGCTCGATCAGGGCGGGGAGCGCCTCGCCGGATGGGGCGCGCACCACCACCGTTGCCAGTGGGGTCAACGGTGTCTCTTCCGGGTTGATCTCGATCAGCGGCACGCCTCGGCGGGTGGCATCAATCGGATAGCCCGCCGCGGGGTAGACCACGGCCGACGTGCCGATGGTCATGAAGCAGTCCGCCCGACGCGTCTCCCGCGCGCACCGCTCCAGCGCCAGCGCCGGGATCGGCTCGCCGAACATCACCGTGTCGCTCTTCACGATGCCCCCGCACCCGTCTTGAGTGCAACGCGGGGGCAGTTCGGTGGCGTCCACGATGTATTCGGCCTTCGGCCAGCGCATACCGCACGCAACACAGCGCATCCAGTGGCGGTTGCCGTGGATCTCCGTGATCGATTCCTGTCCGGCGCGGCGGTGGAGGTCATCGATGTTCTGGGTGATGAGATGGGCGACGGCGCCCATGCGCTCTAGTTCCGCGAGCGCCCGATGCCCGGGGTTCGGCTGTGCATCGTCGATCGCGGCGGCGAAGTCGCTGGGCTGTGCGGCCTCTTCGATGCGGCGCTCCCACCAGCGGCGCGGGTCAGCGGCGAACGTCTCGTACTGATTCAGCGGCGGCTCGCCGTTGATCGTCCACAGGCCGCCATCGCCCCGGAAGGTCGGGATGCCAGATTCCTTGGACATGCCGGCACCGGCGAGAACCACCGTGTGGCGCGCCCGCGCCATGAGGGCCGCCGCGCGCGTGATTGCGTCCTGCGTCGCTGTGTCGAGGGGCGTCATCGCCCCGCATGCTACCCGCGCGGGGCGGGAGCGGGTAGCGGCACCGGGGCCGCCTCGGCGAGCACCGGGCCGCCATCGGGCGGTATGTCGGGCTTCGGCGCGGTCGGGTAGGGCGTCAACAGGATCATGATCGCGGCGCACACGTAGGTGGCGATGAAGATCGTGAACGCCAGTTCGTAGGAGCCGCGCATGTCGTACGCGAGCCCGGCAAAGACCGGCCCGCCCGCGCTCGCGATCACCGTGAACGGCCGAGAGAGGCCGCGGATGGTGCCGATGGTGGCACGCCCGAAGTAGTCCGCCCAGATCACCTCCTGCACCGTGCTGACCCCGCCGATCCCCAGGCCCAGCAGGAAGACGGCGAGGTGCAGCCCCCAGACGTTATCGATCAGGATGATCGCGCTCAGCCCGGCGCCCATCAGCAGGAACTCTGACGCGGCGCAGTACGAGGTGTTGAAGCGGTCCAGCGCGAGTCCCCACAGCGGCTTGGAGATCAGGCCCGACAGGCCCACCATCCCGAACACGCTCGCCGCCTGCGTGGCGCTCAGCCCGCTGTCGGAGAGGTAGGGGATCATGTGCAGGAAGAGGGCGCTGAGGCCCACGCTGCCGAGCGAGAACGTAGCGATCAACATCCAGAGGCTGCGCGTCTGCATTGCCTGGCGGCGGGTCCAGACCACGCTCTGCATCGCCATCGAGGCGGCGCGCGCCTTGGAGACGGGCGCGCCGTTACCGGGCCCGCCGTCCGGCAGCAGGCCGTGATCCTCCGGTCTGCGGCGCAGCACGAACAGCGAGAGGGGGACGATCACTGCCGGGATCGTGACGCCGAGGATCGCCCAGGTCGCGCGCCATCCGTAGGCCTCGATCAGCACGGTGGAGATGAGAGGCATGGTGAGCGCGGCCAGCGACACCCCCATGGCGCTGACGCCGATGGCGATGCCGCGGCGGCGGACGAACCAGTTTGAGAGCGCGACGTTGAGGACCATGAGCCCGGCCATGGCCGAACCGGCGGTGACCAGCACCCCCTTCACCAGGTAGTAGTGCCACAGTTCCTGCACGAACCCGAGCGCGACGAAGCCCGCGCCCATCGCGATTGCGCCCACCACCATCAGCACGCGCCCGCCGTGCTTGTCCAGCAGCGGGCCGACCCAGAACGCGACCACGCCCGAGCAGAGCGTGGAGATGGTCTGGCCCAGCGAGATATCGGTGCGCGTCCAGCCCAGTTCCTCGGTCATCGGCTTGAGGAAGACGCCGAGTGAGTAGACCTGGATGCCGGTGCCCATCATCGACCCGAGAAAGGCGACGAGGACGATGTACCAACCGTAGTAGACGACGTGGTTCTTGAACCGCGTGGGGAGGCGGGGAAGCGGCTTGAATGTCGGGGTGCTGTCGTCAGAGGGAGCGCGACCAGCCATCGTCTTGCCTCCACGGGCCGAACGCGCGCACTCTGCCACAGGTCGAGGAGTATTACAACCGACAGTGATTATGAGTAACTTGATACTGTAGTCACTCAGCATCATTCGCCGGGTAGGCTCCGTAACATGCGGGGTCAGCGCGCCCCGTTGCAGAGAGGAGACAGATAGTGGCTCCGAACCGCCCCGTCTCGCCACCGGTTGCACGGGATGTCACGCCCGAAGAGGCAGAGCGGCTGGCGCGTTCGCTTGACCGGCTCTTCTTTGCGTTTCGGAAGTGGAACTTCCGGAAGTGGAACAGCGGCGTCAGCGGCGGGG
>JAQCKI010000005.1 GCA_027592645.1 Chloroflexota bacterium | reverse complement strand
CGCACCGGCACCGCCGCGGCGCGCACGCCGCCGCCCTCGCCGATGGCCGCCGCGCTGCCCTCTTCCGGGCCGCTGGTCTGCACGCGCTGCGGGGCGCGCTCCTGCGCGATCGCCTGTGCCGCGACCTGTGGCGCGATGCGTGCGCGCAGCACCTGGCGCGACACCAGCATCCGGATCCGCTCGCGGAACTGCTCCCACATGTCGTGGGCCTCGCGCTTGTAGGCGACCAGCGGGTCCTGCTGCGCCAGCGCGCGCAGGCCGATGCCCTGGCGCATCTCGTCCACGGCGGTCAGGTGCTCCACCCACAGTGAGTCGATCGTGCGCAGCAGCACCAGCCGCTCTACGAGTCGCTGCGTCTCCTCGCCGACCTCGGCCTCCAGCGCCTCGTAGAGCGCCTCGATCAGGTCGAGCGCCACATCGGCCGCCGCCTCGGCGCGTTGCATCGCATCCAGCGGCAGTTCGTCGGGGGCCAGGTCCGGGACGATCGTGTCGATCGCGATGCGGAACATCTCCGGGTCCGGGGCCTCGGTGAGGTGCTGCTGTGCGAGCGAATCGACCTCCGCCTCCATCAGGTCGAGGATCGTGTCGCGCAGGCTCTCGCCTGACAGCACTTTCTCGCGCTCCGAGTAGATGACGTTGCGCTGGGTGTTCATCACGTCGTCGTATTCAACGACGCGCTTACGAATGTCGAAGTTGTAAGCCTCCACGCGCTGCTGGGCCTGTTCGATCGCCTTCGAGACCATCTTGGACTCGAGCGCGGTCTCTTCGTCCATGCCCAGGCGGTCCATCATGCCCGGCAGCCAGTCCGGCGCGAACCGGCGCATCAGGTCGTCCTCGAACGACACATAGAAGCGCGTGGAACCCGGGTCGCCCTGACGGCCGGACCGACCACGCAACTGGTTGTCGATGCGGCGCGATTCGTGCCGCTCCGTGCCGATCACGTGCAGGCCACCGGCCGCCGCTACGCCCTCGCCCAGCCGGATGTCGGTACCGCGACCGGCCATGTTCGTGGCGATGGTGACCGCACCGGGCTGGCCCGCGCGCTCGATGATCTGCGCCTCGCGCTGGTGCTGCTTTGCGTTCAGCACCTCGTGAGGGATGCCGGCGCGCTTCAGCCGGTCGGACAGCATCTCCGACGTTTCGATGGCGACCGTGCCGACGAGCACGGGCCGCCCGGCGGCGTGCTGTGCCTGGATGTCGGCAGCTACGGCTTTCCACTTGCCGGATTCCGACTTGTAGACCAGGTCAGCGTGGTCATCGCGCGCCAACGGGCGGTGGGTGGGGATCGTCGTCACGTCGATCTTGTAGATCTCGTGCAGTTCTTCCGCCTCGGTCGCAGCGGTACCGGTCATGCCGGAGAGCTTCTCGTAGAGACGGAAGTAGTTCTGCAGTGTGATCGTCGCGTAGGTGACGGACTCCTGCTGAATCTTCACGCCTTCCTTGGCCTCCACCGCCTGGTGCAGGCCGTCCGACCACCGCCGGCCCTCCATGAGGCGACCGGTGAAGTCGTCCACGATGATGATCTCGCCGTCCTTCACCACGTAGTCGCGGTCGCGCTGGTACAGGATCTCCGCGCGCAGCGCCGCTTCCATGTACCGGGTGAGGCGGAAGTTCTCAAGCGAATAGATGTTGTCCACGCCCAGTGCGCGTTCCAGCGCCTCCACGCCCGCCTCGGTCAGGCCGACCGTGCGATGGCGCTCGTCCACCGTGAAATGCTGGCCACGCACCAGCGTGGGCACGATGCGTGCGAAGCGCGGGTACAGCGACACATCGTCCTGGGACGCACCGCTGATGATGAGCGGCGTCCGCGCCTCGTCGATGAGGACCGAGTCGGCCTCGTCGACGATCGCGAAGTGGCGTCCGCGCTGCACGCGCGCCGCCAGCGTCGTCGCCAGGTTGTCACGCAGGTAGTCGAAACCGAACTCGTTGTTCGTGCCGTACACGACGTCGGACAGGTAGACCTCCTGCCGCGTGGCGGCGACGAGGTGCTCGAACGACGGTGTCTCGCTGGCATCCGGTACGTAGAGAAACGAGCCGTTGTTCTGAATCACGCCGATCGTGATCCCCAGCGCGTGTAGCGCCGGCGCGTACCACTGCGCGTCACGTCGGGCCAGGTAGTCGTTCACCGTGACCGCATGGATCCCGCGCCCCTCGAGCGCGTTGAGGTACGTCGCGATCGTCGCAACGAGGGTCTTGCCTTCGCCGGTCTTCATCTCCGCGACCTGGCCACGGTGCAGTGTGATTGCGCCCATCAACTGCACATCGAACGCACGCTGTTGCATCGTGCGGTCGATTGATTCGCGGATCGTCGCGAACGCCTCGGGCAGCAGGTCCTCCAAAGACTCGCCGGCTTCCAGGCGTTCGCGGAAGCGATCCGTCTGTGCGCGGAGGTCGGCATCGGACAGCGCGCCGATGCTCTCCGAGAAGGTGTTGATGCGCGCCACCAGCGGCGTCATCTCTTTGATGACGCGCTCGTTGGAGTCGCTGCCCAGGAGTTTGCGGAAGATGCCGACCATGCCGAATGGGCCTCCTGCCGGTCGTCCAGCGACCGGCCGTGTCGTGCGCTAGTGGAACAGCTCGCCTACGGAGCCGCCCGTGTGGATGCGGTGGATCGCGTCGCCAATCAGAGAGGCCACCGAAAGCACCGTGGTGGGTACGGTCTTGAACTCGCCATGCACCAGCGGCAGCGTGTCCGTGAAGATCAGTTCGTCCACGTCCGTGGTGTCCAGCGCGGCGAACGCCTTCGCTGCCATCACCGGATGCACACACGCGACGCGCACCGAGCGCGCCCCGCGCGATCGCAGCAGCCGGATCGCGGAAACCACCGTGGTGCCCGTCAGGATCTCATCGTCCATGATCAGGCAGTCCTTGTCGGCGACATCGCCGATGATCGTCAGCGCCTCGGCGGAGTCGTTGTTGCCGGTGCGCCGCTTGTCCACGATCGCGATTTCGCCCTCGATGCGTCCGGCGATCTCACGCGCGAGCTTGGCGCGTCCCACGTCCGGGGCGACCACCACGGGCGTCGGCAAGTTCAACTTGTGGAAGTAGTCGGCGACCAGCGGGAACGCCGTCAACTCATCCAGCGGGATGTTGAAGAACCCCTGGATCTGACCGGCGTGCATGTCCAGGCTCAGGACGCGGTCGGCACCCGCCACCTCGATGAAGTTCGCCACCAGGCGGGCCGTGACCGGCACGCGCGGCTGATCCTTCTTATCGGAGCGACCGTATGCGTAGTACGGAACCACGGCGGTGATGCGCCCGGCCGAGGCACGCTTCGCCGCGTCGATCATGATCAGGAGTTCCATCAGTCGTGTGTTGACCGGTGAGACCACCGGCTGGATCAGGAAGACATCGCGCTCTCTGATGTTCTCCAGGTAGCGGACAAAGATCTCTTCGTTGGAGAACTGGAAGACCTCCGCCTGCCCCAGCGCGATCTCCAGGTGATTGCATACAGCCGTCGCCAGCGCGGGGTGCGAGTTCCCCGTGAACACAGCGATTTCACGGTACACAAGCGGCCTCCGAGCACGTGCGAGGTAGGTCATCTGGGGTGTCCACGGACTGCGCGGGGCCAGGGCTTCGATGGTAACACCCGCCACCGGGAAGCCGCCCCGGGGACTCTTAATATCGAGGCGCGCCGTTGGTACACTGGATGCCGCCCGTTATGTACCGGCATGGCGGGTGCCATCGGGTCGACCGGCGTGTCCGGCGGCCACGTACCGCGCTACGGGGCGCGTGCCCGGCGACCGCCCCGGCGGGCTGAGGGCACCCCTCGGAGGATTGAGCATGGACTTCTCCTTCACCCCAGAAGAGGAACGCTTCCGAACGGAACTGCGTGCGTTCCTGGACGGCAAGTTGCCGCCAGACTGGGCCGACCGCGAGTTCCTGGGCGACATCCGCCCGGAGGAGCGCGCCGAGGTCGCTCAGTTCGTGAACCGCGCCCTGGCCGACAAGAAGTGGCTGGCGATGGCCTGGCCGAAGGAATACGGAGGCCTGGACACACCCCAGATCCAGCAGGCGATCTTCACAGACGAGACCGCCTACACCCGCATGCCGGGCGGTGGCGGCACCGGTGTCTCCTGGGTCGGCCCCGCGTTGATGCAGTTCGGCAACGAGGCGCAGCGCAAGTTGTACCTGCCTCGCATTGCGGAGGCCCAGGACACCTGGACCGCGCTCTACACGGAGCCCGGCTCCGGCTCGGACCTGGCCAGCGTGCAGACGCGCGCCGTCCGCGACGGCGACGAGTACGTCATCAACGGCTCGAAGATCTTCGCCTCGGGTGCGCAGGAGGCCAGCATGGGCTGGCTGGCCGCGCGCACCGATCCCAGCGCCCCGAAGCACCGGGGCATCTCCACCCTCATCGTCCCCATGGACTCATCGGGCGTCACCGTGCGGCCGATGGAGAGCATGGACGGCGGCAAGACGCTGAACGAGGTGTTCTTCGAGAACGTCCGCGTCTCCACGGAGAACCTCGTCGGCACCGAGAACCGTGGCTGGTACCAGGTGATGACCACGCTCGACCTCGAGCGGTCGGGCGTCTCCGCTTACTCGCACGCGAAGCGCAACATCGAGCGTCTCGTCGCGGCCGCGAAGGACGAGGCATCGCTGATCAGGATGAACCCGGCCGCCCGCTTCGAACTCGCCGATCGCTGGATCGAACTACAGGTCGGTTACAACGTCGCGTACCGCGTCCCGCAACTGCAGGAACAGGGGCTGATCCCGAACCACGAGGCGAGCGTCTCGAAGTTGTACGGCTCCGAACTGACGCAGCGCGTCGCCACCACCGGCATGCACCTGCTGGGGCAGGCGGCGCAACTCGCCCCCGGCTCGCCGTACGCGCGCCTCGGTGGCGCGTTCTCGCAGGCCTACCTGGAGGCGGTATCCGCCACCATTGCCGCCGGCACGTCAGAGGTGCAGCGCAACATCATCGCCCAGCGCGGACTGGGTCTCCCGCGCGGCTGACGCCGCGGATCGGCGCTACCGCGCGGCTGACGCCGCGGACCGGCGCGGGTAGTGTGTCCGTTGAGAGGTGATCGATGGCGGTGAACCCGATCAACCCGGACGCCACGGCACGCGTGGAGATCGAGTATTGCGCGCAGTGCGGGTTCCTACCCCGCGCCACGTGGCTGGCGCAGGAACTGCTCACCACCTTCGCGCACGAGATCCGTGAACTCGCGCTCGTGCCCGGCAAAGGCGGCATCCTGGAGGTGCGCGTCGATGGCGAGGCCATCTTCAACCTCAAGGAGGCCGAGGAGTTCGTCGATCCCCGGCTGCTGAAGCAGGCACTCCGCGACCGCATCGCGCCCGGCCGCAGCCTCGGCCACACCGAGCGCTGAGCCACCGCGCTTCAACCGTCACGCACACGCACAGGGCCCCCGCGTCACCGCGGGGGCCCTGCTGTTGGTGGCAGTCGAAGATGCGCTACTGGACGGTCAGCACGCCGGCCATCGCCTCGTGTCCCGGTACGTCACAGATGTACGGGTAGAGGCCCACCGGCAGGTCGACCTCGAGCCGCCGGGTCTTCATCGCCGGCACTTCCAATTTCACGTCGCGCCCGGTCAGGACGAACGTGTGCCGGAAGAGGTCCTTGTTCTCGACGACAATGGCTGAGCGGCCCGCCGGAGCGCTGATGGTGCTCGGGTAGTGGTGCTTCTCCGCAACGACCACGGCGTCGCCCGTCTGCGCCTCGTCGTTCGCGCCCATCACCAGCAACACGACCGACAGCAGCGCCAGCGCACCGCCCGTTGCCAGCGCTCCGCGTGCGAGCGGCTGTGCCAGTGCCACGTCCATGCCGCGGTACGAGGCGATCGCTGCGATCACCACGACCACCGCCGCCACGACCGAGACCGCCGAGGGTACGAACCCGCCGAAGGAGGCCGGGTGCGCCAGATCTTCCATCAGGAACGGGAGGTTCGCGAGTAGGCCGAGCAGTGCCAGTCCGGCAGCCACCCCGGCGACCCAGCGGTTCGCAGCGAATCGCCAGACTGCGACGGCCAGGAGCAGGTAGATCGTCCCGAAAGTGATGACCGGTGGGATGACCTCCATCGCCAGTGCCGTGATGGCAAACAGCGAGAGTGAGACCACGAGGAGTCCAGCCGCCTCCAGCATCCGCCAGCGACGCGTCGACTCAGAGATATCAGCCAAGGTGGGAGCCCTTCTGACGCACTGCATGCCGCTTGGGTGCGTCCCGCGCAGCATGCCGCGTCGGCCTGTTGGTGACTACACCCGTAATCGCCAAACCGAGGACGACACCTGCCCGCGAGGAGGCACTTCCCGTGCCTCTACCCGTCGCGGCTGGCCGTCTCGATCTCCTTGATCGCGCCGGCCACGTGCGTCTCCTCGATGTACATCGAGCCGTCGCGTTCGCGCAGCATCGCGGCGACCTGCAGCACCAGCGACTTCGGCATGCTCGGCGGCGGCTCCACGCCCCACGCGACCAGCGTGATCAGCACGCCGTTGGGATCCTCCAGGAAGACGAGGCGTTCATAGCCGCGCGTGATCTGCTCGGAGCCCTGCACGCCGGAGCGGGAGAGCTCGTCCCACATCCCGTTCATCTGCTCCAGCGTCACGTGAAAGGAGAGGTACTGCATCGAACCGATGCCCGGCTGCGCCTCCGCCAGACGCACCGCACCGGGCTTCAGTGGCCCCACCAGCATCAGAAAGGAGTGATCCCCGCCCGCGCTCAGCAGCGCCACGATCGATTCCGGGTCGTCGCGGTTGGGCTCCACGTACAGCGGCTGGAGCCCGAGCCGCTGGTAGAAGCGGATCGAGTCCTCCATGTCCCGCACGATGATCGCGGGGTAGTTCAGGCCCAGCGTCTGGAGCATCGACCACGCCTTTCGGTCTTGCGCCTCGTCCGGGCCGGACGGGCAGCGGCGGCATGGTACCGCCGTTGTCCGCTTCCCCACGAGTCGCCGCCCGAGGTGGCCGAAGCCCCTACCGGCCCGCGCGCACCTCGGCGGCGAGGACAGCGTCCAGCGCCACGTACCCGGGCTCCAGCCCGGAGGGCGCGTGCTCCAGGTCCCGGTCACGCTCCGCCTGCGAGGCGTAGCGGACCGTCTCTTCCATCAGCGTTTGGCCCTCGTCCTCGGTAAAGATGAGCGTGGTGGTCATCTCGCCCGGGTACTCCGGCATGCTCTCGTACCGCTGGGTCGCCACGTAGCGCTCGCCGGGCACCACCTCCAGGTAGGTGCCACTGATCGCCATCTCGCTCCCATCGACGGCGTTGCGCCAGACCCACCGGTAGGCTCCGCCAGCGCGCAGATCGATGTCGCACGAAGCCCACGCCCAGTCGCCGAAGTTCAGCCCCATCCACCGTTGCAGCAATTCAGGCGTTGTGAATGCGTCCGCCACCAGTTGGGGTGGTGCCGCGAATGTTCGGCGAAACCGGATCTCCAGGTCACTCGGGGTCGAGACTTCGGTACCGGGCTGTGTAGTCATGGATTACTCCTTGGGGTGTGTGATTACTTCGTTCGGCGGCGTGGCACGTCTGGCTGCAGGTCGGCGAGCACCGCGTCCAGGCGCTGGAACTGCTGCTCCCAGTGCTCCCGGTACGCCTCCAGCCACCGGTTGACCTCGGCCATCGGTGCGGCGCGCAAGCGGCACGGCCGCCGCTGGCCATCGCGATGGCGCGAGACGAGGCCCGCGCGCTCCAGTACCCGCAGGTGCCGGGAGATCGCGGGCTGGCTGATGTTGAACGGCTCGGTCAGTTCGTTCACAGACGCTTCGCCTTGCGCGAGCAGCGCGAGGATCGCCCGCCGTGTCGGGTCGGCCAGGGCTGCGAACGTCTCATCGAGGCTCGCGTCCGTAGCGCCACCGCCACGCGCCACTCGGACGGTCTTCACTGCTGCCATCGCATCACCGATCCTTTATAGAACGAAAGGGTTATATATCGGTCCGTCTGAGTCGTCAACCGACGCGGTGGTCCGCCCTCGACCGTCGCCCGTAGTACGATGGGCCGCGTGAAGCACCCGCACCTCGTAGTCGTAGTAGTACCCACGCGGCGACGCGCGTAGCGCCCGAAAAGCGCTCCGCCCGCCGCCGACCGCCCCGCAGCAGCGGGGCGTTTTGTTTGCCACCGCCCGCGCAGCCCGGAAGGCGCACGCATGACCACCGCCCCGAACCTCGATCCGAAGGAGATGGCGACTGCCTACGACGCGGCCGCCGTGGAGCAGCCGCTCTACGAGTGGTGGGAGCGCAGCGGCTTCTTCAAGCCTGCGAACCCGGGCGCACCCTCGTTCACCGTGATCATGCCGCCGCCGAACCTCACCGGTGAGCTGCACATGGGGCACGCCCTCACCAACACCGTGGAGGACGCACTGGTCCGCTGGCATCGCATGCTGGGCGACGACACGCTCTGGCTCCCCGGCGTGGACCACGCCGCCATCGCCGTGAACGCGATCATCGAGCGTGACCTCGCGCGCGAGGGCATCTCGCGACACGACATCGGCCGCGATGAGTTCCTGAACCGCACGTGGGAGTTCGTGCGTCGCAGCCGTGACCGCATCTCCACGCAGCACCGCCGACTGGGCGCCTCCGCGGACTGGAGCCGCGAGGCGTTCACGATGGACGAGCAGCGCGAGAAGTCCGTCCGCACCACCTTCAAGAACCTCTACACCGACGGCCTGATTTACCGCGCCGAGCGCCTGATCAACTGGTGCGTGGACTGCGGCTCCGCGATCTCCGACATCGAAGTGGAGTACGAGGACGAGCCGGGATCGTTCTGGCACGTGCGTTACGCGCTCGCGGAGGTGGATGGCACGCCGCTCGGCCGCGACATCGTCATCGCCACCACGCGCCCGGAGACGATCCCGGCCGACACCGCGATCGCCGTGCACCCCGAGGATCCGCGCTACGCGGATCTCATCGGCAAGCGTGCGATCATCCCGACGAACGGACGCCTGGTCCCGATCATCGGCGACACCGCCGTCAGCATGGAGTCCGGCTCGGGCGCGCTCAAGGTGACGCCCGGCCACGACCCGGTCGACTTCGAGATCGGCGAGCGGCACGGCCTGGAGATCATCTCGATCATCAACCCGGACGGCACGCTCAACGCCCTGTCGGGCGACTACGACGGCATGGATCGCTTTGACGCCCGCAAGCGGCTCGTCGCTGACCTGGAGACGGCCGGCCGCATCGAGAAGATCGAGCCGTATACGCACGCCATCGGCCACTGCCAGCGCAGCCGCACGATCGTCGAGCCGCTGATCTCCATGCAGTGGTGGGTGGACGCGAAGACGCTGGCGAAGCCGGCGATCGAGGCGGTGACGGACGGCCGCATCAAGTTCGTCCCGGAACGCTTCGAACGCACCTACCTGCAGTGGATGGAGAACATCCGCGACTGGTGCATCAGCCGCCAGATCTGGTGGGGCCACCGCATCCCCGTCTGGTTCTGCGATCAGTGCGATCACCTCACGGTCGCAATCGAGACCCCCACCCGCTGCGAGGCGTGCAACTCCGAGGCGATCCGCCAGGACGAGGACACGCTAGACACGTGGTTCTCGTCCGGCCTCTGGCCGCACTCCACGCTCGGCTGGCCGGATGACACGGACGACCTGAAGCGCTTCTACCCCACGCAGGTCATGGAGACCGGCTACGACATCATCTTCTTCTGGGTCGCGAGGATGGTGATGCTCTCCCTCTACAACATGAACGGCGTGGTGCCGTTCGAGACGGTCTACCTCCACGGCCTGGTCCGCGCGCCGGACGGCGCCAAGATGTCCAAGTCGCGCGGCAATGTCGTCGACCCGCTCGAGGTGATCGCGAAGGTGGGGACGGACGGCCTGCGTTACGCGCTCGTCTCCGGCACCAGCCCGGGCAACGACCAGCGCATCACTGACGACCGGCTGGAGGCGGGGCGCAACTTCTCCAACAAGCTCTGGAACGCCTCGCGCTTCGTGCTGCAGATGGTGGAGCCGTCCGATGACCTCGCGCTGCCCGCGCCCGGCACCGGCGCGCTGGAGGATCGCTGGATCCTCAGTCGCCTCGCCACCGTCACGGAGGACTCAACGCGCCTGATGGAGCGCTTCGAACTCTCCGAGGCATTGCGCCAGGTGCGCGACTTCTTCTGGGACGAGTTCGCGGACTGGTACATCGAAGTCGCGAAGGTGCGCGTGCGCGCGGACGACCGCACGCCGCTGCCCGTGCTGGTGAACGTGCTGGACGCCGTGCTGCGTCTGCTGCACCCGATCATGCCGTACGTCACGGAGGAGATCTGGCAGCGCCTGAACACGCTCGCGCCGGACGTCGGTGGCGCGCCCGCGCTGATCGTGGCGCGCTACCCGGTCGCCGAGGGCGCTCGGCACGACGCGGAGGCGGAACGCCAGTTCGGTGCGGTGCAGGACTTCATCCGCGGCATCCGTAACGTCCGTGCGGAGAAGCGCGTGGACGCCGGCCGCTGGGTAGAGGCGTACATCGTCGCGGCCGATGTGGCTCCCGCCGCGCAGGCGCTGCAGGAGGCGATCGAGAACCTCGCACGCGTGCGCCCGCTGCACATCGTCGCGGACGCCTCCGCCGCACCGACCGAGGGCGTTGTGACCGCCGTGCTCGATCTCGGCCAGGTCGTGCTGCCGATGGCTGGCCTGTTCGACCAGGCCGCCGAGCGCGACCGCCTCTCGAAGCAGATCGCGGAAGTCGAAGCGGAGGTCGGGCGCCAGGAGGCGAAACTGTCCAACGAGGCCTTCACTGCGAAGGCCCCCGAGGCCGTCGTCGCCAAGGAGCGCGAACGCCTCGATACCGCCCGCACGCGCCTGGACGGCCTGCGTGCCTCCCTCGCCGAGATCGGGTAGCCCGATGACCCCGCCCGACCCTGTCGCACTGCGTGACCTGGCCGTGCGCGCGGCGCAGGAGGCGGGCGCGCTGCTGCTGGATCGCCTCGCCTCGGAGCGCACCGTGAACACCAAGTCCAGCGCCACGGACGTGGTGACCGAGGTAGACGTGGCGGCGGAGGCCATGCTTCTGGCGCGCCTCCTCGGCGAGCGGCCGGACGATGGCATCCTGGGCGAAGAGGGCACCAGCCGTGCCGGCACCAGCGGCGTCCGTTGGGTCGTCGACCCGCTCGATGGCACCGTGAACTACCTCTATCGCATCCCCGGCTTCTCCGTCTCCGTCGCCGCCGAGGTGGATGGCACCGTCGTCGCTGGCTGCGTCTTCGACCCGTCCCGACGCGAGACGTTTGCGGTCGCCCTCGGCTACGGCGCCACGCTGAACGGCGTGCGGCTGGCCGTCAGCCCGGTCGGCGACCTCGCGCAGGCGCTGATCGGCACCGGTTTCGGCTACGAGGCCGCCGTGCGCGACCGGCAGGGCCGGGTGCTGTCGCACGTCATCTCGCGCGTCCGCGACATTCGCCGAGGCGGGTCGGCCGCCCTCGACCTCTGCTGGGTCGCCTGCGGGCGGCTGGATGGCTACTTCGAGCGCGGCCTGCAGCCGTGGGACGGCGCGGCGGGCGGACTGGTGGTGCGGGAGGCCGGTGGGCACGCCGCCCCGCTGGAGGCCGCCGCAGGCCCCGCTGCGGGCACCTGGATCGCCGCCGGGAGCGCCCTCCACGGCCCGCTTATCACGCTGGTGATGGAGGCGGAACGCCTCGCGACGTAACACCGCGACACCGCGCGTGACGTGGCGTGTCGATTAGCCGCAGTCGTGTGATGCGGCGTTCGTTGACACTCACTAGGGGCACTGTTAGTTTCCCCACCGACGAGGCGGATGGCCCCGCGAGGCGTTTGCGTGCCCAGCAATGGCGCGCTGGATCGGGAGTTCCGGTGCCTGCAGCCGACCTGCTCCTGAGCAATTATGTTGCGGTACTGCTCGCAACGATTGTCGGATTCATCCTCGTCCTTACGGCGCTGATCGCAGCCCGGCTGCTCGCCCCCTACTCTCAGGAGACAGGGAAGTCGACCACCTACGAGTGCGGCATGGTCCCGCTGCGGCGGGCCTCCACCAACGTGGGGATGCGGTTCTATCTGTACGCAATCCTCTTCGTCATCTTTGACGTGGAGGCAGTGTTCATCTTCCCGTGGGCACTGACGTTCGTTGAGGTCGGCCAGTTCGCGTACTGGCTGATGGTGGCTTTCATCGCCATCCTCGCGCTTGGCCTCGGCTACGCATGGAAGAAGGGGGCCCTCCAGTGGCGGTAACTCCCGGCATGGTCACCACGCCAGAGACACCCACGACCGCCCCGGCTGTGACGCCGGAGCCGGTCGAGGTGCCGCTGCCCGTCATCCCCGGCGAGCACCCGAACGAGGCTCCGCGCCTAGTTCCGGTGGAACTCCGCCCCGGCAAGGCGCTCTACAAGCAGGTGCTGCCCGGCGTGATGCAGGCCCCGCTGGATCTGCTGCTGGCCTCCGGCCGCAAGTCCTCGCTCTGGCCCATGACGTTCGGCCTGGCCTGCTGCGCGATCGAAATGATCGCCACGTTTATGTCGCACTACGACCTGGACCGCTTCGGCATCGTGCCGTGGCCGTCCCCGCGCCAATCGGACGTGATGATCGTCGCCGGCACCGTGACCAAGAAGATGGCCCCGGCCGTGAAGCTGCTCTACGAGCAGATGCCGAACCCCAAGTGGGTCATCTCCATGGGCGCCTGCGCCACCAATGGCGGCCCCTACACCCGCTACGACCGCGTCCTGCAGGGCGTGGACAAGGTCATCCCCGTGGATGTGTACGTCCCCGGCTGCCCGCCGCGCCCCGAGGCGCTCATCGACTCCCTCATCTCCCTCCAGGAGATGATCATGGAGGAGCGCGGGAGCATGGGCCGATGACCTCCGAGGAGGCAACGCAGCCCGTACCGGCCAACGATTTCTCCGGCACCATCTGGGCCGAAGTCGACCGCGCCCTCTCCGGCATCACCGCACGCCCGGAGGCCGGGGTGAAGGACGTCATCGTCCACATCCCGCGCGACGAGGTCATCGCGGGCCTCCGTCGCCTGAAGGCGGACGCCGCGCTGCACTTCGACTACCTCCGCTGCCTCTCCGGCATTGACCGCGAGGCGGACGGCATCGAGGTCGTCTACCACCTGTACTCAACGGACAAGAAGCACAACCTCACCGTGAAGACCACGTTGCCGATGGACGACCTGAACGTTGCCACGGCCACCACCGTGTGGCGAGGCGCGAACTGGCTGGAGCGCGAGACCGCGGAGATGTTCGGCGTCCGGTTCACCGGACACCCGGACCCGCGCACGCTGCTGATGCCGGAGGACATGACGGACGTCCACCCGCTGCTGAAATCGCACCCGCTGGCCGAGATTGAAGTCCTGCAGGGCGAAGGCATGGGCTACCCGGAGGAAGGCGCGTAATGGTCACGGAGCGCGCACGGGAGTTCGACACCCAGGACCTGCTGATCAACGTGGGTCCGCAGCACCCCTCCACGCACGGCGTCTTCCGCATGGTGCTGGAGGTGGATGGCGAACTGGTCAAGGACGTGATCCCGTACATCGGCTATCTGCACCGCGGTGCGGAGAAGCTGTGCGAGACCATGGACTACCGCCAGGGCATCGGCTTCATGGACCGCACGGAGTACCTGGCCGCGTTCAACGCGGAACTCTCCTACGTCATGGCCGTGGAGGAACTCGCAGGGCTCGAGGTGCCGGAGCGCGCGCAGTGGATCCGCATGATCCTCTGCGAATTGAACCGCCTCTCCAGCCACTTCATGTTCCTGGGCGCCTTTGGTGTGGACACCGGCGTCATGGGCACGCCCTTCATCTATGGCTGGCGCGAGCGCGAGATGCTCATCGACCTGTTCGAGGAGATCTCCGGCGACCGCATGATGTACGCCTACTTCCGCCCCGGCGGGCTCGCCTGGGACGTGACGCGCAACTTCAAGGAGCGCGTCCGCGAGGTGATCAAGTCCTCCGCCCAGGGCATCAAGGACTTCGACGGCCTGTTCACCGAGAACGAAATCTTCGTCGCCCGCACCAAGGGCATTGGCTACATCTCCGCCGAGGACGCCATCGACTACGGCATGAGCGGCCCCTCGATCCGCGCGTCCGGTGTCCCGCTGGATGTGCGCCGCGACGAGCCGTATCTGAAGTACAGCGAGGTCGACTTCCAGGTGGTAACCGGCCAGCACGGCGACGTGTTCGACCGCTACGCCTGCCGCCTGCAGGAGATGCGCGAGTCGATCAAGATCATCGAGCAGTGCCTGGACAAGATGGCGGACACCGGCCCGATCATGCCGGAGAAGATGCCGCGCATGTTGCGCACCCCTCCCGGCGAGGTGTACATGCGCACCGAGGCGCCGCGCGGCGAGTACGGCATCTACCTGGTCAGCAACGGCGGGAACCGCCCGTACCGGCTGAAGGTGCGCAGCGCCTGCCTCTCCAACCTACAGGCCCTGAAGCAGATGTCCGTGGGCCTCTACGTGGCCGACGCCATCCTCGTCCTGGGCTCGATCGACATCGTGCTGAGTGAGGTCGACCGCTAGTGACCACAAGCCTCTGGGGCATGGACATCAACGTCTGGGCGAACGCGGCAATCCGGCTCCAGATCATCGTGCTCGTCATGACGGTCGTCGTCATGGGGCTGATCTGGGCGGAGCGCCGTATCCTCGGCCGCTTCCAGCAGCGCATCGGCCCTCAGAAGACCGGCCCCTTCGGCCTGCTGCAGTCCGTCGCGGACGCCGTGAAGCTGGTCGGCAAAGAAGACCTGCGCCCGAAGAACGCCGACCCGTGGACGTTCGAACTGGCGCCGTTCCTGGTCTTCATCCCGATCTTCATGGGCTTCGTGGTGGTGCCGTTCATCGCCGGATGGAACATCTCCGTCCTGGAACTCGGCCTCCTCTACTTCGTCGCGATCTCCTCGGTGAACATCGTCGGCTGGGTCATGGCCGGGTGGGGCTCGGACAACCGCTACGCCATGATCGGTGGCCTCCGTGCTGCCGCGCAGTCGATCTCGTACGAACTCCCGCTCGTCCTCTCGCTGGTCTCGGTGGCGATGTTCGCCGGCACGATGAACCTGGATGAGATGGTGCGTCAGCAGGCCGCCGTGCCGTACATCGTCTGGCAGCCCATGGCCTTCGCGATCTTCTTCATCGCCGCACTCGCCGAACTCAACCGCGCCCCCTTCGACATTCCCGTCGGTGAGTCGGAGGTCGTTGGTGGTCCGTTCGTGGAGTACTCCGGCATCCGCTGGTCCATGTTCATGCTGGCGGAGTACGCCGGCCTGTTCATCATGGCCATCATCGGCGCGTCGGTATTCCTCGGCGGCTACATCTGGCCGTTCGGTGAAGAACTCGGCCGTGGCTGGCAGCTGATGCTGATCAGCGCCAAGGCCGGGCTGATCATCTTCGTGGTCTTCTGGATCCGCGCTTCACTGCCGCGCCTCCGCATCGACCAGCTGATGGGCTACTCGTGGAAGGTCCTGCTCCCGCTGGTGCTGCTGCAGGTCCTTGTCAACGGGCTGATCTTGGTGAACGGCTGGAGCGAGGTCATCCTCGGGGTGACCGGCCTGGCGGGCGTCGTCGCCCTCGTCACCATCACCGGTCGCGCTGCGAACCGCCCGCGCTCGATCCTCGCGCGTCCGGCGGCCGTGAAGGTGGAGGCCGCCTGATGAAGGGCATCGCCAGGAGCCTGATGACCACCCTGTCCACGTTCAGCCGCAAGCCGGTGACGCGGGACTACCCCAACGTCCACAAGCCGTTGCCGGAGCGCGACCGCGCCTTCCCGCTGCTGCTCTGGGATCAGGACATCGACGAGCCGTTCTGCACCGGTTGCCACGCCTGCGAGCGTGCCTGCCCGGTGGAGTGCATGACCGTGCTGATGAAGGACAACCCGAACCACAAGACCGTGGGCGGAACCTCCACCCGGCGCAAGATCATCGACAAGTTCTGGATCGACTACGCGCGCTGCATGCGCTGCAACATCTGCGTCGAGGTCTGCAACTTCGATGCGATCGCCATGAACAACACCTGGACCGGGCACGAGATGTCCGTGCACGACCGCAAGGACCTGGTCATTGACCTCCAGGGGCTGCTCGCGCAGTCTCGCGCCGGTGCCATCAAGGAATGGGTGCCGGTACTTGGACAGACGAACGAGTAACCAGGACTGGTCAGGCTGCGTCCACCGGGACGCCTGACCGACCGTATCGAGGACCAGCGCGTGTTCGACCGACTTCCGCTCCCGTCGCAGTTCGACCGCACCATCGTCGCCGGCGGCACCGTCGCCGGGCTGGCGGGTGGGCCGATTCTCGTGGTGCTGCTCGGCCTCATGATCGCCGGCACGATCTCCGTCGCGGAGATGGTGTTCTACCTGGCCGCCGCGGTCGTGCTTGCGGGCGCGCTCGGCGCGGTGCTGATCAAGAACATCGTGCACGCCTCGCTCGCGCTGATCGCCACGCTGCTGGGCGTCGCCGGCATCTACCTGCTCCTGCTCACCGAGTTCCTCGCGCTGGTGCAGATCCTGGTCTATGGCGGCGGCGTCATCATCCTGCTGCTGTTCGCGCTGATGATGACCAACGCGCAGGACGACCCGATCGTCCAGGATGGCACGCAGAAGCCGTTCGCCTTCGGTGTCGCGGCGCTCATCGGCGGCGTCTTCATCGCCGCCCTGCTCGATGCACAGTGGGGCTCCCCCACCGCTGCCGTGGTCCCGTTCCGGGACTTCGGCATGCGCCTGTTCCGAGACTTCAGCGTGCCGGTGATCATCGTGGCGATCCTGCTGGACATCGCCTTCACCGGTGCCTTCGTCAACGCACGTCGCGCTGAGGCTGAGGACGGGGAGGGCCGCTCGTGATCCCGATCGAGAACTTCCTGGTGCTCGCCGCGCTGCTCTTCGCGATCGGGTTCTACGGCGTCCTCGCACGCCGCAGCGCGATCTTGATCCTCATGTCCGTTGAACTGATGCTCGCGGCGGTGGCGATCAACTTCATCGCCTTCGCCACGTACATGGATCACGACGCGTTCAGCGGCCTGATCTTTGCGCTCTTTGTGATCACCGTCGCCGCGGCCGAAGTTGGCCTGGCGCTCGGCGTGGTGCTCCGGCTCTTCCGAGAGCGCCGCACTGCCAACGTGGACGCGGCGAACAGCCTGAAGTGGTAGCAGCCCCTCGGCCTTCGGGCCGTGCTCTGGCTGATTGCAGGGGGAGGTAGGCCCGTATGGGCATGGAGCAGGCCTGGGTACTGCCGGCCATTCCGGCCGTCCTCTTCGCCGTGATCGCGTTCTTCAACGCGCTGATCCCGCGGCGGGGCGACTGGATCGCCATCCTTGGCATGGCCGCCGTGGTCGGCCTCGTCTTCGTGCTCATGGTGGACTTCCAGTCCGCCTTCCACGATGGCCACTTCGAGCCCAACGGCTCGAACGCCTTCGCCTTCGACTGGATCAACATCGGCCAGGGTTTCTTCGTGATCGAGTTCTCCACCTACGTGGACGCGATCACCATGGTCATGCTCCCGGTCGTGACCATCGTCGCGCTCATGGTGATGGTCTACTCCGTCGGCTACATGCACGGCGAGGTTCGCTACGGCTGGTACTTCGCGCTCCTGTCCCTCTTCGTCGCCGCCATGCTCACGCTGGTCGTCTCCGGCAACCTGATCCTGCTCTACCTCGCGTGGGAGGGCGTGGGCCTCGCCTCCTACCTCCTGATCGGCTTCTACTGGGAGCGCCAGTCGGCCGCGGAGGCCGCCAAGAAGGCGTTCGTCACCACCCGCATCGGCGATGTGGGCCTGCTCATCGGCATCATCCTGCTCTGGCGGGCGACCGGGACGTTCGACATCCAGGAGATCATCGCCGCGGCCACCTCCGGCCAGATCGATGAGACCTACCTGACCGTCGCTATGCTCTTCCTGTTCGGCGGTGCCGTCGGTAAGTCGGCGCAGTTCCCGTTGCACGTCTGGCTCCCCGACGCGATGGAGGGCCCGACCCCCGTCTCCGCACTGATCCACGCTGCCACCATGGTGGTCGCCGGCGTCTACCTCGTCGCCCGCTTCTCGCCGGTGTACGCGGAGATCCTGATCGCGCGCGACGTCATCCTCTACACCGGCCTCATCACTGCGATCATGGCGGCGACCATGGGCCTGGTGTCCACGGACATCAAGCGCGTGCTGGCCTACTCCACCGTTTCGCAACTCGGTTTCATGTTCGTGGCGCTCGGCGTCGGCGCCGTGGGCGCGGCGATGTTCCACCTGTTCACCCACGCCTTCTTCAAGGCGCTGCTCTTCCTGGGCTCCGGCTCCGTGATCCACGCGACCCACCAACAGGAGGTCGGCGCACTCGGCGGCCTGCGCAAGAAGCTCCCGATCACCACAGTGACGTTCATCATCGGCAGCCTCGCGCTGGCCGGGATCCCGATCTTCGCGGGCTTCTTCTCGAAGGACGAGATCCTGCACTACGTCCAGGCCGATGGCGGCCCGATCCCGTACGTGCTGCTCGCCGGCACGGCGCTGCTCACCGCTATCTACAGCACGCGCCTCGTGCTGCTCACCTTCTTCGGCGAACCGAAGGATCACCACGCGTACGACCACGCGCACGAGTCCGGCCCGGCGATGGCCATTCCGCTCATCATCCTTGCGGGCCTCGCCACGGTCGCCGGCTTCTTCGTCTTCGACCAGGTCGGCGAGGCGCTGGGCTTCGTCGGCGGCATCGGGCAACTGGTCTACATCGACCACCCGCACCCGTTCACACAGCTGGACTACGCCTTCGCCGGCATCGCCACGCTCACCGCGCTGGCGGGCATTGGCATCGGCGTGGCGTACTGGCGAGGCGACGCGCAGCGAGCCGTGCAGGCGCGCCAGTGGGCACCCGACCTGCACGCGCTGTTCGTGAACCGCTACTACATGGACGACCTGTACCAGGGCATCATCGACCGCGTCATCCTGGGCGCGGCCACCGTGGTCGCCTGGTTCGACAAGCGGATCGTGAACGAGACCGGGGTGGACGGTGGCGCTCAGACCATCTCCTACCTGGGCTACCGGCTGAAGTTCCTGCAGACCGGCCGCATCCCGAACTACGCCCTGGGCATGGCCCTCGGTGTGCTCGTGCTGGCGGTGGTCGCGGTGGGTGCGCGCGGCTAGTTCGCGCGCGGTGAGCGTCTGATACCGCGGCGCGCGCCCGCTCGAGGGGCGCCGCGGGCGACTGTGAAGATGGATGGGGACGTGAGGGATCGATGACCGAATCTGACGGCTACGTCCTGCTGGCACTCTTCCTGGTGCCCCTGGGTACCGCCGCGCTCCTGATGCTGGTCCCCTCGCGAGAGCGAGCGGTCATCATCGGTGTGACCGCGCTCGCCAGCCTCGCGATGTTGGTCCTCTCCCTGTACGTGTTCTTCTCCTACTCCTTCACGGAGGGTCAGCAGTTCCAGGGCGTCTTGGCCTTCCCCTGGATGGAGAACATGGGCGTGCTGGGTGCGAACGGCATCCAGATGAAGGTCGGTGTCGATGGCGTCACCGCCACCCTCGTCCTGCTCACCGGTGTCGTGATCCTGCCCGGCACGTGGGTCTCCTGGAAGATCCAGTACCGATTGAAGGACTTCTTCGTCCTGCTCTACATCCTGGTCGCCGGCGTCTTCGGCGTCTTCGTCATCCTGGACCTGTTCTTCTGGTTCCTGGCGTACGAGGTAGCACTGCTGCCGATGTACCAGCTCATCGCGATCTGGGGCTCCACGCGCAAGGAATACGGCGCGATGAAGCTGATGATGATGCTGATGGCCGGGTCCATCTTCATCTTCGCCGTCATCTTCGCCCTCTTCACCCACGTGGGCGCTGGCACCTTCGACATGGAGGTGCTGATCAACGCGTCCAAGGACGAGACATTCCAGAAGATCTTCTTCCCACTGGTGCTCGTCGGCTGTGGGGTGTTGGGCGCGATGTTCCCGTTCCACTCCTGGTCGCCGGACGGCCACGCTGCCGCCCCCACCGCCGTCTCGATGCTCCACGCGGGCGTACTGATGAAGGTCGGCGCGTTCGGTGTGCTGCGCCTCGGCTTCCAGATGATGCCGGAAGGCGGCGCATTCTGGGCCCCGGCGCTGGTGGTGCTGGGCATCACCGCCGCACTGTACGGCGCCATCTCCGCGCTGAAGCAGACGGATATGAAGCTGATGATGGGCTTCTCGTCCGTCTCGCACATGGGGTACGTCTTCCTCGGACTGGGCACCATGAACGTCATCGGCTGGACGGGCGCGGTGTTGCAGATGACCGCGCACGGCCTGATGACGGCCCTCTTCTTCCTCCTCATCGGCGGCATGTATGACCAGTCGCACAACCGCGATATTCCGAACTTCTCCGGCATGGCGAAGCAGATGCCGATCTGGACGATCTTCTTCGTCCTTGCGTCCCTCGCCTCGCTCGGTCTGCCAGGGCTCTCCGGCTTCATCGCGGAGGTCCACATCTTCATCGGAGCGTTCCGCTCCTACCCGATCGTCGGCGGCCTGGCTGTGCTGACGGCGGCGATCACGGCCACTTACCTGCTGCGCATGTTGTCGCAGGCATTCTTCGGCGAGATGAACCCGCGTTGGACGGGCCTGAAGGAGATCACCTGGGCGGAGCGCGCTGGCGCAGCCGTCCTGGCGGGCGCAATCCTCGCACTCGGCCTCTGGCCGGCGCCATGGATTGACCGCATCGCCCCCTCGATCATCCAGATGGCCGGCGTCTATCTGTAGCGCGAACTGACGAGAGGGCCGGAGGACGACAGTGACGGACGTGCTCGGAAACGCGCTGAACCTGGACTTTGCGCTGCTGGCGCCTGAGATCATCATTGGTCTCACCGCGCTCGCGATCATGTTCCTGGATCTCTTCAAGCAAGAACTGAAGGTCGGTGACCGCGCCCTCCCGCTGCTCTCGGTGCTCGGCCTGCTGGCGGCCGGTGCCGTCAGCCTGTTCTTCGTCAACCAGGTGGACGACTTCTCCCGCCTGATCCAGGTGGACAACTTCACCACCTTCTTCCGCATCCTCTTCATCGGCACCACCATCCTGGTGATCGTGGGCTCCCACGAGTACGTCGAGAAGCACGTCAACCACATCGGCGAGTTCTACGCGCTGCTGCTGCTCTCCACCGTGGGCGCCATCTACATGGCCGCCGCGCGTGACCTGCTGACCGCCTACCTCGCCATCGAGGTGCTCTCGTTCTCCCTGTACGTTGCCGTGTCGCTCGCCAAGAACGACCCGCGCTCTGGCGAGGCGGTGCTGAAGTACGTGCTGCTGGGCGGCGTTGCCTCCGCGATGCTGCTCTACGGCCTCAGCCTGGTGTACGGCGTCGCCGGTTCCACGCAGTACACGGAGATCGCCACCGCACTGGCGGCGTCCGACGGCAGCATGGACATGGCGCTGGCGCTCGGCCTCGTGCTCATCATCGGTGGCCTCGGGTTCAAGGCCTCCGCTGTCCCGTTCCACATGTGGACCCCCGATGTGTACGAGGGCGCACCGATCCCGGTGACCGCCTACCTCTCCGCCACGTCCAAGGCGGCCACATTCGCCCTCATCCTGCGTTGGTTCGCCGGGCCGCTGTACCCCGTTGCCGATGAGTGGCGCTGGGCCATGGCCACGCTGGCGGTCGCGACGATGGTGGTCGGCAACCTGATCGCCCTCCAGCAGAGCAACCTCAAGCGCCTGCTCGCGTACTCATCGATCGCGCAGGTCGGCTACATGCTGATGGCGATCACCGGTCTTTCCAGCGACACGGCCTCCGCGCTGCTGGTGCACCTCGGTGGCTACCTGCTCACCAACCTGGTGGTGTTCATCGGCGTCATCCACTTCTACAACCGCACCGGCAAGGAAGGCATCGCCGACCTCAAGGGGCTCGCCGAGACCAACCCGTACCTGGCGCTGGTGTTGACCGCGGGCCTCTTCTCGCTCGCGGGCATGCCGCTGCTGGTCGGCTTCTTCACCAAGTTCATCCTGTTCCAGGCGGTGGTGGAGGCGGACTACCTCTGGCTGGTGGTCATCGGTGTCATCGCCAGCACCATCTCCCTCTACTACTACCTGGTGGTCATCAAGCAGATGTACCTGTACGAGCCGGAGGGTGACACCTCCCGCTGGCGGATCTCCCCGACCGGTTACCTCACCACCGGCAGCTTGCTGGGCGCGGTCGTGGTGCTGGGCATCTGGGGCACGCCGCTCTTCCGCGCCTCGCACGAGGCGGCACTGGCGCTGTTCGCCGGCGTCTAGACGCGCGGCCCGCTCGAGCGCGGGCGACGCGTCGCGACCAGACGGACACGAAGAAGCCCGGCCGCAAGGCCGGGCTTCGTGATCTCCTCAGCTGGGGCGAACCCCTCGAGGGCTACTTCTTGGCGAGGCGGAGCGTGCCGGTGCCCGGCGTGGAGACGGAACCGTCCTTGCGACGGACGCCCACCTCCAGGTCGACCAGGTGCTCACCACCCTGCTCGTACTTCTTGGTGATCTTGCCGAAGATGGTCACGTCCTCGCGGGCAATGTCCATGCCGCGGTAGGAGACGTCCCACTGCTTCACCCAGCCGTTGTCGCCGGCGATTTCGTCCAGCAACTTCCCGACCCACATGCCCTTCAGGGCACCGTGGACAATGATGTCGGGCAGCTTGTTGTTCTTGGCGAAGTTGTCATCGTAGTGAATCTGGTAGAAGTCGCCGGAGGCGGCCGCCCAGATCACAAGGCGCTGCGAATCGCTCGCCTCTACCAACTCGAATTCCTGGCCCTCGGACACGGCGTCCCAGGTCTGCGCTGATGGCATAGTTGCCTCCTAGTACGAGAGCCCGGTGCCCCGGGTCTTCGCCACGACCTTGCCGTCTGATTTTCGCGTGTAGACGGTCTCGGACACGCGGATCATCATCTGGCCGAACGCGGCGCTCGGCACGATCTCCAGGCTGGTGAGCGATGTCACCGCCTCCAGCACGTCGCCCGCGAACACGCGCTCCAGCGGCTCCACGGCGGTGCCGCCGTTGAGGTTGCGCTTGAACGGGCTCTCGAACGTCGCCTGCCGGCCGGACGGCTTGTTCGGGTTCCACACGGGCATGCCCAGGTAGCCGGGAGGCGCCTGGATGGCCGGGAATCCCTTGGCCTTGGCAGCATCATCGTCGAAGTAGACGGGGTTCTTGTATCCCACGGCCCGGGCAAACGTCCGGATCCCCAGGGAAGTCACCTCGTACAGTGTCGGCTCGCCGGGCTTGCCAACGGCCGCCTTCATCTCTGGCGTCAGTTCCATGACGTCGGCCAAATCTTCCTCCTGTTCCATGCGCGTGCGACGTAGCCGCCGCCCGAGGGCGGTCGACGCGCGTCGGCTGCTCCGCAAATGCGTCGGGAGCATACATCACCACGTGAAGCACGTCAGGCGCACAACTTCGAGGCCCGGGCGGGGCCAGATCGTGGGTGCAACGGGGGCGAGTGGAGGGCGCCCGCGGGGGCTAGAGGAGGGGGAGGTAGCGATCCAGTTCGAACTGGGAGACCTGCTGGCTGTACTCAGCCCACTCCATCTTCTTGTTCTGGATCAGGCCCTCGAAGACGCGGTCGCCGAGCGTCTCCCGCATCAGCGAGGAAGCCTCGAAGCGCTCGATCGCCTCACCCAGTGAGGACGGTATCGATTCGATGCCGCGCGCCGAGCGCTCGGCGTCGGACATCGCGGACACCGGCGTCTCGGACGCGGGCGCGAGGTCGTAGTTGCCCTCGATCCCGGCGAGGCCGGCAGCGAGGACCGCGGCGAACGCCAGGTACGGGTTGCAGGCGGAGTCCGGCGAGCGGTACTCCACGCGCGCGCCCATCTCCGTCCCCGGCCGGTTCGCGGGTACCCGCACCAGGTCTGAGTTGTTGTGGAACGACCACGAGGTATACGTGGGCGCTTCGTACCCCGGCACCAACCGCTTGTAGGAGTTCACCCACTGGTTCGTCACCAGCGTGATCTCCGGTGCGTGGCGCAGCAGGCCAGCCGTGAACTTGCGCCCATCCTCGGACATACCGTCGGCACCGGACGGATCGGAGAACGCATTCTCCTCGCCCCGGAAGAGCGAGAGTTGAAGGTGCATGGCTGAGCCGTTGTGGCCCTGCATCGGCTTCGGCATGAAGGTGGCGTACACGTTGTGGCGCATCGCCACTTCCTTCACGATCAGCCGGAAGGTCATGATCGAGTCCGCCATGCTCAGGGCGTCCGTGTAGCGCAGGTCCATCTCGTGCTGGCTGGGGGCTACTTCGTGGTGGCTCAGCGCCACGCCGATGCCCATCTCCTCCAGCATCAGCACCGTCTCGCGGCGCAGGTTGGAGCCGCTGTCCATCGGCGTGAGGTCGAAGTAGCCGCCGCGATCGAGTGGTTCGGTCTGCTGCGAGTCCTTGAAGTAGAAGAACTCCACCTCTGGCGACACATAGAACGTATAGCCGCGCTCCGCGGCCTGGGCCAGCACCCGCTGCAACACGTAGCGCGGGTCGGCGCTGAACGGCTCACCGTTGATGCGGTGCACGGAGCAGAACATCCGCGCCACCGCCTGCGGCCGAGGTCGCCACGGCAGCAACTGGAACGTCGCCGGGTCCGGCCGCGCGATCATGTCCGCTTCGCCGTGCCGCGCGTACCCCTCGATGGCCGTGCCGTCGAAGGTGATCCCATCGTCCAGCGCGTGCTCGAGTTCTTCGAGCGTGATCGCGACGGACTTGAGGATGCCCAGGATGTCCGTGAACCACAGACGGATGAACTTCACGTCGTGGTCGCGGCACGCCTGGATCACATGCTGGCGGGGGTCGGAGTCGTTCGATCGCTCGTGCATGATCAAATGGTAACTCGGGACACGTTTCAGCGATGTTTCTACGCGCCCGATCAGCGCCGCTAGCCGTTGAAGTACGCCTCGTACTCCGCCGGCGTCGGTGCCGCCTCCACCTCGCGCACCTCGGCCCGCTTGAGGGTGAGCCATGTGTCGATGATCTCTGCCGGGAAGACGCCGCCCTCCTGCAGGAAGGCGCGGTCTGCGGCCAGCGCATCCAGCGCCGCCGGCAGCGTGCCGGGCGTCGAGGGGATGCGGGCGGCCTCCTCGGCGGTCAGTTCGTACAGGTTTCGATCCATCGGGTCGCCCGGATCGATCCGCTGACGGATGCCGTCCAGGCCGGCCATCAGCATCGCCGGGAACGCCAGGTATGGATTCGCCATCGCGTCCGGCGGCCGGAACTCGATGCGGGTCGCGGCCGGCTGCGAGTCGTACGCGGGGATCCGCACGGCAGCGGTGCGATTGCTGTTGGAGTACGTCAGGTGCACCGGCGCCTCGAAGCCCGGTACCAGGCGGCGGTAGGAGTTCGTCGTGGGCGCGCACAGCGCCATCAGCGCCGGCGCGTGTCGCAGCAATCCGCCGAGGTACCACCGCGCCGTCTGCGAGAGACCCGCGTATCCGTTCGGGTCGTGAAAGAGCGGCATCCCGTCCTTCCAGAGCGACTGGTGAGTGTGCATCCCGGAGCCGTTCGCGCCCGCCAGTGGCTTCGGCATGAACGTCGCCACCTGCCCATGCAGGCGTGCCGCGTTCTGGACGATGTAGCGATACCACTGCACCTGGTCAGCCTTGCGCGCCAGCGAGTCGTAGCGGGTCGCCAGTTCACACTGGCCGCCGCTCGCCACCTCGTGGTGATGGATCTCAACTTCCTGGCCGGTCGCCGTCAGTGCGTCCGCGATCGCCCACCGCAGCGGGCCCAGCCGGTCGAAGGGCGCCGCCGGCGCGTAGCCACCCTGCGCGGGTATCTTCCCGCCGCGGTTCGGCTGCTCGTCCCGCCCCGTGTTCCAGTGGCCCTCCGCGGAATCCACGTAGTAGAAGCCCGTGTTCGTCAGTTGCTGGTAGCGCACCTCGTCGAACACGAAGAACTCGAGTTCAGCGCCGAAGTTCGCCGTGTCCGCGATGCCGGAGGCGCGCAGGTACTCCTCCGCCCGCGCGGCGATCGCACGAGGGTTGCGCGGCGAGGGCTGGCCTGTGGCGGGGTCAGCAATGTCGCAGATGATGCTCAGGGTGGCTGGTGCCTGCACGGGGTCGATGATCGCCGTGGACAGATCCGGCCGCAGCAGCATGTCGGACGCCTCCACCGGCTGCAGGCCGCGCAGGCTGGAGCCATCGAAGCCGAAACCGGCGACTACGGACGCCTCTGTCAGGCGGGTCGCGGGCATCGAGAAGCGGTGCCAGCGGCCAAGCAGGTCGGCGACGTGCAGATCCAGGCGGGCCGCACCGGCGGCCGCCATCCGCTGTCTGACCTCGTCCAGTGTGGTCACAGACACCTCCCCGGCGAGCCGGCTTACCCGATGTCCGTGTGTACCACAGGGCGCGCCACGCCGCCCCTGTGGAGGGGATTACGAAACATCAGAGAAATGCCTCCGACACGGACGTTTCATGCAACGGACAACGCCGGGAAACGCGCCGAGCAGAAACTCCCTGCACGTGCGAAGGAGGTACAAACCGTTGAAGAAAGCACGATCGTTCACGGCGGCGGCACTGATCGGTGGTGTGGTGGCACTTGTCACCAGCCTCGGGGTCGCCTCAGCACAAACACCGGAGGAGCTGCAAACCGGTCTTGATGATCTCATGGCCGCGATCGACACGACCTGGCTCCTGGTCGCGGCAACACTGGTCCTGTTCATGCAGGCCGGATTCGCCCTGGTGGAATCTGGCTTCGTACGTTCCAAGAACGTCACGAACATTCTGATGAAGAACGTCCTGGATGCCTGTTTCGGGGCACTGGTCTACTTCTCAGTGGGCTTCGGCCTGGCCTATGGCGCCGCGGAAGCCGCCAACGGTTTCTACGGGGCCGGTTCCTTCTTCCTGGTGGGCGTGGATGACTACGCCACCTTCTTCTTCCAGTTCGTCTTCGCCGCAACCGCCGCGACCATCGTGTCCGGCGCCATGGCAGAGCGCACCAAGTTCTCCGCATACATCGTCTACACGGTGTTCATCACCGGCATGATTTACCCCATCGTCACCCACTGGATTTGGGACGGGAACGGTTTCCTGACCGCATTCCGTGACGACCCGATGAATGGCGTGGGCATGGTGGACTTCGCCGGCTCCACGGTGGTCCACTCGGTCGGCGGCTGGGCCGCGCTCGTGGGCGCGATCATGGTCGGTGCCCGCAAGGGCCGCTTCGTCAACGGGCAGGTCAACGCCTTCCCGGGCCACTCCCTGCCGCTGGGCGTGCTCGGCGTGTTCATCCTCTGGGTGGGCTGGTACGGCTTCAACGCCGGCTCCACGCTTGCCATGAGCGGTGGCATGGCGGAGATCGCGGCCCGCGTCGCCGTCACCACCACGCTGGCGGCCGGCGCCGGTGGCGCCTCGGCGATGCTCATCTCCTGGGTGCGGCAAGGCAAGAGCGACCTGTCGCTCACGCTGAACGGCATCTTGGGCGGTCTGGTCGCCATCACGGCGGGTACCGCCACGCTGGAGCCATGGGCCGCGATCGTCGCGGGTGTGGTGGCCGGGTTCATCATCGTCTTCGGTGTCGCGCTGCTGGACACGCTGAAGATCGATGACCCGGTGGGCGCGGTTCCCGTGCACCTGATGAACGGCATCTGGGGCACACTGGCCGTGGGCCTGCTGTCCAGTGAGGCGCTGATGGACAACGCGTACGGCGTCACGTCCACCTGGGGCCTGCTGCTGGGCGGCGGCACCGACCTCCTCATCACGCAGGTGGTCGGCATCCTGGCCGTCGGCTTCTGGACCGTGCTTGCGTCCGCCATCCTCTTCGGTGTCATCAAGGCCACGATTGGCCTGCGCGTCAGCGAGGCAGAGGAGGACGCCGGCCTGGACGTCTACGAGCACGGCATGGAGGCATACCCCGAATTCACCGGTGGCCGCGACCCGTTCGCCGCGCTCACCGGCACCCAGGGCCGCTAGGTAACTGGCGACCAGGAGGTACTGATCAATGCAGAAGATTGAAGCCATCATCCGGCCCGACAAGCTCCAGGTCGTGAAGGCGGCCCTGGAGGACTTGGCCCACGGCGGCATGACGCTCACCGAGGTGCGTGGTCATGGCGTGCAGCGCGGCATCACCGAGCAGTGGCGCGGTCGAACCTTCGCGGTGGAGTACATCACGAAGATCAAGATCGAAATGGTGGTGAAGGACCAGGACGTGGAGGTCATCCTCCAGCGCATCGTGGAGGCGGCACGCACTGGTGAGGTGGGCGACGGGAAGATCTTCGTCGCACCGGTCTCTCGGGCACTCCGCATCCGTACCGGTGAACAGGACGACGCGGCCCTCTAGCCGCCGTCCCACTAGCCGGAGCAGCCGCCCCTGGCGCCCACCCTCCCGGGCGTCAGGGGCGGCTCACCCGCCGCCCCTATCCCACCGAGATAGTTGAGAAGTCTCATGATCCAGGTAGCCGACCTCCAGATCGATCGCGAACGTTACCTCGTCACTGTCCACGGACAGCCGGTGCAGCTCACGTTCATGGAGTTCAATGCGCTCTGGGTGATCGTGGAGCATGCCGGGCGTGTCGTGAGTTACGACGCGCTGGCGCAGTCACTCTGGGGCAAGCCCGTACCGCACGCCCGCCGCCGGCTGGCCGTGATCATCTCGCGCATCCGCTCGAAGTTGGGCGAAGCGGCCGATGTGATCGATACTGTGACCCGGGTGGGTTACCGGCTCGCGCCGCGCCTCGCGGCCTGATAGGTCTCCACGAAGCGGTAGCCCACGTTCCGGACCGTATCGATGAACATCTCGCGCGATTCGATCTTCGCGCGGATGCGCCGGACGTGAACGTCCACGGTGCGTGAACCGCCGTAGTAGTCGTAGCCCCACACCTGGTTCAGCAGCGCCTCGCGCGTGAACGGCTTGCCGGGGTTGGACGCCAGGAACCGCAGGAGTTCGTACTCCTTGTAGGTCAGGTCCACCACGTCGCTCTCGATCGTCACCTTGTACCGTTCGAGGTCGATGATCAGCGGCCCGTGCCGGATCACGTTGGACTCGTCCGCGCCGCTCTGCTCGCGTACCAGCCGTGAGAGGCGGATGCGCAGTTCGTCCTCGTCCACCGGCGTCATGATGAAGTCATCCACCTGCGCGCCGCTGTTCACCAGCGGCAGTTGTGAGGGGGCGGCGATCGCCAGCGTCGCGACGCCATCGGCCATCGCTTCGTCACGCATGAGCGCGGCCAGGCCACCGGAGGTCAGGCCGATGCTCAGGTCCAGGATCACCAGCGCCGGGCGCCACTCCCTCACCGCAATCAGGCAACCCTCTGCATTCGCCTCCGACCGCACGATCCGGCTATCGGCGCGAGCAGCAGCCTCCGCAGCGCGGATGTGAGCGGTATCTTGCGAAACGATGAGGATTCGTTGCATCTGGTGAGCGAGTGTAAACCCCGGTGGGGCCCCAAACACGCGTGGGTTCCCCCCGCGATCCTGCTGGTCTACTATTTTGGAAGCGCGCGGGGACGATCTGGACGCACCGACCATCGGTCGGGCCGGCCCTTCACCGTCGTCGCGCATCCACCCGATCACCCCAGGGATCGCGCGATGCACGTCGTCAACACCACTGACCTCACGAAGATCTACGAAGATCGCTACATCGCCCTCAACGCGCTGAACCTGCGCGTGGAGAAGGGCATGGTGTTCGGCCTCGTCGGTCCCAACGGCGCGGGCAAGTCCACCACCTTCCGCCTGCTACTCGGCCTCCAGCGCCCCACCGCGGGCAACCTGGAGATCTTCGGCGAATCCATGAGCGCCGATCGCGCGGACCTGCGCCGCCGCATCGGCTACCTGCCCACCAACCCCACGTTCCCCAGGCACATGACGCCGATCTCCTTCCTGGAGTTCGTGGGCGCGGTGCTGGGGATGCCCCGCGACCGCGCGAAGATTCAACTCGCCCGCCTGCTGCAGGCCGTCGACCTCACGCAAGCCGCCTCGCAGAAGGTCTCCGGCTTCTCCACGGGCATGCTCACCCGCCTCGGTATCGCGGCGGCACTGATGAACGACCCGGAACTGCTGATCCTGGACGAGCCGACCTCTGGCCTGGATCCGGCCGGCCGCAAGCAGACCATCGAGCTGATCCGGGAACTCTCCGGACGTGACCGCACGATCATCATCGCCACGCACATCCTCACGGACGCGGAACGCGTCTGCACGGACGTGGGCATCATCTCCCAGGGCCGCCTGATCTATTCCGGCCCCATGTCGGAGATGCGCCGCCTGGCGCGCCAGGGCACCATCGCCGTGGAGATCGAGGGCAACACGCTCGCCTTCGAGCAGCAGCTGCACTCGCTCGATGAGCTCGGCTCCGTGCGCTACGAGCGTCTGGGCTCTGAGTTCCGCATCACCTTCCTAGGCACCGAACCGCTCACCGAGTACCTCCACCGCGTCCTGCAGTTGATCGACCGCACCGGCGTGGAGCTGCTCCACATCGATACCGGCTCAGCCGAGATTGAAGAGGCCTTCCTCCGCCGGCTGGAGGATGACCGCACGCGAGGCTTCCTGCGTGTGGCCGCCTGGGCGGCCGCACAGGAAGTCGCCCACCCGGGCGCCACCATGGATCAGAGCCGCGAGGAGATCGATGCAGGCGTTTCTGGCAATCCTTCGGTATGACATCGGCCAGCTGACCCGCTCCTGGGTCACGCGCATCTGGCTGCCGTTGCTGGCCGCTCCTGCGCTCTTTCTGGTCGTGGTCGCAGCGAACGAAGGCGAACTTGCCTCCGAGACCATTGGCATTTTCGTGGCGGCGGTGCTGATGCCGATCTCCGCGCTGGCGATCGCCGTGCTCACCGCCGGTGCGATCAGTGGCGAGGCCGCGATCATCGCGGACGGCATCCTCTCCCGGTCCGTCACCCGCACCGAGTTCGTCTGGGCAAAGGTCGCCGCACGCCTCGGCTTCGCGCTCGCCGTCTATCTGCTCGTGATGTTGCCGTTCGTCTACCTGATCCTGCGCTACGCCGCACCGGACACCACCCTCGGCGGCGTCGTGGTGGGAGTGTTCCTGGTGGCGCTGCTGCTGATGTTCCTCGGCGCGCTCGGGCTCACGCTCTCGTCGCTGATGACCAACGTGCTGCTGGCGGTGCTCTCGCTGCTGCTGCTCGTCGTGCTTTCCGGCGTCATCCTCCAGTTCCTGGGACTGGAGTGGATGAGCACCACGTCCGTGCTCGCCCGCCTCCCCCAGACGCTGCGAGGTCACACCCCCGCCTGGGACATCGTCCGCGAGATCGGCGTGTTCTCCGGTCTGACGGCGGCGGCGATCTTCGCCTCCTTCTTCATTTTCCGGAACCGCGACCTCTAGCGATGGCCGAAATCGCCGGCTTCGGCGCGCTCCTCCACACCGAGGTTGAGCGTGTTGATCTCGGCACCCACCACGGCCGTGTGCCGCGTGGCCGCGTGGAACATCGCACCCTGCGCCTCGCCGCCGGCCGCCAGTGGCAGGCCTCGGTACTGCTCGGACGCCGCCGCGCTGTCGCCGTCGAGGTGGTGGAAGGCGACCACCGGTACGATGTAAGTCTGCGGTCACCACGCCATGCGCTGCCCGTGCTGCGGGTGGTGTTCATGGGGGCCGCCACGCTCGGACTGGTGCTGGCACGCCGGCACCGCACAGGGAGAGACACATGAACCCAGACGACGCCATGACGGAAGTGGCCAAGATCACGGATCGTGCCGGTGCCGCCGCCTGCTTCGGTGCAGCCGTCTCCGCTGGTGAGCACACGGTGATCCCCGTGGCCGACGTCTCCTACGGCTTCGGCTTCGGCTGGGGCGGCGGCAACGACCCGCAGAGCGCTGCCGCCGGCAACGGTGGCGCTGCCGGGGGCGGCGCGAGGAGCCGCGGCGTCGCCGTCATCGATGTCTCCCCGAGTGGCGTCCGCATCCTGCCGATCGAGGACCAGACCTCAATCCGCCTCGCCGGCATCGCCTTCGCAGGTACCGCGCTTGCCGTTGGCACGCGTACGCTGCTGAAGATGATCGGGCGCTAGCGCGAGGTGTAGACAGGCGATTCCCTCGCGTCGCGGGTGATTGAGCCTCCGCGATGCGTCCGTATACTGATCAGACTGGCCGCTGTAGCTCAGAGGTAGAGCAGCTGTTTCGTAAACAGCAGGTCGTGGGTTCAATTCCCACCGGCGGCTCCAGATACTCCTCTCCTGAACCCGGCCAGCGCGACGAAGGGCTGTGCGATGAGCAAGTTCCGCACGCGCATCCGCGACGTGGGTCGCGCGATCGGCGGCTTTGGCTTTGCCGCCATCGCCCGCAAAGAGCGCCCCCGCTACATGCTGGTGATGGCCGAGGCCGCCACAGCCGCCGAGGCCACGCAGGCCGAGGTCGCCGGCGTCGACGCGATCCTCTACACCGGTCCGCTCGCGGATCTGCCGCAGGTCGTGAAGGCCTCGCGCATCCCCGTGGGCGCACAGCTCACCGCCGCCACGCACGACGACGCGACCCGCGCGAAGGAGGCCGGTGCCGACTTCATCACCTTCGATGACGGTCGCACGCACGCTGCGGCGCTGACCGTGCGCGACATGGGCCACGTGCTCATCCTCGGCGCCGACCAGGACGAGCAGCGCCTCCGCTCGGTCGCCGCAGTCGAGCTCGATGCGGTGCTGGTGGAGGCAGAATCCGACGTCATCACCGTGCGCGAGCAGATCGAACTGCGCCGCGTGGCAATCCTCACGGGAGCGCCGCTGCTGGTGCGCGCGGCAGGCACGCCGAACGCCGGGCACCTGGAGGGCTGGCGTGACGCCGGTGCGCCGGTGGTCCTCGTGCCGGCCGCCATCGCGGAGAGTACGCTGCGCGCCGCCGCAGAGGTTCCGGCGCCGCGCAAGCCGTCCTCCAACGAGGGCGGCGCCGTCATCGGTGCACCATTCGCCTCGCGCCACGATCATGATCATGACGACGAGGACGACGACTAGCCGCTGAGGTATGTTCCCAGCGCCTGACAGTGGCGTACCTGCCCAAATCGCGCCGATCCGGCACGATAGCCACACGAATCATTAGCCTGTGGTTGCTTGACGCCCTGAAAAGCGGCTCCGTACGATGCCGCGCATGACGACCGATTCAACCAACGTCGCTGACCCGCACGTCGCACGATTCCAGATCGGTGAGATCGCGGAGCGTACCGGCGTGACGCAGCGCACGCTGCGGTTTTATGAGGAGAAGGGGCTGCTCAATCCACCGGAGCGGATGGATGGTGGTTTCCGGCTCTACTCCGACGATGACGTCTCACGCATTGAGTACATCAAGAGCCTTCAGGACCTGCTGGGCTTCTCGCTCGCCGAGATCAAAGAGATGGTCGAGGCCGAAGAACTCCTGAAGATGCTCCGGGAGACGTATCGACCTGACCGTGAACTGCCCGCACGGCTGGAACGCACGGAGAAGGTCATCGTCGCGCTTGAGAAGCAATTGGAGGTCGTCGAGCACAAGGTCGAGCATCTCACCGCCATGCGCGAGGAACTCCGCGCGAAGTTGGAGCGCGTCCGCAACCGCCGCGTCGAGATCATCGGCAGCCTGGAGCAAGAGGCTGCGGCGAAGGCAAAGGCCGCCGAGAAGCGCGCCGCGAAGAAGTAGCGCCGTCCCCCGCGAGCACGTGAGCACAACAGAACGGCGGCCCAGGGGCCGCCGTTCTGTTTCATATGAGCAGAGTGCGAGTCCTCCGCGAGCGCGTGCACGCCACGCGGAGCCGCCGGTTAGTGGTGATCGTCGTGCGGTGCGTCCGGCTCCTGGAAGCCCCAGCGCATCTCGCGCTTCTGGCGGTAGCCGTAGCCCAGCACCGTCACCACGAACAGTCCGATCACGGCGAACACCGTGCCCCAGACGACCATGCTCACGTCGCCAGACGTCTCGATCGCGCGTCCCGCCGCCTCGAAGGCCGGGCCATCGTCGGCGATCGCCAGTGCAGGAAGGAGCGCGAAGCCGGCACCGGTGATCGTCGCCATCACGCGGCCAGTCAAGGTTCGCTTCATGCCGTCTCCACCTCCCCAGCGCACCGTGGCGCGTCTTGTCCGCGGCCACAGTCTAGCGCCGTCCGCCGCAAGCGACAGCACCCGCCGCGGGCAGTCCGCGTGGGCCCGCTACGATGGATCAGATGATGCGCCGCCGAATCACCCGCGCCCTGGGAGGCCTGGTGCTCGCCTTCACGGCGGGCGGCGCGCTGCTGCTCGCGGACGTCCGCCCCGTCGCCGGCCCCGCCGATGCGCCCGAGATCGTCGTCGCGCCGGGCGGATCGCCGTCCGCACCGCTCGAGCAGACGTTCGTACCACCTGGAACCTCCGAGGCGACGCCGCCTCCCACAATGGCTCCCGCTCGAACTGTCATCCGCCTGCCCGAACACCTGCGGATCTTCCGCGCCTTCGCCGCCATCGCCAGCGGCTCGGAGATGCAGCTGCGCTACCACGCCGCCGTGATCTTCCGCGATAGCGGCGACTACGAGGGCGCGTGGAACGCCTTCAGGAGCGTGGCCGAGACTGGATCGACGCTGGCCCCGATCGCCGCGTTGCGTGCCGCACAGATGATCGGCCTTGCCGGATTCGCCGACAAGGCCGCGGAGGAGTTTGCCGCCGTCATCGCGCAGGACGCGCTTCCGGCATCGTTGCGCCCGGCGGCCTTGATGGACGGTGCCGCCGCCATGGTTGCGGTGGATCGCCCCGCGCAGGCGCTGGAATGGCTGGCACTGGTGGAGGTCGCCCCCGGGGTCACGCTCACCAACCGCGCGAAGGCGCGCTGGGAACGCTCGGTCATCCTGCGTGAGCAGGGCGACCCCGGCTGGTACGACCTGGCGATCGCAACGATGGAGGTCGCACCCACCTCCCCCGCTGCCCGCTCCGCGCTCGATGCGCTGGAGGACGCGGACATCACGCCGCCCGGCATGCTCGCCGCATTCATCGAGTACCGCGGCTTTCGCAGCGCCGCCGCGGAGCAGCGCTACCGCAGCCTGATCGTCGCCGACCTGCTCGACGACACCGAGCGTGCGACCGCGTGGTTCTACATCGGTGCCGTGTCGGAACGCTTCGGCAACCGCGCCGGCGCGCTGGAGGCGTACGCCAACTCGCTGGCCGCTGACGCGGCGTCGGACCACGCGGATGATGCGCGCTACTGGCGCGGTCGCGTGTTCGAGGAACTCGAACTCCACGCCGACGCCACCGTGGAATACGACCGGCTCCTGAGCGAGTACCCCGCGAGCGACTTTGCAGCAGACGCCGCGCTACGAGCCGGGATCATGGCCGGCCTGCTCGGGCAGTTCGACGACGCGCTCCGCCGGCTCGGCGCACTGGCTGCGACCGGCGGTAGCGCGGGCGCCGAAGCGGCACGCTGGCACGGCCTGTTCCGCGAGCAGGCCGCCCGGACGGACGTAGCGCCGATCAGCGCGGGCGCCATCCACCCGCTCTCCTACGCAGCGGTGCTGGAGCGTGGTGCCGAAGCCGCCGTCTCGCCGTTCCCCGCGTCCGCTTACAACGAGCGCGCTGAACCGTTCATCGAGTCGCGCGCTGCCGTCGCGGAGATCCACGCTTGGCTGACCGCCACCTTCGGCGCGCGCGAGCACCCGGCAGTGGCCGCACTCGATGATCCAACGGTGGTGCTGGCGCTCGACCTGGCGCGCGCTGGCGAGCCGACCGTCGCGGGCGACCTGCTCCTCACCGTGCTGAACGCGCGCCGCGGCCAGCCGTTCGAACTACTCGACATCGCCCTTGCGACGCACGATGCCGGTCTCCACGACATCTCGATGATCGCAGCATCGCGTGTCATGACGCCGCTTTCCGCCGCCCGCAGGCTGGAGGCGCCGCGTCCGCTGCTGATGCTGGCCTTCCCTGCGCCGTATGGGGAGCGGGTCCATGCAGCGGCGGAGGAGTTTGGCGTCCCGCCGCTGTTGCTGTTGGCGCTGGTGAAGCAGGAGTCGGCGTTCAACCCACGGGCCGGGTCGCACGCAGGGGCGTTCGGCCTGACCCAGGTGATCGAGCCAACCGGCGCGTCGATTGCACGAGCACTGGACGAGCCGTGGTCGCTGGAGAGCCTGGCGGATCCCGCCAAGTCGCTCCGCTTTGGTGCGTTCTACCTCGCCGAGCAGCTGCAATCGTTCGATGGTCACATGCTGGCCGCGCTCTCGGCGTACAACGGGGGGCCCGGGAACGCCTCGCGCTGGCTGGGCATCGCGCCGTACCCGGGGGCCGATGGGTACATCCTGGGTGTCGACTTCGTGGAGACGCGGTCGTACTTGGAATTGGTGACCGAGAACTACGCGATGTATCGGTTCGTCTACGCTGGCGCGGAAGCGAGGGCGCTTCCCACCCTTCCCTAGCGGGGCGGGAGCACGACCGGTTCGCCCATCCGCGGGGGCGATTGCTCCCCAATCCCTCGCTGCCTATACTCGACCGACGTACGTACAGCATTGGAGCGACGGTGAAGCGAACCTGGCAACCGAAGCGCGTGTCGCGGCAGCGTAAGCTTGGCTTCCGCTCTCGAATGGCGACGGCCGGCGGCCGTGCCATCATCGCCCGCCGCCGTCTGCGCGGCCGTACTCGTCTGACGGTCTAAACTCACCACTCACCTGGGTCGGCGAGCGGATAGCGCCCCTCGGGGGATTGCGGCCTGAACATGGCTGACCCCGCGGAGGCTGCTGGAGTGTCCGAGCCTGCTGGTCCCGCCCTTCGAACCGCAGAGCGGCTTCGACGGCGTGGCGACTTTGCCCTGGTGATGCGGAAAGGTCGCCGATCCCGGCACCCGCTCTTGCAGGTGGTGGCGCGCGATACCGGGGAACCGGTCACGCGGATCGGCCTTTCCGTTGGAAAACAGGTCGGCGGCGCAGTGGTGCGCAACCGGCTGAAGCGGCGACTCCGGATGATCCTGCATGATCTCCGCTGGCGCGAGGGCTATCACGTGGTGATTCTCGCCCGACCCGGCAGCGATTCAGCGCGATTCGACGAGTTGGCGAGCGCTCTCCGCACCTCCGCCCAGAAGATGGGCCTGACAAGCGTCGAGGACGCATGAAGCAGCCGTTCCTGGCCACGATTCGTCTCTACCAGGTCGCGGTATCGCCCGCGCTGGGTGTCGCCTGCCGATTCGAGCCTACCTGCTCCCACTACGCATACGGGGCAATCGACCGCCACGGCGTCATCAAGGGTGTCTGGCTCGCCGCTCGCCGTCTCTCCCGCTGTCGTCCCGGTGGATCCGGTGGCTATGACCCGGTTCCGGGTTCGCCCGAGGTCATCGAGGCGACCCGCGACGCCGCCGGCGGGCAGTACCGCGATTCCACACCCGTCGAAGCATCCGTTGAAGCGAGGCCCCACGCGTGACTTCCGCCCCCCGGCCTCCGATGTTTCACGTGAAACATCAACACTCGTTCCACACCATCAACAATGGCCGGTCCGTCGATCCGCGCACTGGTTCGGGCACCCGTCCTCGCACCCGTCGAGGCTTGGTCGCGCTCGTTGCCGGCCTCGCGCTCTTCCTCGGTGGTTGCGTTGGCATCGCGCAGCCGGTCGGCTGGTCGCAGCCGGTCTTCTCGGGCGAGACGCTGCTGGTGCAGGTCGCGCCTGGCCAGGTGGCGCTGATCGACCCCGGCACCTCCGCGACGCTCTGGCGCTTCCCCGATGATTCTGAGTCCTCGAACCCGCTCTATGCGAATCCCGTGATCGATGGCTCGAGCGCCTATCTCGCCGGCTACGACGGCATCGTGCGTCGCATCGACTGGAACAGCGGCTCGCCCGTGCAAGCCTGGGAGACGCGCCTGGACAGCCGCGTGGTCGCCACGCCCGTGCTGGACGGTGAGACGCTCCTTGTCCCGACCGAAGATGGCCGCGTTGAGCGGCTGAACACCGTCACCGGTGCCCGCGCCGAGGCGATTCGGACCGGCGAGCGCCGGATCTGGGGCTCCCCGGTGCTCGCGGCCGGCGTCCTGTACGTGTCAGACCTGGATAGCGGTGCCACCGTGGCGCTCGATCCGCGTTCCGGTGCGGAGATCTGGCACCAGTCCGCGGTCGGTGCATCCGCCGCGGACCTCGTCGTCTCGGGTGGCATGCTCTATCTCGCCTCGTTCGACCGTGCGATCCACGCGTTGGATCTCGGCAGCGCCGGCGCCGAACGTTGGCAGTTCAAGGGCGATGGCTGGTTCATGGCCCCGCCGATTGTGGTCAACGACGTCATCTACGCGGCGACCATGCGGGGCACCGTGTACGCGCTCGACCGTGAGACCGGCGCGGAACAGTGGAAGCACACGGTGACCGACGCCGAGTTCCGCGCGTCGCCCGTCATCGTCGGGGGCAACCTGATTGTGATCGGCCGGAAGGGCCAGGTCACGGCGCTGGACCCGTCCACTGGCTTCCCGCGCTGGTCCAGCACCATCGAGAACGCCGAGTTGAACGCGCACCCCACCGTGCGCGGGACGGACATCTACCTGGTCACCGCCAAGCATGAAGTGCTGCGCGTGGACACCACCAACGCGGGCGCATACGTGCGCCTGGCGGTCTCGAACTAAGGAGCGCCGCAGATGCCCATCGGCGCCGTCTGGCAGACCTTCCTCGAGACCCCACTGATCAACACCATGGTCGCGCTGAGCTCGATCTTCTTCGGCTCGTACGGCCTCGCGATCCTCATCTTCACCGTGATCATCCGCGCGCTGCTGTTCCCGCTGACACTGCGAATGCTCCATTCCATGAAGGCGCTGCAGGCGATCCAGCCGCAGATGCAGGAGATCCAGAAGAAATACTCGGATCCCAAGCGCCGTAACCAGGAAGTGATGAAGTTGTACCGGGAGGCCGGCGTCAATCCGCTGGGCTGCCTGGGCCCGCAGCTGGTCCAGTTCCCGATCTTCATTGCCCTCTACCAGGTGATCCGGATCACCCTGGGGAACACGCCGGAGTCCGTCCTGGGGCTCTCCGGTCGCCTCTACAACGTGGATTTCATCCAGGAGGCGGTGCCGCTCAGCCGCACCTTCCTCGGGATGGACCTGGGCTCGCAGGGCAGCGTCCTCCTCATGGTGCTCGTGTTCGCGGCGATGTGGCTCCAGCAGCGCATCTCCACCAACCGCGCCACGCTGGCGACGCAGTCCGAGCAGCAACGTCAGATGAACCAGATGATGCAGTGGATGATGCCGGCCCTGTTCTCATGGTTCGTCATCATCACCCCGGCTGGCCTGGGCCTGTACTGGGCCACCAGCACCATCATCGGCATCGTTTTGCAGTGGATGTTCGTGGGGCCGGGCGACTTCAAGTGGGGATCGTTGATCCCCAACCTGGTGCGCTCGCGAGTGGGCATGCCCATGTATGTCCAGCCCCCGCCGCCACGTCCGGCCACCAAACAACAGCCTGGCGCCACCCCGAAGGGTGGCGAGTCCGAATCGAGGAACTCCGATGAGGTCAGAGGAGACGACGGGAAAAACGGCCGAGGAGGCAATATCACGCGCCCTCAGCCGTCTCGGCCTGCGCCGCGATCAGGTCGACGTCGACGTCATCACCGAGGGTAAACTCGGGTTCCTGGGCATGGGTGCCCAGGAGGCTCGGGTGCGCGTCACCGCCAAGGACTCCGTGATTGCCATCTCCGCCACCCCGGCGGAGGGCGGTCGTCGGG
>JAQCKI010000098.1 GCA_027592645.1 Chloroflexota bacterium | reverse complement strand
GTCTCGCGCCGCGGCGCAGCCTCGGCACGGCGAGCGTCGCGGGCGAAGCGGAAGCGGTCGCGGGCGGCACGCGCGATCGGCGCGGCGGCACCCATCAGGGGAAGCCAGATGTGGATCGGGCAGCCCATCCGTCGTCCTTCCGTTACGGTCGCAGCCTACCAGCGCCCGCCTCGACGGTCACGTCCCGCCTCAGACCGCGCCGTATCGCTCGGCCAGCGCGATGACCTCGTCGACACCGATGCTGCCCGGCGCCAGCCCCTCCCGCAGGAGGCGCGCGGAGCAGTCCTGTAGCGCGCGGTGCGCCGGTGCCTCGACCCCGCCGAGGGCCGCCAGGAGCGCGATCTCACCGTTGAGGTAGTCCGTCTCCACGCTGGTGGCACCCCGGATCAGGCTCTGCCAGGTGGAGCCGCCACCGCGCTGGAAGTCCTCGACCTCCTTCGGGGTGACGTGGCCGGCGCGGGCGTTCCACTCCTCGAGTGTGGCGCAGTCGATGCCGTTCGCGGCGAAGGCTCGCTCCGCCTCGGCGCGCAGGAGGCGCGCGAGGCCTCCCGCGGGCGCGTCCGGACCGCAGACGGCCTGCACAGCGTTCCCCAGGTTCACGTGGAGCAACTTCGCCCACTTCAGCCGCATCACCGCCGCGTCCGGCTGAGCGAGGCAGCCGGCAGCCGAGAGGTCCGCGCACACCTGCGTCACGACCTCGTCGGTGCCGGAGGGGAACCGACCGGCGTCCATCACCGCGGTCACCGGTGCGCTCTGAATGATCACCTCGCCAGGGGTGATGAAGGTGGAGGGCATGTGGATCAGCATGGCGTAGGCCCGGCGGAAGCGGCGCGCGACCATGCGCTCGTTCTCCACGCCGTTCTGCGCGCAGAACACCGGAACGTCCGACCCGGCGGCGGCGCGGAGGTCCTCCAGCGCGGCGGGCGTGTCCTGCGTCTTCATCGTCAGGATCACGGCCTCGTCGCCGCGCCACTCGATCTCCGAGGGATGCCCGACCGCCTTCACAGCGATACGGACGTCCTCGCCCGGTGCGCGCAACCGCAGGCCATCGCGCTGCATTGCTGCGAGGTGTGCGCCACGAGCGATCAGCGTGACATCGAACCCGTGCTGGTGGAGCCGCCCGCCCACGCCCGCGCCAATCGCACCCGCCCCGTAGATCACGTATCGCATCGTGCCTGCCATTCGTTCGTGCCGGGCGTCTGCGCGCCGATTATCGTGTGAGGCTCGAGGTGTGGAGAGAGGCCATCATGCCATCACGTACGGGACGGGAGTATGGGCCGCCGCCGCAGATTCGGGCGAAGCGCCCAGGCGACTACCTGGAGGTCATGAGTAAGGCCGTGTTCCAGAGCGGCATGTCCTGGGACGTCGTGTATGCGAAATGGCCGGGCATCCGGGACGCCTTCGATGAATTCGACGCAGAGCAGGTCGCCGCATACGACGAGCAGCGGCTAGCCACGCTCATGCAGGACACCCGGGTGATCCGGAACCGGCGAAAGCTGGAAGGCATCGTCTCGAACGCCCAGCGCATCCTGGAACTGGAACGCGAGCACGGCACCTTCAAGAAGTACCTGGAATCGCACGGCGGCTTCGAGGAGACGGTGAAGTCGCTCAGGAAGAATTTCTCCTTCCTCGGCGAGATGGGCTGCTACTACCTACTCTACGTCGTCCGTCAGCCCGTTCCATCCCACGACGAGTGGCAGGCTTCGCGCCGCAAGTAGGGCGCCTGCGTTGCGTGGACTCGCTTCGGGCACGAGGATCGTCCGATGCCGAAGATCACCGACCTGCTGCGCTCGGGCCCCACGCTCTCGTTTGAGTTCTCCGCTCCACGCGACGAGGAGGGCGCGCGCCGCCTGAACCGGACGCTGGCGCGGCTGGCGCGGCTGCAGCCCTCGTTCATGTCGGTGACGTACGGCGCCGGTGGCTCCTCGCGCGGGCCGACGGCGCAGGTGGTCCACCACATCCGCCACGACCTGGGCGTGACCGCGATGCCGCACCTGACGTGCGTAGCGCACACGCGCGACGAGATCGGTGCGTTGCTCGATGCCTACCGCGACGATGGCGTCGAGAACCTGCTGGCGCTGCATGGCGACCTGCCGGAGGGCGGCGCGGACACCCGGCCCGGGCAGTTCACCCGCGCGATCGACCTCGTCGCGTTCGCGCGCGAGCGCGCGTCGTTCGCCATCGGTGTGGCGGCGCACCCGGAGGGCCACCCGATGGCCGCAGCCACCGAGGCCGACCGGGAGCACCAGGCGGCGAAACTGCGCGCCGCGGACTTCGGGATGACGCAGTTTTTCTTCCGCGTGGAGTACTACGAGCGCTTCATGGAGGAGATGCAGGCCCGAGGCGTGGAGACGCCGGTGATCCCCGGCGTGATGCCGCCCACGAACATCGAGGGCGTTGGTCGGATGGCGGCGATGAACAACACGGAGTTCCCCGCGGAGATCGTCGCCCGCCTCGAAACCGCCGGTGAGGACGTGAACGCACGCCGAGAGATCGCCGTGGAGGTCGCGACGCGGCTGGGCGAGGGGCTACTGGCCGCCGGCGCGCCGGGTCTGCACCTGTACACGATGAACTTCTCGGACGCCGTCCGGGCGGTGGTCGCGAACCTCGGCCTGCGGCCGGGGCTGGACTAGTCCACCAACTTCCGCAGCGTGCGCAGGTTGCGCGTGGTGGTGAGCGCCTTGAAGCGCGCCTTTCCACTGTGCTTGCCGAAGACGCTCCTGACCGTTTCGCCCTTCGTGACCTCCCAGTAGAGGACCCCGTCGCCCGCTTGCAGACGCTCCACGGACGGGTCGAGGTCGCCCGCGGCGCTCAGCAGGCCGTCGAGCACGCTCGGCTCGGCGAGGAGCATCGCCCACGGCTGCTTCGACTCATCGGACTCGTCGAAGGGGTAGCCCTCGATCACCCGCTTGATCGCGGGTAGGTCGAGCAGGATTACCCACGCCTCGTAGCCGAAGCGCTCGGTGAGCGCGGCCTCGATCCGCTGCTTGGTGACGGCGCGGTCGCGTTCCTTCGTGTCGAAGAGCACGTTGCCACTGGCCAGGACCGTGCGCACGTCGGTGTAGCCAAGGCCCTCGAAGAGCGTGGCCAAGTCGGCCATCTTGATGTTGATGCCGCCGACGTTGATGCCTCGGAGGAACGCGACGAGCCGGGTCTCGGGTGATGCCATGACGTCAGTATCGCGCGGGCGCGGGCATCGGTCGCTGCGTGCGTGGCACCGTCGCTACCGGCGCGGCGGGACGTAGCCGAGGTTCGGCGCGAGCCAGCGTTCCGCCTCGGCCAGGGTCATGCCCTTGCGCACGGCGTAGTCCTGTACCTGGTCGAGCAGGATGCGCCCGACACCGAAGTAGCGCGCCTGCGGGTGGCTGAAGTACATGCCGCTCACAGCCGCGCCCGGCATCATGGCGAATGACTCGGTCAGTTCGATGCCGGTGTTCGCCTCAGCGTGCAGCAAGTCGAAGAGCGTGCGCTTCTCCGTGTGATCCGGGCAGGCCGGGTACCCGGGGGCAGGGCGGATGCCCTGGTACCGCTCCGCGATGAGCGATTCGTTGTCCAGCGCCTCGTCCGGGGCGTAGCCCCAGTACTCGCGCCGAACGCGCTCGTGCAGGCGCTCCGCGAACGCCTCGGCGAGGCGGTCGCACAGGGCGCGCAGCAGGATCGCACGGTAGTCGTCGTGCTGCGCCTGGAACGCGGCGACGCGCTCCGCTTCCCCGAAGCCGGTGGAGACAGCGAACCCGCCGAGGTAGTCCGCGAGCCCGGTCGCCTTCGGCGCGATGAAGTCGGAGAGCGCGAAGTTCTCCGCACGGCCGCGGCCCTTGCTGGTCTGCTGCCGCAACGTGTGGATGACGCCCGCGACATGCGCCCTCGACTCGTCGGTGTAGACCTCGATGTCGTCGCCGATGCTGTTCGCCGGCCACAGGCCAAGGACGCCGCGAGCGGTGACCCACTGCTCCGCGAGCATCTGATCGAGCATCGCGCGGGCGTCTGCGTACAGGTTCCGGGCGGGCTCGCCAATGGTCGGGTCATCGAAGATCTTTGGGTAGGTGCCGGTGAGTTCCCACGTCTGGAAGAACGGCGTCCAGTCGATCCGCTCGACGAGGTCGGCGAGTGGGAAGCCGTCGAGCACCGTCAGGCCGGGGGTTCGAGGTACCGGCGGCGTGTAGCCCTCCCACGACACGGGGGCGGGGAGCGCCCGCGCCTCCGCGATCGGGTAACGTTCGGTCTGCTCCTGGCGGTCCAGGTGCTCCTCGCGGATGCGGTCGTACTCGGCGCGCGTGCCGGCAACGAGTGCGTCGTGCTGCGTGTCGGAGAGCAGCGACGAGACCGTCCCCACGGCGCGTGACGCGTCCTGCACGTACAGCACCGGGCCGTCGTAGTTCGGCGCGATCTTGACCGCGGTGTGGATGCGGCTGGTGGTCGCACCGCCGATCAGCAACGGCAGGGTGAAGCCCTCGCGCTGCATCTCTGAAGCGACATAACACATCTCATCGAGGCTCGGCGTGATCAGCCCGGAGAGGCCGATGGCGTCCGCGTGCTCGCGGCGGGCGGTCTCCAGGATCGTGGCGGCGGGCACCATCACGCCCAGGTCCACCACGTCGTAGTTGTTGCACTGCAACACGACGCCCACGATGTTCTTGCCGATGTCGTGGACATCGCCCTTCACGGTCGCCATCACGATCTTGCCGTTGGCGCGCTGCACGGTGCCATCGGCGCGGTTGGCGGCCTGGATGTAGGGCTCCAGGTAGGCGACGGCCTTCTTCATGACGCGCGCGCTCTTCACGACCTGCGGCAGGAACATCTTGCCCGCGCCGAACAGGTCGCCGACGACGTTCATGCCGTCCATCAACGGCCCCTCGATGACCTCGAGCGGGTGGGCGACCTCCTGGCGGAGCGCCTCCGTGTCTTCCACGATGTAGTCGTCGATGCCGTGGACGAGCGAGTGCGTGACGCGCTCGCGCGCGGAGCCGCTGCGCCACTCCAGGTTCGGGCCGCTGGCCTGTGTACCGCCGGCGTCGCGGTAGCGCTCGGCGATCTCAAGCAGGCGGTCGGATGCGTCCGCGCGGCGGTTGAGGATCACGTCCTCCACGCGCACGCGAAGGTCCTCCGGGATGTCGTCGTACACGGGCAGCGCGCCCGCGTTCACGATCGCCATGTCCAGTCCCGCCTCGATCGCGTGCAGGAGGAAGACGGCGTGCATCGCCTCGCGCACCGGGTTGTTGCCACGGAAGGCGAACGAGACGTTGGAGACACCGCCGGAGGTCTTCGCGTAGGGCAGGCGCTGTTTGATCATGCGGACCGCATCGAAGAAGCCGTTGGCGTAGTCGTTGTGCTCCTCGATGCCGGTCGCGATCGCGAAGATGTTGGCGTCGAAGATGATCTCTTCGGGCGGGAAGCCGATGACATCGACCAGCAGCCGGTAGGACCGCTCGCAGATCGCGAACTTGCGCTCGGCCGTGTCGGCCTGGCCCTGCTCGTCGAACGCCATCACCACCACCGCGGCGCCGTATCGGCGCACCTTGCGCGCGGCTTCGAGGAACGCGTCCTCGCCTTCCTTGAGGCTGATCGAGTTCACGATCGCTTTGCCCTGCACGCACTTCAGACCGGCCTCGATCACGGACCACTTCGATGAGTCCACCATGATCGGGATCCGCGCGATGTCTGGCTCAGACGCGATGAGCGTGAGGTAGCGCGTCATCGCCGCCTCTGAGTCCAGCATCGCGTCGTCGAGGTTTACATCGAGAATCTGGGCACCGGCGTCCACCTGCTGGCGTGCAACATCCAGCGCCGCATCAAAGTCGCCCGAGTGGATCAGGCGCTTGAAGCGCGCGGAACCGGTGACGTTCGTCCGTTCGCCGATGTTGACGAAGGTCGCGCGCCGGTCGGTGGAGCCTCCCTGGTCAGTCCCGGAGGTCACCTACGCGCCCACCTCCACCGCTTCCAGGCCGGAGAGGCGCATGACGTGCCGCTCGTCCGTTGGGATGCGCCTCGGCGGAACGCCTCGGACGGCCGCCACGATGGCGCGCGTGTGGTCCGGCCCGCTGCCGCAGCAGGAGCCGGCGATGTTCAGGAGCCCGTCTCGCGCCCACGCGCCGAGTGATGCCGCCATCTGCTCCGGGGTCTCGTCATAGCCGCCGAACTCGTTCGGCAGGCCGGCGTTCGGGTAGGCCGCGACCGGTACGTCCGCCATGCGGGATAACTCGCCGACGTAGGCGCGCAGTTGCTCCGGCCCCAGCGAGCAGTTCAGGCTGACCGCGAACGGGCGCGCGTGGCGGATCGAGATCCAGAACGCCTCCAGGGTCTGCCCGGAGAGCGTGCGCCCGGAGGCGTCCACGATCGTGCCCGAGAGGATCAGGGGCACCCGGTACCCGAGTTCCTCGAACAGCTCGTCGATGCCGAAGATCGCCGCCTTGCCATTGAGCGTGTCGAAGATCGTCTCCACCACCAGGATGTCCGCGCCGCCCTCCAGCAGGCCGATGGCGGCGTCGCGGTAAGCCTCGCGCAGTTCGTCGAAGGTGGTGTTGCGCGCGCCGGGGTCGTTCACGTCCGGTGAGATCGAGGCGGCGCGGTTCGTCGGGCCGAGCGAGCCGGCCACCCATCGAGGTCGCCCATCACGCGCGGTGGCCGCGTCCGCCGCTTCGCGGGCGATGCGAGCGCCCTCGCGGTTGATCTCGCGCGCATAGTCCTCCAGCCGGTAGTCGGCCTGTGCGATGCGGGTGGCGGTGAACGTATTGGTGGAGGTGATGTCCGCGCCGGCGTCCAAATAGCGGTCGTGAATCTCGCGGACGATGTCCGGGCGGGTGAGGTTCAGGAGGTCAGTGTCCCCCTTCAGGTCCACCGGCCAGTCACGGAACCGCTCGCCGCGGAACCCGGCCTCGTCCAGGCGGTAGCCCTGGATGAGCGTGCCCCACGCGCCATCAAGCACCAGGATCCGCTCCGCCAGCGCGAGGTGGAGTGCCTCGATGCGGTCGGCGGCGGCGGTGCTCAGGGAGAGGGCAGGTGCGGCGGTCACGGGCGACATCCTCGGTCTCAGTCCGGCCATCTTACCCCGCCCGGATGCCTATGTTCGTCTCGCCATCAGACGCACGAAGGCCCCGGCAATCGCCGGGGCCATCGATGTGAGCGAGCCGTTGCGGCGTTAGCGGGCGGCGGCCTTCTGGGCTGCGGCCGGGTTCTTCTGCGCGCAGTCCGGGCAAAGCACGGACTTCTTGCCCCACGCCAGGCCGCCCTTGATGACGTACTGGCCGCAGAAGACGCACTTACCTTCGACGCCGTTCTCACCGAACTTGTAGGTGCCGGCGGGGGCGGGCTGTGGCGCCACCGGGA